>NZ_KB906609.1 GCF_000381525.1 Peptostreptococcus anaerobius VPI 4330 = DSM 2949
TCAAAGGAAAAAGTGCATTGATGATGTTCGATAAGCACGCAAATTTAAAGTACAAATTTGGAAATAGACACTTTTGGTCTGAAGGATATTATGTAAGTACTGTGGGATTAAATGAGGCAACAATAAGGAAATATATTCAGGAACAGGAAAGACACGATATAGCTTTGGACAAATTAAGTGTCAAGGAGTATGAAGATCCCTTTAGGGATGGCAAGTAATACAAATACCCTTTAAAGGGTAGCGACGAGTCAAAGGCCGAGCTTGAACAGAGTGAAAGCCAGCGCCTTTAGACGCTGGCCGGTAACCCTTGGGCTTATAGCCCGTGTGCAAACCACCCGTTGGACGGGTGGTCATGATTATTTGGTTAAATATTCAGATACAATTTTTTTTTTGAGTTCGAATGTATATTTTGCCATGAAAAAAAAACGACCTCCCAATCGTTAGGTTTTTAGGTCTAACTTTTGGGGGTCGGTACAATGTTCGGCGTTTTGTAGTTCAGATTTTTAGACTTTTTTATTTTTAGACTCTTTCCTATTGTATAATACTTAAATTATTTTCTATCGTATACCGTAAATTTATACCTAGGTGCAGTTTCAGGCTCTATATAGGTAGATTCAAAGACCAACTGCCACTCATCATCACAAAATTTGGGGAAGAATGAGTCAGCTTCAACAGCTTGATCCTCATCAATAATAGTAACGTATAGCTTGCTAGCTACATCCATAAACTGCTTGTAAACATTGTCTCCACCGCATATGAAAATATCCTCCTTGGGATTATTTATTGCATAATCTACAAGTTCTTCCTTGGAATGTAGGGTATAGGCACCCTCATAGGAACCATCCCCACGAGTAAGGATTATATTTTTTCTATTTGGAAGGGGCCTTCTTGGGAATGAGAAATAAGTCTTTCTACCACATACAATAGTGTGGTTGAGAGTGGTTTCCTTGAAATACTTAAGGTCATCCTTTAGGTAAAATAGCATATCTCCGTTTATACCAATTGCATTTGTTTTTTCAGTCATTGCAACTATCATATATATATTTTTTACTGGAGCAAGTCTAGCATCGTTATTCTTTGGTTCATTTGATATATTCATATTTAACATGATATCACCTATATAGCCATTTCAAATTTAAGGTTTGGTTTTACTGGATTGTAGTTTTCCATAGTAAAATCATCTATAGTGAAATCATAGAAATTAGTCTTTTCAGGATTTAGAACAAGTCTTACTGATTCGTCATTTTCCTGAGGCTTCCTAGACATTATTTCTTTTGCCTGATCAATATGCCTGTCATAGATGTGGGCATTGTTTACGTAGTGACAGAAGACACCTGGTTCTAGACCCACATGACGTGCTACCATCATCTGTAGGGCAACGTACTGGATCTTGTTGATGGCATTGGCAACTAAGAGGTCAGATGATCTCTGTATCAAGGTCATATCCAAGTAGCCATCACGAGCAGTCCACTGAGTTTCCATAGCACAAGGGTGTAGGCCCTTAGTCTCAGCAAGGTCCGCCTCCTGATAAAGATTGATTATATGCCTTCTACCGTATGGCTGGTTCTTTAGGCCATCAAGAAGTTTGTTGATTAGGTCATATCTTTTAACAGTTGCACCGTATCTTTGGCCAATTGTCCTGTCCCCTATATCCCATTCGTCCCACCAAGTTATACCGTACTTGTCTTTTAATATGTCAAGGTCGTTTGTCTGGTCCTGATATATCCATAGTATCTCCTTGATACCAGACTTCCATGCTGTTTGTCGTAGGGTAACTATTGGAAGTTCCCCCTTAGATAGGTCATATTTTTCGAACACTTGGTTGACAAATATTGTATGAGATGGGCTACCATCAGCATATTTAGGTCTTACTTTTTCGCCTTCAGTTGAATTATTTGAAGTCATTATTTCATTGCAAAGATTTTGTAAATTTTTATCCGCTATTGTCATATATACCTCCCAAAAGTTGATTTTAGAGTTTTGGCTCTATATTCTTGTTATATTGGCAAAGCACAATAGTGTCACCAATGTAATATTATACCATATTACATACCCAGTATAAATAAAAGATAAGATCAAAAAAGATATTATATATCAATATAGCTATTAAAATAACAATCGACTATTGTAAATTTCTATTGATAGAACCGTTAAAATAGAAAAATACTCAAAAAATTCTCGGATATTATCCCAAAATAAAAATATGATAGCAAAAATTAAACAAAAACATAATGAAAACACATAAATTATAGTTAAAATATTGACTTTATTAATCAGGAATAATATAATGAATTTATGCTAGATATTATCCACCTCAAATAGGGTTGGGAGAGCATATAAAAAATATATAATGGAGGTTTTACCATGTGGGAAAAAGACATTAATGTAAATGAAGTCAAGGAGATAAGATTAAAAACTACAGCATATCTAGGAGCTGGTGCAATTAACAAGTTCAATGACATAGCTCAGGAATTAAAGGCAAAAGGTCTAGATAATATTGTTATACTTACAGGCAAGGGTGCATATAAAAAGACAGGTGCTTGGGATGTAGTTGAGCCAGCATTAAAGGCAAATGATATAGAATATGTATTATTTGATAAGATCACTCCAAATCCAGAGCATAAGGACGTTGATGATGCAGTAGCTCTAGCTAAAACAATAGGAGCCAACTGTGTAATTGGTATAGGTGGTGGTAGCCCTATAGATGCAGCAAAATCAACTGCTATATTGCTATCATATCCAGAAAAGACTTGTGCAGACCTTTATGAGTTCGAATTTACACCAGATAAGGCTGCTCCAGTAATAGCTATCAACCTTACTCACGGAACAGGAACAGAAGTAGATAGATTTGCTGTTGTATCTATACCAGAAAAAGAATACAAACCAGCAATAGCATATGACTGTATATATCCTATGTATGCCATAGATGATCCAGCCTTAATGGTAAGCCTACCAGAATTCCAGACTATGTCTGTATCTGTAGACGCAGTTAACCATGTATTTGAAGCCTGTACATCAGTAGTAGCCAACCCACTTAGTATATTACTTGCAAAAGAAGTAGTTAGACTAGTACATGACTACCTACCAAAGGCTCTAAAGGACCCTAAGGATATAGAAGCTAGATACTACCTAGTATATGCATCTATGATAGCAGGTTCATCATTTGATAATGGATTACTACACTTTACACATGCTCTGGAACATCCACTAAGTGCTATAAAGACTGATTTCACTCATGGATATGGACTAGGAATACTACTTCCAGCAGTAGTTAGACATACTTTTGAATCAAGAAGAGCAACTATAGAAGAAGTATTTGCACCAATATTTGGTGATGAAAAAGATATAGATGCCAACAAGGCTGCTGAACTAATCAAGGAATGGTTAAGATCTGTAGGACTTACAAACACTCTAAAAGATGAAGGATTTTCAGAAGACCATCTAGACAAGTTGACTGAACTAGCATTCACTACACCATCACTTGATGGACTATTGGGATGTGCTCCAGTAGAAGCAACTAGAGAAGTTGTAAGAGCTATCTATGCAGAATCTCTATAATAAACGGTCAATTTAATTATCTTATTTGACAGAGAGGGTATTGCCCTCTCTGTTTTTAGATTTATTGTGCATTTAGCTATAATTCTTAATGGACTATGATGGGCTAATGAAGCAACATATAGAAATATTTGCAAGTTTACTTTTATATAAGAGTGGAAAAAACCCAACAAATTTGCTATAATTATAGTCAATTATAGGATAAGCGTTTTTATATGTAACTTGAATAGGTATTGTATAAAGGTCTAGTAGTGAAAGCAATACTTGTAATACTTATAAAGTTGTTATTTATAATCATATTATGGAGGTGTACCATGAAAGAAACGAATAGAATAAATTTAAAGATGGATATTGAAAAAAATATCTTTGAAGTGAATGCGACAAAGGACTTAAGTACCCTAGAACTAATAAATATTTTAGGGCTTGTAATGTCTGAGTACAATATGGTCCTAATGACTCAAGATGACATGGAGTCTGTAGATTTCTTGGTAGGAGACAAAGGGGCAATAATAGATAGGATTCTTGAAATTGGGCCAATAGATATTGATTTGGTAGAATATAAGGTGAATACATTTGGAACTGCCAACCACTATGTCTATGAAATTGATGAACAGGAAGGTATGAGTATACTAGATGTTGCCTGCATACTGTCTATATTAGGGTCATACATGGGAGACACAATGCTAGATGCCTTTGCTATGGATGATAGATTAAAATCTTTAGACAAGCAGGAGGCAATCCAAGAGATAGGCAATCTTAGGAAGACAATGGAGATAAATATGCACCTGATGCAGATTTATGGGATGATAGGGTGTACCTACAAGGATGAGAGAATAGCGGATGAATACTATATTGACAGAATAGTGGACAAGGTAGCTATAACTCTAGAAGTAGCCCAAGACATGCTAGATAATCTTGAAAGTGATATGGATGATGAAGATATGCTAGATATTGATAGGGAAAGGTATGACCTAGTCGAAGATATGGGTAAAAATAAAGGTAAACATAGCCATCACCACCATGACGGTTGTTGTGGACATGACCACAGTGAAGGTCACCACCATGATGGTTATTGTGGACATAAGCATAGAAATTAGTATTGCAAAAAAGGCAGTACCTAAGATATCGTATCTAGGTCCTGCCTTATTTATTTAAACTTTAGAGTGCTTATATCCAGCAGATTCTGCTTCTTGAGGGCTCCTAAAGTATATTATATTTTTTGGGCTGATTTTATTGTAGTACCTATCACCAGGCATATGGTATATGTTGGTTCTTTTATTAGCCCTAACAGGCCCCTTGCCCTGAGTTACAACCTGTGTGTTTTTAGGTTTTGAAGATAGGTTTGGTTTTGCAGTAGTCTTTGGTTTTACAGTAGTCTTTGGTTTTGCAGTAGGCTTTGGTTTTTCAATAGGTTTTGGATTTGTATTAGATTTCTTCCAAAGACCTATATTATTTTTTCTAGCTAGGGATTCAAGTTCTCTGAAAATAGGGATGTATTTTACATCAGGTGGATAAGTGTATACATGACCATATCCGTTTTTTACTAGCTGAGCATTGTACATCATAGATATTACTTCATTTTTGCTAGGATTATTAGATGACGGTCTTTGAATCCATACATATCTTAACAACCTACCGTATTTATCTGTATCCCTTACATCTTTTTGTAGGTATACTGTTTTTCCTGTAAGTTGGGACTTTGTATAGTTACTTGCCTCTTTTCCATAGTATTGAACTGGTTTTTTAGGGTGAACTGTTTCAGGTGTATCAACACCGACCATCCTGATTTTATGGACCTTACCTGAAATACTAACAGAGATTGTGTCTCCATCTACAACCTTGACCACCCTGGCTCTTACAAAATTATTTGCCTTGGATTTAGGGGCCTTGTAGTCTTTTTTGTTTTTATGAGCATTTAAGACCTTAGAATCTATTGAGTTTGTGCTACCAATGGATCTGACTGTGAAAAGACATAATCCCAGTATACTTGCAATACAAAGAGATGAAATTTTTTTGAAATTCATAAACTTTACCCCCTTTTAAATTATTGAATGTATATATTCTACCATTCTTATAGATGTATTTTCAAGAGTATATAATATATACATAGTCATAAATAATAAAAAATGAAGCTATAATTTATAAATTAGAAGACATATTTTTCTATTAGCTTTACTGCTTCCTTCAAGTATTTTTCCTCTAGTTGAGTAAACCTAGATAGTTCAGCACTATCCATATCTAGTAGGCCTACACACTTTTCTCCTACAATAATAGGTATAACAAGTTCAGAATTTGATGCAGCATCACAGGCTATGTGACCAGGAAAGGCATTGACGTCATCAACCATAATTGTTTCCTTAGTTGAATAGCATTTACCACAGACACCCTTGTCGTAAGGTATTTTTGTGCAGGCTGGCATACCTTGGAATGGGCCGAGTTCTAATTCCTTTCCGTTATCTAGATAGAATCCGCACCAATTTAGTCTACCTACAAGAGCATTTATCAGTGCTGATGAGTTGGCCAACTTTGCTGTCTGAGAGTCGCTGTTATCAACTAGTCCTATTAGGGCTGATAGCATACTTTGGTACTTTTCCTCAAGTGTTAAATTTTCAAAAATCTTAATGTCAAACATAATCTAGTCCTCCTCGTATATATATTGTTTAATTATACCTATTATTTTGGGAAATATGCAGAGCTTATCTATAATTTATGGTATAATAACTATAAGTATTTAATTTGGTATATTTACTGTAAAAACTTTTACTAAAGTATTATACCAAAAATATATTATTATTAAAATATGAATTTGTGTGCACAGGACTAATATAAATAAGGAGTGAATACTTTGAATAACATTGGAAAAGGTCTTATAAAAGAAGCGGTAAGAGAAGTAGATGAACATTTTATAGTAGACAAGTCTAAAGTCAATTCAGATCTTGACAAGGCTTTGAAGAATAAGTATGAAAAAGTAAATAAAGATGAAAAAAAATATATAGAGTTGTTGAGATATAATATTATTTTCTATAAATCAATAATTAAAAAGTTGGAATCTATACTTGAAGTATGGATCCAGAACGATGTAATATTTAGTACAGAAACAGTTGATAAGAGTATTGAAAACATAACTGATAGTTCAAGAAAGTATGTTAACAATGCTATGAAGAACGGCAATAAGGTACTCAATGAAAAGGACAAGAAGATATTTTTGTCTTATGATAAGAATACTGGATTTAAAAGAATAGAAAAAATAGAAAATGACTATAAAATACTTAACCTTTATAAGGACATTCTTGGTATGGTAATTAATGTTATCTCTCTGGATGTAGACAAGTATAGTCCTATTCTTGAAATGAGTACAGAGTCAGCTAAAATAGATATAATGAATGAAATTTTTAATGAAATAAATTCAATTCTTTTTACTGCGACAAAAGAAAAGAGAGAATTCAAGGATGAAGCCCTAGTTGATGAAGAGCAGGTTGGTAGCGAAGAACTAGCTGATGAACATAAGAGTATGAGCTTTATAAAGTATGTTTCAATGCTTAGCGCCCCTGAGGTACTTGTTAAAATTAATGATGTACATAGAAAGACATCTGAAATGGAAAAAATGAGCGAGATGTCTTATCTCTTCTCAGAAGAATATAAGGAATATGTTTCATGCGTTGTATTATTGATGGATTATGTTTCTGCTGACAATAGAAAGTTATTTGCTAATACTTTCAGATTATTTGTAGCAGGTAAAATCGGCGAAAGACAGTTCAAAGAGATCGTTGAGAGATTGGTTAGAGATAATACTTTCATGGACAAAAGGACTTGGTTGGAGTGTCAGAGTATTGTAAAGTGTGACTTTAATATGGAAAACAGCAACTTCTTTGGAGAGAGTATGAGCCCAGATGAAGATGAATTGTCTACAACTCAGTACCTAAGGTTGGTAGAATCTTTCAGTGGTAATGGAACTATCGCAGAAGAAGTGGATTCTATATACCAGTATGAAGATGATGAATTTGATGAAGATGAAAGACCTAGAAAGAAGCTGTTTGGTTTTGCTAAGTTCTTCAACAAGATTGATACTGAAGATGAAGATTATGACGATGAATACTATGATGATGAGGAAGAAGAAGTATACGACGAAGAATATGACGAAGACTATGATGAAGACTACGATGAAGACGATAAGCCATCATTCTTGTCTAAGATAGGATCATTTTTTGCTAAAAAGGATGATGAATATGAAGAATCTGATGAGGAATATGATGAGGAACAAGATGAAGAAGATGTTCAAGAACCATATTCAACCGATGAAAAGTTCAGGTCAAACCAAAAAGAAATTCAGGACCAGAGTGCAGTTGCAATTCTAAAGTTGAGACAAAAGAGTGAGAACAAGGAAAATGTTCAGAGTAAAAAAGAACTTGATAAATTAAAGGATGAAAGAAATATAGCAGAAAACCTAAAAAATAATATCATGGCTCCTTACTTTGGAAATTCTGATGTATTTGTAAAGGAAGAAGATATCATATACAAAAATGGAGTTAAGACTTGCAAGGTAAGTAAGGCTGGTGACAATGAAGATATCAAAAAAGATTCTACTAAGGAAGATTTTACTGAAGAGAATCCTACTGAAGAAGAGTTTAAAGAACTTGAAGATATGATATCTATGACAGGTGAAGACAAGGTAAGGTCAAAGAAACTTGAAAGTAAGGACATAGCAAAAATAGAGTCAAATAAGCTAAACAAGTCACTTGACCTTGAAGAAGATAGGACATCCAATGAACCCCAAAAGGACCTTGATACATATGAAGAGTCTGAAATAGAAGAAGATGAAGACTTTGAAGATGATTTTGAGGATACTGGTATATTTGGCCTAAAGGACAAATATGATGCTTTCAAGGAAAAAATGGCAAGCAAAAAGGTTGAAAGAGAGCTTAAGAAGTACAGCAAGGATAGGGAAATAGATGAATTTGAATACGATGAGCCTAAGAACCTATTCTCTAAAAAGGCTTCAAAAAATACTCATGTACTTGAAGACAGTGAAGAAGATACAAAATCAAAACTACAATCTGGTATAACTAGTATGTTTTCAAAGATAAAATCTGATGATGAACCTGGATATACAAAGGGTAAGATAGTGAGGGATTCGGTAATAGTTATAGCCCTTATGTTGGTGGTATTCTTTGGATATACTCATGTAATAAAGAACTTTTCAACGCCTAGTGTTTCAGAGACAAACAAGACAAGCCAGATGAAGGCTGACAAGAGGTCACAAGACAAGACTAAGGGTTCAACTAAGGACCAGGGTGATGAAGTTGATACAAAGGAACTTGCAAAGAAGAACTCTAAGATAGAAGAAGAGGATTCTATAACAAAGCAGGCTTCAGAATTAGATAGGCAAGCAGATGAGTACAAGAATAAGGGTCGTTACTATACAGTATTTGTAGGGGCTACAAAGGACAAAGATGGTGCAGAATCCGTTGCCAATAATTTTAAGGCAAGAGGAGTTAACCCTGTTGTCGTAAGAAATGCTGGCTACTATATGTTGAAGGTTGGTGAGTATTTCGATTACAACCAGGCTGCAGCTGAATCAAGTAGGATAGGTGCAAAGGGCATACAGAATTATATATCTGCCCAGAACAAGTACTATGACCTTAAAATTAAAGCATTTGAAACAAGGATTCCTAAGTTGACATCCGAACAACTTAAAACTGACTATAATGATTTGAAAAATCAAATTGTATCGAGTGGCAAAAATGCTGGATATATTTCTAACTTAGACGAAATTTACGAAGCGGGATTAAAAAGTAAGCAATAAGGGGGTAATCTTTTGTCAGATTCAGAAAAAGTGATTTTTGTTGCTGAATCAGGATTTGCCCTAAGTGGAATTGAAGAATATAAATTAGAGGATAAATGCCTACACTTAACAAACCTTGGAAATATTTATATTTCCAAGGTTGATTGTTTAAAGGAAGCTGAACAAGACCACCTAGAGTATTCCTATACAGAAAGCAAGATTAAATTAAAAGCAGAGGTTGATGGGGATAATATAAACATCGTATCTCCTAGTATCAATTTTTATGTATCAGAAGATGGACAGACTTCTAACATATTTACCAACCTGCTTATGGTTTTGGATATGGAAGAGTTTGCACAGATAAATGATGGACTTGATGAAATGATATTTGACTTTGAGGACAAGTCGGCTATTGTAACTATAGATTCAAGAGAGGCTTATGCAGGAACTTTTGAAAGGGCAGACAAGAGGTTTGTATTCAATAGTTGGGACAAGAGGTTTGAGTTTTCTTACAAGGATATTGAGGCATATTGCCTAGATGAAGATAGGCTGACTATAAAGGGTTATTTCTATAGTGATAGAGAGTCTAAAGTTAGCAGGAAGATATCTTTTATTACCAAGAGAATCAACGATTTTATACCTTCAAATTTTGATGAACTGGTAAATGAAAACTTCAAGTTGGGATTTTTACCTAAGAATGACCCTATTGTATTTTGTAAGGTGAGTGGAATCATGAACTCCAATGACTACCTACAAAAGCATATGTACCTTATAAGGCATGAAGATCTCTTTGTCATGTATGAGAAGAAGTCCAAAAAAGAAGTTATATGCAAAAGTATCCATGAATTTACAAAGTTGGATATAGGAGATGGCTATTATATTGTTTATGATGGTCAGGATGTGTATAATATATATTTAAATGACAAAAATGCTCAAGAGATTGGGTTTGATAGGATAAAGCCTGTATCAAATGAGTACATAGGCTATACAAAAGAGTATAGGCCATTCTTTATCAAGGTAGATCAAGATAGGATTGGTATATACAAGTCTTACGATAAGTGCGTTCTTGATATTGAGAAAAACTTGGTATCTGATATTTCAGTTATAGATGATAAGGACAGTGATATAGACTTTTATGTTGAGACACAAATCAAATATAAGGATAAATATATTGTAATTAACATTAGAAAAAGTTTATTGAAAGATTTATCTGAGGAAATTTTTTCTGAGTATCAAAGGACCCTTCTGGATTCTGTAGGTATGGACGAGGTATATGAAAATTGGATAAAATCTATATCCGATATGATCGTATTTAATTTTTACGGTCATATATACGCTATGAATAGCAAGTACCAATATATGGCTGACAGGGATATCACTAGCGTTGACAAGATAAATTTTATCAATGACCTGTATTTAGACCTTCATGATAGGTTGGAGAGTATAGACTTAACTTCAGTATATATGGCTGAAATACTTGAAACTAATGAATTAAACTACTTTAGGTCACTTAGAAAATCATGTGATCTCTCACAGATAGAAAGGCTTGAAAGACTCTTTTTTGAGATAAGAAATGACATCAAAGAAGATATTTTTGAAATTATAAAGTGCATGGAAAATGTAAACCAATTATTTCTCCCTTTAGAAATGAGAAAGTCGGTTGCCAAGAGGATGAAAGAGTCTGAGTTATACCAGTTGGATTTTTATTGTGACTTATCCTACAAGAAGCTTAGTCACCTAATATACAATTTACTACCTCACTATGTATCAAGAACTGTCAAAAAAGTATTTGAAATATATGAAAACATCTATTCAAATTATATGACATTGGATGAGGATGAGGTAAAGCTAGAGATGATGGATAGGATAAAGTCAGCCCATGTATTTAGGCAGTTTAGTGTAGACAAAGATTCTAAAATTTTAAGAAAAGACCTTATAGATGATTTATATTCATTGATGAAGTTTGGAAAAATGAAGGTTGACAGCGACTTTTATTATACTGGAGGATATAGATAGTGATTATAAATGATATATTAAACAAAGAATATAGGTTATGTGATTTTGAAGAGAGACAAAAAAGCGTAATCTATAGGGAGGTTGACCTAGATAGGTTGATTTTGGGAGATTCAAAAATGGATGAAGATAATTTAATTGAAATAGTTGATTCTGATATTGCAAGTAAAATGATTTAGGAGGGGAAGAATGAGCATATTATTAGCAGGTGGTGCTGGCTATATAGGAAGTCATACTGCTGTAGAATTGATAAATAGAGGCTATGACGTAATAATAGCAGACAACCTTTCTAATAGCTATGAATTAGTTATTGATAGAATAGAAAAAATAAGTGGTAAGAGGCCTAAATTTTATAAGGTCGATACTAGGAGTGAAGATTTAGAGAGGGTTTTTAAAGAAAACAATATAGACTTATTGGTGGATTTTGCAGCCTACAAGGCTGTGGGAGACTCTGTAAAGAATCCAATAAAGTACTATGATAACAACTTGTTTTCATTGATCAATACCTTGAAGCTGATGGACAAGTATGATGTAAAGAAGATTGTATTTTCATCTTCTGCAACTGTTTACGGTGTAGTAGAAGAAAAACACCTACCTGTCAAGGAAGACTACCCAAGAACTAGTGTGAATCCATATGGAAGCACTAAGGTGATGGGTGAACAGATATTAGAGGATCTTTATAATGCTGACGATAGCTATTCAATTGCTATATTGAGATACTTCAATCCTATAGGTGCCCATGAATCTGGTTTGATTGGTGAGGAGAGTACAGGAATTCCAGCCAATATAATGCCATATATGACCAAAGTTGCCCTGGGTGAATTACCATATCTAAATGTATTTGGAGATGACTATGATACCAAGGATGGAACAGGTGTTAGGGACTATATCCATGTTTTAGACCTAGCGAGTGGCCATGTAAATGCAATAGAAAAGCTTCTAGAGGGTGGATTCGGTCTACAACATATAAACCTTGGAACAGGTAAGGGATACAGTGTGTACGAGCTTATTGAGGCCTTTTCAAAGGCATCAGGTATTGATATAGCTTATAAGGTTTGTCCTAGAAGACCAGGGGATGCTGCAGTCTCTTATGCGGATTCTACAAAGGCTTCAAAGGTATTAGGATGGACAGCCAAGTATGATATATATGATATGTGTAGAGATTCTTGGAACTGGCAAAAACAAAACCCAAATGGATATGAGGGTTAGGAGGAAGTAAATGAAAAAATGTGTTTCTAGTTTGATTCTTTGCTCTATATTGGCACTTACAAGCGCTTGTTCTTCAGGAAATAAGCAAGATCAAACTAATGCAAAATATACAAATAAAAAGTCTAAGATAACTGTCTATATGCCTAAGGGCCAGTACATAGATAACAAGTATTTTAATAATAACGATATTGCGATAAACTACTTGCCACCAGTCAAGGGTGATTTTGAACAAAAAGAAATAGACAAAATTGCAAATAGCATAGATAAAAATGTTAAGGTCTTGATTATATCTTCAAAAAACAAGGGCCTTATAAGCGTATTTGACAAGGTCAAGAAAAAGCTACCTGGTATAATAACTATTGCGGCTGATATGCAGGAATCCAGAGAAGATGACAGTAGGAATCTTAGAAAGGACACTAATATAGAGGTTGCTATGAATATTGATGAAAATAGGAAAGCAAGGAATATAGCTACCCTATCAAGCCAGATGGGAGCTAATACTTTTGCCTATATATACAACAAAGATTCTAATGACCCAGAACAGTATCTAGACCTAAGTGAAGCTAGAGAATACTGCAACCAGTCATCAATCAAGTTTGTAGAAGTGCCTATGTCTATAAATGATGTGAAATCAGGCAAGATACATGAGGTTACTGACAAGCTTGTCAAAGAAAATGGCAAGGAAATAGCAGTATATACTAGTGAGGTGAAATTGACGGGGGATATATTAAAGGACTCCTTGAAATTGGGCTACATAGTACCTAATATAAATAGTGACCAAGATTCTCTTATACTAGCCAAGGAGCTAGGGCTTGAAAAAGAAATGCATAGCCTAAAACGAAAAGATTTTGACGAGAAGGTTTCATCAGTTCTTGAAAAGAAGAATATGAAAGGTAGAATAGCTGGACTAAGTGAGAGCAGACAGGGGATTACTACTGAGATAGCAATAGAGACAGCTTTATATATGTACGATAAGAGCTTTGCCTTAGAGGAATGCTATGAGGATTCTTCTATCAGGGATAGGGCTAATCAAGAATTGGGACTTTTAGTTGAACCCCAGTATTCAGGTTCTGCTTATGGATATGTTAGGTCTATATACCTAAGCCCAAGAATTTACTAGGAGGTATATTGTTGATATGACTTTTAAGAAAATTAGATTTACCCTGGTAGGTTTAGTATTGATGGCTACATTGACAGCATGTGGTTCAGGGGAAAAGAAAAAAGAAATTGTCGATACAAAATATGATAAATTTACTAAAGTGGTGATACTTACTGACAGTGAGAAGCTTCAACCCAATGAATATTCATCAGCTGAAGCCTTAGTGAAGAATAATGAATACCAGAAAAAACATGATAAGGATGAAAAATTAGACATAAGTCATAGCATTTTACCAGATGATATGGATAGTCAGGCTATGAATAAAATATTTGATAAGATAAAAAATGATAAAGATATAAATACTTTGGTTGTTTCTTCTGAAAATTCTGGTATAATACATTATATTAAAAGTTTAGACAGGGCTAGAAAGGATATAATAACTATATCTGCTTTCTCAAGTAAAGATGTCAAAGACCTAGCAGAAAACTTTGATATATCCCTTGACTATGAAAAAAAGACAGATGCCAAGGAAATAGTCGATATAGCAAAAACATTGGGTGCAGAGAGGTTTATCAGTATAGTTGATGAAGAGTCACTCGGTCATGACCATAAGCAAGAGCTTCTTGCTGAGCTTAGGGACAAGTCGTCAAAGATAGATACACCATATGAAGAAATTAAAATCCCAAGTGGTATGGACAGGATATCTAAGAAGGCATATGTGTCCAATGAGATCAGCAAGTATATTTCTAAGTACGGAAATGATATAAACTTCTATCCAACATCCAGAGACATAGACGAAGTGCTATTGAATAGGTTGGTTAGTGATAAGTTTATTATAGCTGAGCTATCTCAAAGAAATTCAACTAAATTTATGATGGATATATATGGACTAAAGCAGATTGGTAGGATGAGTGAAAATTATAATCTACTTAACGGACAGATTTCTAGCTTTTTCAATACCAACTATGGCTTTGGTGGTAGGGTAGCAGGTCTTGGAGCAGATCCTAGGTCGCATATAATCAGGTATGCCACCCAGCTTGGTGTAACCCTTAATTCTAAGTCTGCAAAGCCAGACAAGGCATATAACACATATTTTTTAGAGCAGGTATCTACAATTAGAACTCAGATATCAGCCGGTTTTAAAACACCCTACAAACAATATAAAAATTACAAAGTTATGAGCGTAGACCAGATAGTATACTAATACACAAGGGTATTTGAGTTTATATGTAGTTTGTTCACCAAAACTATCGGTGACAGTTAAACTCAAACTAGCAAGGTCGATCATATATAAATTAAAGTAAACAGGAGGATGTGTATTATGGTAATGATAATACCAAAAGATTACAAATGCGAAATGGGTGTCTTAGAGACACAGAAAGCTATAAAGGAGTTAAAGGACTTTTTCCAGAATGAACTAGCGAGTGAGTTAAACCTACTTAGAGTATCATCTCCACTATTTGTTCTTCCAGAGACAGGCACTAATGATAATTTAAATGGTATTGAAACACCAGTTTCATTTACAGTTCCATTTTTAAATAAAAAGGCTGAGATAGTACATTCATTAGCAAAGTGGAAGAGAACAGCCATAAAGAAGTATGAAATACCTGTAAATGAAGGTATATACACAGATATGAATGCCATCAGAAAGGATGAAGACCTAGACAACCTACATTCTCTTTATGTAGACCAATGGGACTGGGAATACCATATAGAAAAATCAGACAGGACTTATGAAAAGTTAGAGTGGATTGTAAGAAAAATATTCGATGTATTTAAGAGGACAGATGATTTTATATTATCTAAGTATCCAGACTTTGAACCACTTCTTCCAGATGAAATAACTTTCGTATCATCACAGGAGCTAGAGGATGAATGGCCAAACCTAACAGCCAAGGAAAGAGAGAGAGAAATAGTAAAAAGACACAAGGCTGTATTCTTAACAGGAATAGGAAAGGCCCTAGAATCAGGTGAAAAACACGATGGTAGATCTCCTGACTACGATGATTGGGACTTGAATGGAGACTTCCTATTCTACAACCCTGTTCTAGATGACGTAATAGAGTTGTCTTCAATGGGTATAAGAGTTGATGAAGAAGCCCTTGAAAGACAGCTTGAAATTGCAGGAGCAGAGGATAGAAAGAAATTTGAATACCATAGAGACCTATTAAATGGTGACCTACCATATACTATCGGTGGAGGTATAGGACAGTCAAGAATTTGTCTATTCTTCCTAAGGAAGGCTCATATAGGTGAGGTGCAGGTTGGTATATGGCCAAAGGGCATGGTAAAAGACTGTGCAGCAGCAGGAATTCACCTATTATAATTAAAGTAAGGAGAAAAATATGTATCAGATTACAGGGACTATGCTAAGTCAGGAAGAAATTGAAAAGAAGGTTGTAGAACTTGCTGGAAAAATCCAGAAAGATTATGAAGGACAGGATATACTGCTTGTGGGTATATTAAAGGGGGCAAGTGTATTTGTTGCTGACCTTATGAGAAAGATAGACTTAAATGTAAATATAGACTTTATGAGCGTTTCTAGTTACGGTAGTGGTACAGAGTCTTCAGGAACAGTGAAGATACTAAAAGACCTAGACGTTGATATAGAGGGAAAAAATGTCCTTATAGTTGAGGATATAATAGATTCAGGAGCTACTCTTAGAAACTTATACGATACACTAATGACAAGAAATCCTAAGTCATTAAAGCTATGTACTCTATTGGACAAGCCTGAAAGAAGAAAGGTACATATTGATGTAGACTATGTTGGATTTACTATTGAAGATAAGTTCATTGTAGGATATGGTATAGACTATGATGAAAAGTACAGAAATCTTCCTTATATAGCAATGGTAGAGGATATCTAGGATGGGAAAAAGAAAATATTTTTTCTTTGATATAGACAATACTATAGCTATTGGATTTCCCAGGGTTGTACCTGAGTCTACAAGAAGAGCCATAAAAGCCCTACAAGACAAGGGGCACTATGTGTCTATTGCTACAGGCAGGATGCACGTTATGGCCAAGGACTTTTGCCAAGACTTGGGTATAAACAACATGGTGACAGACGGTGGAAATGGTCTAGTAGTAGATGGAAAGGTTGATATAGAACCGCTTGACAGGGATATGGTAATATCCATTGTCGATGAGTTTGAAGAAAAAAATATACCTTGGAGTATATGCCTTGACGATACAAGGATGTGGTATACAAAAGATAGGACATTTCCAGATGCTATGGAAAAAATACTTAGACTAAAATCATATATGGACACAACCATTGTAGAAAATATGAATATCAGGGACTATGATACTATATACAAGGGGTTTGCATATCTCAATTTAGAAGAAGAGGCAAGGCTTGAAGGTCTTAAGAATGTTACCTACACTAGGTATTCTGACCACTATATAATAATAGAACCAGATGATAAGTCCAAGGGCATAAAGAAACTGATGAAAATAATGGATATCAAGGACGAGGATATAGTTGTTTTTGGAGATAATACAAATGATATAAAAATGTTTAGGCCTGAATGGACCAAAATTGCAATGGGAAACTCAGTAGATTCTCTAAAGGACCTTGCAGACTTTGTCACAAAAGATGCAGATGATGACGGCATAGAGTATGCATGTAAACATTTTGGATGGATTGACTAGGAGGCAAGTATGAAGAAAGTTTTGGTTGTTGGTGCAGGACCAGCCGGTATGATGGCTGCCTATCATGCAGCAAAATCGGGTGCAGATGTGACTATATTTGAAAGAAATCCAATTATAGGCAAGAAACTAAGGATAACAGGAAAGGGTAGGTGTAATATAACCAATGCCCAAGATCCTGAAGATATAATAAAAAACATCTACAAAAATGGTAATTTTATGTACAGTGGAATCTATTCATTTTCCAATGACATGGCTATGGACCTATTTAAGTCATATGGGCTTAAAATCAAGATCGAAAGGGGACAGAGGGTATTCCCTGAGAGCGACAAGGCTATTGATGTAGTTAATACATTTGATAGGATGATTAAGGATGCAGGTGTCAAGTTGATTTTGAACAATAGGGTCAAATCTATAGAAGTTGATAAAGATAAGAACATACTAGGTCTTAGGACTGCTGAAAATGACCTTGTATCTTGCGACTCTATTATCCTAGCTACTGGTGGCAAGTCCTATCCACTTACTGGTTCAACAGGAGACGGCTATAAAATGTCTAAGAAGTTAGGACATACTTGTACAGAGCTTAGTCCTTCCTTGGTAGGGCTTGAGACTATGCCTAGACCTAGTAGTGACTTGGTGGGCCTAAACTTGAGGAATGTAAGTATTAAACTCTTAAAAAACGCTAAGCCTATATATAGTGATTTTGGTGAGTTGGAATTTAGGGATTATGGAATAGATGGCCCAATCATTAAGTCAGCATCTTGCTATATATCTGATAAGGGTGATTACGAGGTTGAATTGGACCTAAAACCTGCCCTTTCATTTGAAAAATTAGATAAGAGATTGCAGAGGGATTTTGAAGAATTTTCTAACAAGGATTTTGAAAACTCGCTAGTTAAGTTGCTTCCAAAGTCTATAATCGGCTATATAATTGATGAATCTGGAATAGATAGAAAAAAATTGGTTCACCAGATTACTAGACAAGAAAGACATAACTTGGTGGGCCTTATCAAATCTATAAAATTCCATATAAAGTCAACAAGACCTATAGATGAAGCCATAGTTACATCAGGTGGTATAAATGTAAAAGAAATTAATCCATCTACCATGGAGTCAAAGATAGTAAAAAATCTTTATTTTTGCGGTGAGATTATAGATGTTGATGCCTTTACAGGAGGTTATAACCTTCAAATTGCATACTCAACAGCCTATCTAGCAGGCATAAATGCAGCCCAAGCAAATGGATCTGGTATATAAATATTATCCTATATTAAAGAAGAGCTTGTGATATATAAATATGTGATACTAAATACTAGTTTGTTATATATAAAAAACAGATAAAATAAATAAAGAGGGGCAAAAGCCCCTCTTTATTTATTTACAAACATAGTGGTAAATCTTCTCTTCACCTAAATCAATTTTGCCGGTCATGATAAATTTTTCTATACTTTCTATGTCTTTTTGAGATAGGTACTGCGTTGGCATTGATAAATAGAAACCGCTATCCTTAAGTAATTTGTTGAGTTTAAATATGCTAGAGTATTCAGCCTTACTTGATGAGTTCGTTTTTGACCTATACTTATTAGCTGCAAGAGTCTCGTTCTGTATATCTATTAGCTTGTCTACGTAATCCTTATAGGTAGATCTAAATTCTTTTGAAGAAATAGGGATTCTATTTAAAATTTCAACAATAGATTTATCTCTTAGCATATTGTCTACAAATTGATCCGAAGTAAGTTTTCCAGAAATAATACCTTTTTGGTACTTTCTTAAAACTCTCTTTGTGTGAGTGTAAATATTATACCTAGTTTGTAAATCCAAATGAATAAACTGCATCTACATCACCTCTAGTTTAATGATACATCAAAAATTCGAAAAAATCTAGATATAAAAACAAAATATTCATATAATTATGTCGAATAAATATATATTTAATCTAATAAAACATAAAATAAGACCTATTATAAAATTTAATTATTAAGGCGCATTTTTAAAAATACATTATAAGACAGGTGATTGACAATGTCATACACACTATCGTATAATATTAAATAAGTGATAACCGTTGTTATTTTAAGGGAAGTGGAGATAGACTAGTTTATAGCTTGGGAGGTTTGGTTATGAATGAATACAAGAGAATGAGGAGTCTAGTTGAGATTTCCAGAATAGTTACTCAGTCAGACAACTTTTATGAAGTAAAAGATCAGATTATAAACAATATGTTGGCTGTAGTACATCCTACTAAGGCTTGTGTGAATTTATTCTACAACAATGACTACAACTATGCCCACCTAGTATGCTCATCCACCCTAAACTATATACCTAAGATTTTTCCGCAGAACGAGGAGTATGGAGCTAAGATAGATTTTTCTGTGTATCCGGACTATATCCATGAGGCTGTAGAAGAGAAGAAGGTAGTTATAGTTGATGATATATTTAAAAATGAGAAAGCCAAGGGGGAGGAGAACCTAGCTATTAACGAGGGCTATATTGGTAGGGCTATTTTTCCGTTTATAATAAACGACAAGGTAATCGGATTTATGACATGCTATCTTTCTGACCAGGAAAAACTCAAGCCAGAAGACATAGACTTTATAACTCAGGTCGCGTCAATGATGTCGCTTTCAATTTCCATAACTGAAAAGAATGATGGTATAAATAAGTTGATAGGCAAGTTAAGGCAGTCTATTACAAATATAAACAAGGCTTCAAAAAGGTTATTTTCAACTCAGGACATATTCTACTATTTGCAAAAGATGGCAAATGTCGTAGCTGATACTACTGATAGTAAGTTTTCTATGGTCAATATTTATAATATAGGTGAAAATGGTGGTCCTATGGGTCAGAAGTTTACATGTGCCAACGACCAGAATGCTATAAATAGTCTTGCAGCAAGGATGCCTATAATTTTAAAAGACCACAGAATATATGATTATGGCAAAACAGATGGTGAAGTTTTGGTTGATGGAAAGTCATATACGAATAGGATTTTTTATAAGGTCATAATTGATTCAAAATCAATGTTAGTAATTTTGGCAGTGGGTGATAAGGTATACACTGAAGATGATTTCAATATAATTGGAGCTCTTGCTAAACAGATTGCAACTAGTGTTAAGAGCTATGATTACAGCGAAAAACTAGAGGAAAACAAGGCCATAAATGATGAATTAGTTGTACTAAAACACCAGCAAAAACTGATAATGGACAATAATAGTATGAAAAAATTTGCAGATCGTGACTTGTTCTATTTTATGAAACCAGCTAAGGTCGTAGGTGGAGATTTTTACCATTCTATGCTTGTAGATGACAGGGTTATATTTATATTGGCAGATGTAATGGGGCATGGTATAGTCGCCAACTACATGGTTGCCTTGATTAAGGGTGCTTTTGAAGTTCTAGTCAGAAAGGTTCCAAACCCTAAAGAAATAATAACTAAATTAAATAAAAACTTGTACAATGAGTTTGATAATATGGGTGCATATGCCACCGTAGTGGTTGGCGCTATCAATAAAAATACAAACAAGTTGGAGCTTGCCAATGCAGGCCACTACCAACCTATAATATTTGATAATGACAACAAGTATGTTGAAATAGATACTGATGCCAAGGGTATCCCAATTGGTATAATTAACAATGAACAGTATTCGCAGATAGAGATAGACTTTTCAAAAGACAAGTGCAAGGCTATGTGTATGTTTACTGATGGTATAATTGAGATGAAGAATCAGGAACATGAGGAATTTGGCCATGAAAGACTAGTCGAATTCTTATCTGATAATATAGATAGCGACGAGAAAACCATTAAAAAAAGGCTGGACAAACTCATTAAACATTTCTCAGTTGATGATGATAAGAAGGATGATATCCTCTTAGCCTTTATTAAATGATAAAAATTACACAAAATATATTCTACCCCGACATAATATTTTTCTTATGTTGGGGTTGTTTTTTTTACAAAAGTTTTAAAATAAAGATTAAACTCAAAAAGGTTTTTACTTAATTTACATATTTTTTTTAATTAGGGTGTGATGATAAGATATGAAATTAAATGATGGATTATGTGTAATAATGTAAAGTAAAAATGGTCAATAAAGCACCTATAATATGATTATAATTAGACAAAGATAATTTTGTAATATGATTGATTTTTTCTCATAAGTCTAGTATAATTAAGCTTGATAATTGAATTATATTTATTTTATTAGAAATAATGATATAAATTCTCAGTTATTTAATTGTAATTTAATATGGGATAAATTCATGATAAAGGTAATTCTATTTTTTTATTTTACGCTTACATTGTTAAGTAAGGTAAAGGTAGGTTATTTTATTTATTTGTTTCATATTGTATACAAGAAACATTATACTTAACTTTTAAATTTCTTAAGGAGGAATTAGTAATGGCAAAATTTTTGAAAACTGTTGACGGAAATACAGCCGCTGCCCACGTATCATATTGCTTTACAGACGTAGCTGCTATATATCCGATCACACCATCTTCAACAATGGCAGAAGTTGTTGACGAATGGGCTTCTCAGGGAAGAAAGAACATATTCGGTCAGGTTGTCAAGGTTGTTGAAATGCAGTCTGAAGGTGGAGCTGCAGGTGCTTTCCACGGTTCTTTAGCTGGTGGTGCACTTACATCTACTTATACTGCTTCTCAGGGACTTCTTTTGATGTTACCAAATATGTACAAGGTTGCTGGTGAATTATTACCAGGTGTATTCCATGTTTCAGCACGTGCGCTTGCATCTCAGGCACTTTCTATATTCGGTGACCATCAGGACGTTATGGCTGCGAGAATGACAGGATGTTGTTTACTAGCATCTGGATCAGTACAGGAAGTAGCTGATATAGCTCCAGTAGCTCACTTGGCTGCAATAGAAGGTAGATTACCTTTCATTCACTTCTTCGATGGATTCAGAACTTCTCACGAAATCCAGAAGGTTGAATTAATGGAAAATGAAGACTATGCTAAGCTTCTTAACTTCGATGCAGTTAAGGACTTTAGAGATAACTCACTTTCTCCAAACCATCCAATGACTAGGGGTACTGCTCAGAACCCTGATATTTACTTCCAGACAAGAGAAGTATCTAACAAGTTCTACGATGATATGGTAGGAATAGTTGAAAAATATATGAACAAGATGTCAGAGTTAACTGGCAGACCACATGGCCTATTTGATTACTATGGTGCAGAAGATGCTAAGTATGTAATGGTAGCTATGGGTTCTGTTACAGAAGCTGCTGAAGAATTAATAGATGTATTAAACGCTAGAGGCGGAAAATACGGTATCTTAAAGATACACCTTTACAGACCTTTCTCAGTTAAGCATTTCTTAGACAAGATGCCTAAGACTGTTGAGAGAATCGTTGTTATGGATAGAACTAAGGAACCAGGTTCAATAGGTGAACCTCTATACTTAGACGTAAGAGATGTTTACTATGGTAAGGAAAATGCTCCTATGGTAATCGGTGGTAGATACGGTCTTGGTTCAAAGGACGTTACTCCAACTGACCTAAACGCTGCATTCGAAAACCTTGTATCAGATGTTCCTAAGGATAGATTCGTTATATCAATAGTAGATGATGTTACAAACCACTCAATCTCTTCTTCAGAAGAAGTTAAGATTGCTGCTCCTGGTACTGTAAGATGTAAGTTCTGGGGTCTTGGCTCAGACGGTACTGTTGGTGCTAACAAGCAGGCTATCAAGATTATCGGTGACAACACTAACAAGTACGCTCAGGCTTACTTTGACTATGACTCTAAGAAGTCTGGTGGTATAACAATGTCTCACTTAAGATTCGGTGATACTCCAATCAGAGCTACTTACCTACTTGACGAAGCTGATTATATAGCATGTCATAAGCAGAGCTACGTATATCAGTATGATGTAATCAAGGGACTAAGAAAGGGTGGTACATTCGTACTTAACACTATCTGGTCACCAGAAGAAATAGAAGAACATTTACCAGCTAAGTTAAAGAGATACATAGCTAGAAATGACATCCAGTTCTACACTATAGATGCTGTTAACATAGCTAAGGAAATAGGACTAGGAAACAGAATAAACATGATCTGTCAGTCAGCATTCTTCAAACTAGCTGATATAATACCAGTAGAAGATGCTGTTGGATACCTAAAGGATTCTATAAAGAAGACTTACGGCAAGAAGGGTGACAAGGTTGTCAACATGAACTATGCTGCAGTTGATAAGGGTATAGATGCTCTTGTTAAGATAGATGTTCCAGCTTCTTGGGCTGACGTTGCAGATGAAGAAGCAGTAGTTGATAACAACGAACCAGAATTCATCAAGAATATCCTAAGACCAATGACAGCTGTTGAAGGTAACTCACTTCCAGTATCTGCATTCTTAGGTAGAGAAGACGGTAGATTCCCTCAGGGTACTGCTGCATACGAAAAGAGATGTATAGCTGTTGATGTTCCTGAATGGCAGATAGACAACTGTATCCAGTGTAACCAGTGTTCATTAGTATGTCCACACGCTGCTATTAGACCATTCTTATTAACAGAAGAAGAAGCTAAGAATGCTCCAGAAAACTTCAATACTAAGAAGGCAATGGGTAAGGGCTTAGAAAACCTACAGTACAGAATACAGGTATCTGCTATGGACTGTACAGGTTGTGGTAACTGTGCTGACGTTTGTCCAGCTAAGACTAAGGCTCTTGTTATGAAGCCAATGGAAGAACAGAAGGAAGTACAGGAAGAAAACTGGTACTTTGCAACTGACTTCTCTAAGGTATCTGCTAAGCCAGATGTAATGCCTGCTACAACTATAAAGGGATCACAGTTCAGACAGCCACTTCTTGAGTTCTCAGGTGCTTGTGCTGGTTGTGGTGAAACAGCTTACATGAAGCTTGTTACTCAGTTATTTGGACCAAGAATGATGGTTGCAAATGCTACAGGTTGTTCTTCAATCTGGGGTGCTTCAGCTCCATCAACTCCATACACAGTTAACCACGAAGGTAAGGGTCCATCATGGGCAAACTCACTATTCGAAGACAATGCTGAATATGGATATGGTATGTACCTAGCTGTTACTCAGCTTAGAAGCAAGGTAGAAGGTCTAGCTAAGGAATTATCTGAACTAGTATCTGGAGATGACAAGAATGTTGTTGATTCATACCTTGAAAATATGTTCAACGGTGAAACTACAATAGCTACAAGTAATGTATTCACAACTTTAGTTGAAGATTTAGATAGAGAAGGTAAGTTCCCAGAAGTAGTTAAGCCACTTGTAGAATTAAAAGACTACTTTGTTAAGAGATCTAACTGGATTCTTGGTGGAGACGGTTGGGCATATGACATCGGTTACGGTGGACTTGACCACGTTCTTGCATCAGGTGAAGATGTAAACGTACTTGTATTCGATACAGAAGTTTACTCAAATACTGGTGGACAGTCTTCTAAGGCTACTCCAGCTGCTGCCATGGCTAAGTTCGCTGCTTCAGGTAAGAGATCTAAGAAGAAAGACCTTGGTATGATGGCTGCTACTTACGGTAACGTATACGTTGCTCAGGTTGCTATCGGTGCTGATAAGAACCAGGTTCTTAAGGCTATAATGGAAGCTGAAAAGCATGATGGACCATCTCTAATCATAGCTTACGCTCCATGTATCAACCACGGTATTAAGAAGGGTATGGGTAAATCAGTTGAAAACGAAGCTGATGCAGTTAAGGCTGGATACTGGCACCTATACAGATTTAACCCAGAACTTAAGGCTGAAGGTAAGAACCCATTCATCCTTGATTCTAAGGAACCAACTGAATCATTCAGAGAGTTCATATTGGGTCAGAACAGATATGCTTCAATAGCTAAGATGTTCCCAGAACAGTCAGAAGAACTATTCACTATGGCTGAAGAAAATGCTCGTGATAGATATGAAGGCTACAAGAAATTAGCTGAAAAATAAATCTTGTTAAACAAGTCATTTGCAAATTAAAAATAAAAAAATAATAGCGTCGGTGGTCAAGTCCTTAATTGGATTTGGCCACCGATGTTTTATTCTAGTATCAACGATTGCAAATAAGTATAAAACACAATGGAACTATATAGAAAATATATAGATAAATACTACAAATATTAGCCTTATAATATAGCTAACAAATATGGCTAAATATATAAGTGGAAATTTAAAATATATAGGAGATTTTAGTAAATATATTTGCTATATAGATATTTTTGGGGTATAATTGACAATAGTGAGTATATCTTTAATCAGTAGGGGTGGAGTAGTATGGTAATAAAGCAAATTTTTAATAATAATGTCGTCCTTGTCAGAGATGATATAGAGGGCAAAGAATTTATACTTACTGGTGCAGGTATTGGTTTTCAGAAAAAGAAGGGTATGCAGGTTGACATTGAGAAGATAGAAAAGAAGTTTATATCTAGTGATGATAGTATCATGAATAGGATTGTCAGTCTTGCAAGTGAAATAGATCCTGAAATATTTGAAATGACCAACTCTATAGTGAATAGGATCGAAGATTTTCTAGGGGAAAACTTGTATGAATACATATATCCAGCCCTTGCAGACCATATCGCATTTGCTCTAAAAAGGAACAAAGAGGGGATTGTGGTTAGAAATACTATTCTATACCAAATTAAGCGTGTTTATTCCAAGGAGTTTGAGGCAGGTATGATAGCTGTAAACTATATAAAGGATAGACTCGGTATTGACTTGGGACAGGACGAAGCCGCCTTTATTGCAGTCCACATAGTAAATTCTTACTACCAGGGTAAGTCTGAAAAATATCAGCAAGATATAAAAGTTTTGAAAATTTTAAAGGATGTCTTGAATATTATACGATATTATTATAAAATAGACTACAGAGAGAGCGATTTGGACTATGAAAGGCTTGTGACGCACGTTAGATTTTTTGCAAAGAGACTTCTGGCTAGCGATCACAGGGAAGACAATAGTCGAGAATTGTTTGAAGTTGTGAAAATTAAATATGATAAGGCCTACGGTTGTGTAGAAAAAATAGAGGAGTATGTATCCAACAACTATGGACAGTATTTGTCGGATGATGAAAAGCTGTATTTGACTATGCATATCGAGAGGGTCTCAAACAAATTCAAGATACATGATTCTGGGGTTGTTACTGAAGAAGGCAAGACTTAGGTGTATGGAAGATTTGTGTAAATAGGGTGAGTGAGTATATATCTTAATTTATTTATTGGTATTATTTATCTCTATATTTTGGTGCTAGCACTGTGGTATAGGGCGCTGTCTATTTTGCAAAATCCATTACTTAGGTCTTTTTATTTTGTTATTTAAACAGTTTGAATTTTGCCTGCACTAGTAAGTTTTAGAGCTCGTAATCTTGCACTCTTGAAATTTGGAATTTTAGTAATCGGCATTTAATTTTCAAAAATATATTTATAAAATTATAGGAGGTATTTCTCATGGGAGAAAGCAAAATTTTTGGTATTTTACAAAGAATTGGTAGATCATTCATGCTTCCAATAGCAATTCTACCAGTAGCTGGTCTTTTCTTGGGTATAGGTGGTTCATTTACTAATCCAACAACAATAGAAGCCTACAATTTAACAGCAGTATTAGGTCCTGGGACATTTGCAAACTCATTGCTAACAGTTATGTCTCAGGCAGGTGAAGTAGTATTCGCCAATCTTCCAATCCTATTTGCGATGGGTGTTGCAATAGGTATGGCTAAGGCTGAAAAGGCTGTTGCAGCACTTGCTGGTGCGCTATCATTCTTCATTATGCATACTGCTATAGCAGCTATGATTACAGTTAATGGTGGAGCGGACAAGATGCTTGCAGGTTCTGTTGCTATGACAGTTGGTATCCAGTCACTTCAGATGGGTGTATTCGGTGGTATCATAGTTGGTCTTGGTGTCGCTTATCTACACAACAAGTTCTACAAGATCCAGTTACCACAGGCATTATCATTCTTCTCAGGAACTAGATTTGTGCCAATTATAACAGCTATAGTATACTTAGTTGTTGGTATATTAATGTTCTACGTATGGCCTACAGTTCAGTTAGGTATCAACCAGGTTGGTCAGTTGGTAAGAGTATCTGGATACTTTGGTACTTGGATATATGGTTTCATGGAAAGAATCCTAATACCATTCGGTCTTCACCACGTGTTCTACCTACCTTTCTGGCAGACATCAGTTGGTGGTACTCTAGAAGTTGGTGGGAAGATGGTGGAAGGTGCTCAGAATATATTCTTTGCTCAGCTAGCTGATCCGACAGTACAGAAGTTCAGTGTTGATGCTACAAGATTTATGGCTGGTAAGTTCCCACTAATGATATTTGGTTTACCAGGTGCAGCTCTTGCTATGTACAAAACTGCAAAGCCTGAAAAGAGAAAGCTAGTAGGTGGTCTTTTATTCTCAGCAGCACTTACATCAATGCTTACAGGTATAACTGAGCCAATAGAATTCACATTCTTATTCGTTGCTCCTTTCCTATATCTAATTCACTGTATATTTGCAGGTCTAGCTTATATGTTAATGCACATCATGAAGGTTGCAGTTGGTATGACATTCTCAGGTGGTCTAATAGATATGACACTATTTGGTATACTACAGGGTCAGTCAAAGACAAACTGGATTGGAATAGTTATAGCAGGTATAGGTTACTTTGTAGTTTACTACTTCCTATTCAGCTTCCTAATAAAGAAGTTTAACCTTAAGACTCCGGGTAGAGAAGATGATGCAAATGCTGAAGTTAAGTTATATACTAAGGCTGATGTAAATGCTAAAAAGGGTAAGGCATCTTCAAAGGGTGCAAATGCAAGTGATGATGAATTATCAATAGCTATAGTTCATGGTCTAGGTGGAAAGTCAAACATAGAAAGTGTTGACAACTGTATTACAAGACTTAGGTGTGTTGTTGTTGATTCTAAGAAGGTAAAGGATGACGTACTTAAGGCTACAGGAGCTGCTGGTGTCATCAAGTCTGGTTCAGGTGTTCAGGTTATATACGGACCAAAGGTATCTATAATCAAGTCAAACCTTGAAGAATATCTTGAAAGCTCAACAGTAGAAGATGCTTATGTTGATGGTATGGCAACTAAGGTTGAAGAAGAACCTAAGAAAATACTTGATTTAGACTCATCTCTAGAAGTTTTGGCACCAGTTAATGGAACTATCCATGACCTATCAAAGGTTAATGATGAAGTATTCTCACAGAAGCTAATGGGTGAAGGATTTGCAGCCCAGACAGAAGATGGAGATATATACTCACCAGTAAGCGGTGAAGTAGGAATGATATTCCCTACAAAGCATGCTATAATAGTAGCTACAGACGATGGATTAGAGGTATTAATTCATATGGGTATAGATACAGTTAAGCTAGAAGGAGAAGGATTTGAATTATTCTGCTCAGTTGGCGATAAGGTAAAGGCTGGAGACAAGTTAGCTCATATGGACCTTGAATTTATAAAGTCAAAGGGTTATGAAACTATAACACCTGTTATATTTACAAACCTTGAAGCTGGTAAGACTATAGAAGTATCAGAAGGCAAGTCTGTTAAGGCAGAAGCTGGAAGAGTTGGTATTAGATAGTTTGATCTGTATAAATATATAGACAATTTGAAAAAACACGGAATATTCGTCTCTTGGGTTTTAAACCCAAGGGGCGTTTTTTAAGAAAAACTTAAAAATTACAAAATATTATACAAGGTATATTAAAACAATTTAAAATCATGTTATTATATAGAGTAACTGTCAATTATAAGTAGTGTAGACAGTCATTATATTTTATTAACAGGAGGTAATTTATTTAGATGGAAATCGGGTTATTATTTTGGGGATTCTTGATAGTATATGGACTTATAATGATGGTACTGTCTCCAAAAGTAGAAAGTGTCGGCGGATTTTTTATGGGGCATGATAAGGATGGAAAATCAGCATCTCCATTTATGCTGACAGCAAGTATTTTTATAAGTTGGATATTTGCCAAATCAGTTACAAATGCTGCAAACTTAGGAGCTACTTATGGAATAGTGGGTGGAGTTGCCTATGCAGCCTACTGGTTGTGTATACCGCTAGCTGGTTTTGCTATTTATAGGTTGAGGACTAGATATGCTGCCAAGGGTCTTGTGAGTTTCTTGACTGAAAACTACGGCCATGGAGCAGCGGTTGCATTTTCAGCTGCTATACTTATTAGATTATTTAATGAAGTCTGGTCAAATACATCAGTTGTCGGTGGATATTACGGTAAGTCAGGTAGCAAGGAGTTTATAATTGCAGCAGTGGTATTTACCCTTATTACCTTGGTATATTCAATGAAGGGTGGTCTAAGAAGTTCTATAGTTACAGACACTATACAGGCAATAATTTTTGTAGTATTTGTAGTGTGGGTTGTAGCTATAATCATGCCACACCATACTGTAGGAGAAATGCTAACAACAGGTAGTTGGAAGATTGATGCAGGTGTAGATATGTTACTAGTATCAATTCTACAGATATTTTCTTATCCATTTCATGATCCAGTTCTTACTGATAGAGGTTTTGTATCTGAAGAAAAAACAATGTTAAAGGCCTTTATAGTTTCAGGGTTGCTAGGATTTATAGCTATTGTTGTATTTTCCTTTATAGGTATACATGCCAAAATCACAGGTATGGCTATATCAGACAATGTACCTGCAGACTTAGGAAGGACTCTTGGTACAGGGGCCTATTTCCTTATGATAGCTGTAATGGTATCGGCAGCAGGATCTACTCTAGATTCGACATTTTCAAGTTTGGCCAAGCTTACTGCCTATGATCTTCCTAGAATGACAGGAAGAGATCTTGGAGATAAGTCTAGAAAATTAGGTATGTTGGTTATGGTGATTATAGCTTTAGTAGGTAATCTGCCTATGATCTTAGGAACAGACATCCTAAAAGCTACTACTATAAGTGGTACAATGGTCATTGGTCTTGCTCCAGTATTCTTATTGCATGGCCTTGTTAGACCTACTAAAATAGGCTTCCACCTTAGTTTTTGGATAGGAATCATATTGGGATTTGCAATGACCTTTAATGCTATACCAGCTTGGTTTGATATAGGCACAGGAAAGTATGCAATGTTACTAGGAGTCAACCTATATGGCTTGATTGCTTGTACATTAGCTTATATTGTGGCTGGCCTAGTTTTTGGTGAAAAGACAAGTTAAAAACTATATAAAAAAGACATTATTAAGGCCCTGTATTTTGCTTTTATTAGCTATACAGGGTATAATAATATATATATAGATGATTAAAGGAGATAAGTTATGAATAGACCAGGTAGAACTTGCCCCATAGATTATAGGGTAGACCAAAGAATATATACTGATAAAACAAATGATATAAATGCAGATACCATATATGTTGTAGGAGGCCTGTACGGTAATCATGAGGCTCTCAAGGAAATTGAGAAAATGAGACTTGATGAAGATTATGAACCAATTATAATGTTTAATGGAGATATACATTGGTTTGACATAGAGTTAAAAGACTTCAAAAAAATAGAAGAAGGTATAAATAATATAAGTTTTGATTCTGATGTGAATAAGCCTAGTCATTATGAGATATTGGGTAATGTTGAGGCCGAGCTAATCAGGGAATCTGATATAAATGTTGGTTGTGGTTGTTCATATCCAGACTGTGTAGATGATGGCGCAGTAGATAGGTCAAACCTCATTCATTCCATGATGAAGTCTAATATCTACCAAGAAAAAGAAATGATAGACATCTTAAAGGAAAGGCAAAAGGCCATGGTAGTTTCTCTTGGAGGTAAAAGGATAGCTATCACACATGGGGATGAGGAGTCTTTGGCAGGTTGGAAGTGTTCTAGAGAAAATCTATCGGATAAATCTAGGCAAGAAGACCTTAAGGCTTGGTTTGAAGAACACGATATAGATATAATAGCTTGTACCCATACTTGTGCTCCAGCTGCGTATTCAGATGGTAAAAATGCAGTTATAAACAATGGTGCATCGGGGATGCCTAATTTTGAGGGTGAAAATTTTGGATTGCTTACGAGGATATCTAAGAGGGCTAGTGACAAGGCTATATATAGGGAATGTTTGGATGGTCTATATATAGAGGCACTTCCTATTAGGTATGATAGGGATAGGTTTTTGGAGTGGTTTGATTCTAGGTGGCCAAGTGGGTCTCCAGCAGATATATCATATAGGGACAGGATAGTAAATGGGACAGATGACCTTGTGGGAGATGCTATTATTAGCGGATTTAAAATATGTAAGGCAGATAGGTAAAAATATAGGTGTTAACTTTATAAAAAATGTAAAGAGGGGTTAGTATTGATACTATACCCCTTTTATTTGCCCCAAACCTTGCAAATATATCCATTATGAGATATTATATTTAATGGGTAGTAGTGTCGTTAGGGCAATCTACCTATAGGATATACAAGGACAAACTAGTAATTAATATACAATAAATATAAGAGGTGAATACAAATGGAAAATATTAAGATTCAGCCAATACTATGCGGTGGAGATTTAAATTGCTATTCTGTTGCAAGGGCCTACCATGAAGCTTACGGTGTTACGTCTATAGCTTTTGGAAGGTACTATCTCGGTGCTACAAAGGATAGTAGGTTTATAGATTTTAGGGTGACTCCTGACATCAATGACCCTGATAAGTTTGTAGGCATATTAATTGACGAAGCCAAGAAACATTCTGATGACGAAAAGTTGATACTGATGGGTTGCACTGACGAGTATGCTGAACTAATAATCGACCATAGAGATGAATTAAGTAAGTATTTTATTGTTCCTTACATTTGCTCAGACCTTAAAAACAGACTTGTTGAAAAGGAATCATTCTATAATGTATGTGAGGAATATGGTCTTGATTACCCAAAGACTTACATATACAACAAGGGAGATGCTACTAGGGACTTTGGTTTTAACTATCCAGTAATAGTAAAGGCATCTGATTCTATATCGTTCTTCCAGAACCCATTTGAGGGTATGAATAAGGCCTATGTTGCCAACAACCAGGAAGAGTTTGACAAGATCATCAAGGACTGTTATTCACATGGCTATGAAAAGTCAATGATAATCCAGGACCTAATACCTGGTGAAGATGACCATATGAGGGTATTGACTTGCTACTCAGACCAAAATGGCAAGGTAAAGATGATGTGTCTAGGCCACGTCCTACTAGAGGAGCATACTCCAAAGGGAATAGGTAACCATGCAGCCATCATAACGGAGTACGAAAAAGAGTTGATGGAAAAGTACAAGGAATTCTTGGAGAAGATAGGTTATGTAGGTTTCTCCAATTTTGATATCAAGTATGATGATAGGGATGGTAAGTTCAAGGTATTTGAAATCAACCTTAGACAGGGTAGGTCTAACAACTATGTCACTGCATCAGGCAACAATATAGCCAAGTATGTTGTAGAGGACAGGGTATACAATAAGGAAATGGATCTGAAGATACAGAAGGACCCATTTTTCTGGCATGTAATACCAGCGAGTGTTGTCTATGATTTTGTAAAGGACAAGACCTTGGTTAAGAGATGTAAGGTCCTAGTTAAGGAAGGTAAGAGCGGTTCTGCCTACCACTACAAATATGATCTATCTGGTAACTTCAAGAGGAGTCTATATATATTCTTATTTGGACTGAACCAGAGAAGGAAATTTAATAAATACTGTACAAAATACTAGGAGTTTGTTTATATATAGGTTCTATCTTAGAACTTGTATTTAAGACTTGAACTAGTTAAGATGATGGAGAATTATATGAAAGCAAATAAGACAATTGGTGTGCTAGGTGGACTTGGACCAATGGCGACAGTTTATTTTTACGATTTGATGGTAGAGATGACAGATGCCAAGTGTGACCAGGACCATGTAGACATGATAATAGTAAATAGGGCATCCACACCTGATAGGACAGCCTACATAGTTGGCCAATCAGATGATAGTCCCTTAGACTATATAATAGAGGATGCAAAGAGATTAGAGGCTTGTGGGGTTGATTTTATGGTATTGACTTGTAATACAGCCCACTACTTCTATGATAAGATCAAGGACTCAATCAATGTTCCAATTCTCAATATGTTGGAGGAGACAGTTGGTCATGCCATTAAGAAGGGTCACAAAAAGATCGGAATCATGGCAACTACTGGCAATATTAAAACAGGTCTATACCAGTCTATGTGTCAGTCAAAGGGAGTTGACTACTATATCCTTGATGATGATATGCAGAAAAAGGTCATGAAAATAATATATGATGATGTCAAGGCTGGTAAAAAGGCAGATATGGATGTGTTCAACGAAATAGTGGATGTATTAAAGGCTAATGGATGCGACTGTGCGATTTTGGGCTGTACTGAGCTATCTATTATCAAAAAGGATGAGAAGCTTCCTGATGACTTCTTTGTCGACTCAACAGAGATTTTGGTAATCAAGTCAATAGAAAAGGCAGGAGCATACTTAAAGGAAGAGTTTTCTAGTAAATAAAACGAGGTGTAATAATGAAACTAAAAGACCTATTGAAAGATATAGAGTATATAAGCAACATTAAGGAAAGTCAGTTAGAAGATATAGAAATCAGCGATATAGTATACGATTCTAGAAAGGCTGTAAAAGATAGCATATTTGTGGCTATCAAGGGCGAAACAGTAGATGGACATGACTACATAAAGGGAGCCTATGACAAGGGCTCTAGGGTCTTTATAATCAATCATGACCTTGAAATAGAAGATGATGCAATAAAGATAATAGTACCTGATAGCAGAAGGGTCCTATCAAGAATGTCAGCAATATTCTTCTCTGAGCCTACAAAAAAGCTTAAGGTTGTTGGTATAACTGGAACAAAGGGAAAGACAACTATTAGTAACTACATAAAGACTGTCCTTACTAAATCGGGTATGAACACAGGTGTTATAGGTACAAATGGAGTATTCTACAATGATGTTGCTGAAAAGACTCTTAACACTACTCCAGAATCATACGAACTACAAAAGACTATAAAGGAAATGCTGGATGCAGGAGTTGAATGTGTAGCCATGGAGGTATCTTCAAGTGGACTTATGATGGGTAGGGTAGACGATATAGATTTTGATATAGGTGTATATACCAACCTATCTCCTGACCATATAGGACCTAAGGAACACCCTACATTTGAACACTACAGGGAGTGTAAGTCAAGATTGTTTGGACTATGCAAGTATGGAATCATAAATGTGGACGACGAAAACGCCCAGTATATGGTAGACCATGCTAAGTGTCCTACTTGTGGTTTTTCTATAGACAAGGAATCTGATATCAAGGCTGGTAATATTGAGCTTACTAGGTCTAGTGCTAGCTTGGGTGTTGATTTTGACTACAAGCTAAAGGACCAGGATACTGTAAGGACTCATATCTGTTCTCCTGGAGAGTTCTCAATCTACAATGCCCTTGCTGTAATAGGCGTGTGTGACCATTTTGGTATAGACAAGGACAAGATGCTAGAGGCCCTATCAGATGCAAAGGTTGATGGCAGGGTAGAGGTTATACCTGTGCTTGACAATGCAACTGTAATACTTGATTATGCCCACAATGGTCTAAGTCTTGAAAATGTACTTGATACTCTTTTAAAGTATGACCACAATAGGATGATATGTGTATATGGATCAATAGGTGGTAGGGCAGCCATCAGAAGAAAAGAGTTAGGTGATGTTGCAGCTAGATTATGTGATGTTTCAATAATAACAACTGACAATCCAGATGACGAAGACCCAATGAAGATAATAGATGAGATAGCTGAGTCATATGTTGGGTCAGATTCTGAAGTGCATAAGGTTGTAGATAGGGCAGAGGCTATTTACAAGGCCCTAGAGATGGCTGAGGATGGAGATATGGTGCTTGTGACTGGTAAGGGTCATGAAAAATACCAGTACATCCATGGTCAAAGGGTATTCTATGACGAAAAGGCTGAGGTTATCAAGGCTGGTAAAAAGGTTATGGAAAACAGATCAAACAGATAATATCATATTTATATATGAATTGTATAGAATATAGAATAAAATAGAATATAGAATGAAATAGTATATATAATAAGTTAAATTGAGATATGGATTATATAAATAAAAGTATTAATTATATAAATTGAAATTGGAGGAAGTAATATATGAAATTAGGTATAGTGGGTTTACCCAATGTTGGTAAGAGTACCCTTTTTAATGCAATAACACAGGCGGGTGCTGAATCAGCAAACTACCCATTCTGTACAATAGACCCAAATGTAGGTGTGGTATCAGTGCCAGACCAGAGACTAAATGTCCTAAAGGACCTATACAACTCTAAGAAGATAGTGCAGACTGCTATAGAGTTTGTAGACATAGCAGGTCTAGTAAAGGGTGCGTCAAAGGGTGAAGGTCTTGGTAACAAGTTCCTATCAAACATAAGAGAAGTAGATGCCATAGTTCACGTTGTAAGATGTTTTGAAGACTCAAATGTAGTTCACGTTGATGGATCAATCAACTCTCTTAGGGATATTGAAACAATAAACCTTGAACTTATATTCTCAGATATGGAAATACTAGATAGAAGGATTACAAAGACAACAAAGGCCCTAAAGGCAGACAAGACTCTACAGGGTGAATTAGACATACTAAAGAACTTGAAGGAAACCCTTGAAGAAGGTAAGTCAATAAGAACTATGGACCTTAGTGAAGACGAGTGGAAGTTTGTAAATGGACTAGACCTATTATCTTCAAAGCCTGTAATATACGTAGCTAACGTATCTGAAGATGACTTAGCAAATGATGGTGCTGACAACCAGATGGTGGCAGCTGTTAGAGAATTTGCAGCAACTGAAAATTCAGAGGTTGTTGTAATCTGTGCCCAGATTGAGGCTGAAATATCTGAACTTGAAACTGATGAAGAAAAATTAGAGTTCTTAGAGACTCTAGGACTTGAACAGTCAGGTCTAGACAAGTTGATCAAGTCATCATACCACCTACTAGGACTTATATCATTCCTAACAGCAGGTGTTCAGGAAGTAAGGGCTTGGACTATAAGAAATGGAGCTAAGGCACCAGAAGCTGGAGGAAAGATCCACTCAGATATAGAAAGAGGATTTATCAAGGCTGAAACAATAGCTTATGAGGATCTTATTGAGCATGGAACTATGGCAGCAGCCAAGGAAAAGGGACTAGTAAGACTTGAAGGTAAGGAATATATAGTTAAAGACGGAGACGTTATACTATTCAAGTTTAATGTATAAGGGCAATTAGGATAGACTGTTAAAAGTAAATAGAAAACTGGCTTATTGTCTTAGGTTTACTAGTAGAATCAGCCAGTGGTTTTGTGATTTTAGGAGGTATATTATTATGTTTGTGGAATTTAAGTGTGACAATTTGAAAAATGCAATAATAGAAAACTATAGAGACAAAATTGACAAGTCTTTTGATGGTAGTGAAGTCACTCAGGAGATGATGGATAAGTTTGATTTATTAGACCTAGATAATAAGGGTATAACAAACTTAGGTGGAATAGAAAAAGCTACAAACCTTAGGTTGCTTTATATGGGCAATAATGAAGTTGAGGATATCAGTCCTCTTAAAGAGTGTTCTAAACTTGAAATATTGGATTTTCATAAGAATAAAGTCGAGGATATATGGCCACTAGAAGGCCTTAGGAGGCTTGAATCACTTAATATTTCCTATAATAATATAAAAGACGTTATGGCCCTAAATGATATAGCCAATATAGACTCAATAAATATCAAGGGTACAGACATAGAGAACAAGCTACCCCTACGTCATATAAGGTTTGTAAAAAAATAAATTGAAAATTTAGACTGCCAAATAAGTGATAAAGTAAAGAAGGTGACGAAATGTCAAATATTAGAAAAATAAAGTTGGATGATGGCCTGACACTGGGACTCATTAAAAATGAAAAATTTAAATCTAATTTGGTATCCGTTTATTTTGAAAGAAATATAGACAGGTCAGAAGTGACAGCCCTATCCCTGTTATCGAATATGATGGTGGTTGGAACTAAGAAGTACCAGAATATGAAGCAGGTATCCATGAGATTGGATGACCTGTACGGAATGTCTATGACAAATGGTGTGTCAAAGCATGGAGAAAAGTTGCTAATTTCTTTTAAGTTTTTGACTATATCCGATGCTTATTTAGACCAGCCTATATTTGAGGACGTCATAGACTTTGTAAATGAAATTGTGCTCAATCCCTTGGTTGTAGATTCTAAGTTGAATCCAAAGGCTATAGATATAGAAAAGGAAAACTTAAGAGAAGAGATAGAATCAAAGATAAACGATAAAAAAGCCTACGCATCATCTAAGTGTATCAGCCTCATGTGCGAGGGCGAGCCGTATGCAATCAACTCTAGCGGTTATGTAGAAGACATTGACTCCATAAGTCCAGAACAAATGTATGATATATATAAGAGACTGGTTGAGACATCTCCTATTTTTGTTGTTGTCGAAGGGGACTTTGATGAGGAATATGTAGAGAGAATTTGCAGGGAAAAGTTTAGGTTTAAGAGGGGCAATATAGAGGAAATCAGGCGTTCTAACTACCTGAACAAGCCAAAGGAAACTAGGTATTTCCAGGAAGACTTTGGCAACAAGCAGGGCAAGTTGGTCATAGGTCACAGAACTAATGTAGACCACCAAGAATTTGATAAATACTATAGTCTTTTAGTAGCAAATTCTATTTTTGGAGGAGGTCCCCACTCTAAGCTATTTAACAATGTAAGAGAAAAAGAATCTATATGCTATTATGCAAATTCTGGTCTTGAAAAGTGTAAGGGACTTATGATGGTCAACTCAGGTATAGACCCTGACCAGTACGATCGTGCTCTTAAACTTATAAGAAAAGAATTAGAAGATGTCAAGTTGGGTAACTTTACTGACCTTGAAATAGAAAATGCAAAAAGAAGCATAATAAACTCTATGAAGGCTGGATATGATTCTATATCTGGAGAGACAGATTTTATATACAACCAGCACATATCGAGAAATGACCTGACATTGGACCAGGTTATAGCTTATGTTTCCAAGGTTACCAGACAAGATATAATAGACGTATCACAAGAAGTAATTGAAGATACAGTGTATTTCTTGAGATAGGAGGTCTAGGATGAAGAGAGTATACAACGAAATTATTAATGAAGAGCTATATTCAGAGACTATGGACAATGGTCTTGAGGTATATTATTTGAGAAAAAAGGGCTTTGTAAATAAGTATGCGATACTAGGTGTTGATTTTGGGTCTGTAGACCTGGAATTTCTTCCGATTGGAGAAAATGAGAGGATAAGGGTGAGTGATGGTATAGCCCATTTCTTAGAACATAAGATGTTTGAACAACCAGATGAGACCAATGCATTTGATAAGTTCTCTGCATTTGGTGCGAGTGCCAATGCCTTTACTGGTTTCAATATGACTGCTTATCTATTCTCTGCAACAGATAACTTCTATGAGTCTTTGGAGCATTTGATAGACTATGTACAGACACCTTATTATACAGACAAGAATGTCAATAAGGAGAAGGGTATAATAGCCCAAGAAATAAAGATGTACAATGATGATCCAGAGTGGAATGTCTACATGAACTGCCTAAAGGCCATGTACTCAGACCACCATGTCAATATAGATATAGCTGGTAGTGTCGAGTCGATTCAGGAAATTAATCCAGAAGAGCTATATAAGTGCTATAGGACTTTTTACAACCCTTCAAATATGAAGCTATTTATAGTGGGTGATTTGGATCCAGATCAAATAATAAAATCTGTCAAAGCATCTAATAAGAATGACTTGATGGTTGAAAAAAATATTAAGAGATTTATGCCAAAAGAGCCCGACAAGATAAATAAAAAAGAAATTGAGGAAGAGTTCAAGGTTTCCATGCCTATGTTCTATATAGGATACAAGGATATAGTGGACAAGACTAAGCCGGAAGATGTACTTAGAAAAGAGATAGTGAGTGATATCTTGTACGACATCATATTTTCCGAAAGTGGAGACTTATATAACCAACTATATGAGCAGGGCCTTGTCATGGGCAACCTAAATGGTGGCTACCTTGCACAGAAGGACTACTCTTATGCCTTGGTTTCAGGTTCATCAAAGGATCCTAGAAGGTTAAAGTCAGTAGTTGATGACTATATATTGGATTTGAGACAAAAGGGCATAGACAAGAGTGAATTTGAAATCAACAAGAAGAAAAAAATAGGTGGTTTCTTAAAGTCCTTTGACTCAATTAGCTATGTAGCTCACAACCTATTATCATATTCCTTTAGGGGGATAAACTTCTTAGACTATTTGGAAGTACTTAAGAGTATAGAACTTGAAGAGATAGATGCTAGGTTGAGAGAATATTTTAAAGAGGATATGAGTGTCATATCTATAGTTAGTCCTAAAAAGGATAACTAGTAAAATTTATAAATTTGTTATATAATAGGTTATTGGCTAGTTCTATAGCCAATAATCTATTGTTTGACTGGCAATAAGGGATATATTTATAAGCTTTATAGTCAAAAGCCTGTTTGTATAAGCCATATGTATTAAAGAAGTGTTAAGAAATTTTGGAGGTAAGATGGATAGAGTAGCATTTAGCCTATGGGGCATAGACGTTATGTGGTATGGAATATTGATTGCGATAGGTATGATGCTAGCTGTATTTATAGCCACAAAAGAAGCTAAAAGAGTAGGTTATAACGAAGACTATATAATGGATCTTTGCCTATTTATGATACCTATTGGAATAATTGGTGCAAGGGCCTATTATGTTATATTTTCATGGCAGGACTATGCTGGCAACTTGTCTGAGATATTCAATATCAGGGGCGGTGGTCTAGCTATTCACGGTGGAATTATAGCAGGTCTACTTACTGCTTTTATATATTCAAAAATAAAAAAACTGGATTTCTTCAAGCTGATGGATATAGTTGTACTAGGACTACCCCTTGCCCAGGCAATAGGTAGGTGGGGCAACTTTATCAATAAGGAGGCCCACGGTGGACCAACAGACCTACCATGGGGTATAATTGTAGATGGACAAAAAGTACACCCTACTTTTCTATATGAATCTATATGGAACCTTGTCCTATTTGCAGTCTTAATGAAGCTTAGAAAGAACAAGAAATACCAGGGACAACTGATGGCAGTATATATGACTGTGTATTCTTTTGGAAGGTTCTTTATAGAGGGGCTTAGGACAGATTCACTTATGTTTGGTCCTATAAGAATGGCTCAGTTTGTAAGTCTATTAGGCATTGCTTTTGGACTTTGCCTGCATTTTATATTAAAAAAGAGGTGTAAAGATGGAATTTAAGCACGTGTCAGTATTATTGGATGAGTGTATTGACAATTTAAATATTAATCCAGACGGTACCTATGTGGATTGCACTATGGGTGGAGCAGGCCATAGCAAGGAAATTGCCAAGCGTTTGGGTGAAAATGGACGTCTGATATGTTTTGACCAGGATATAAACGCCATCAATGTAGCCAAAGAAAGACTAGCAGAGTTTAAAGACAGGGTAATCCTAGTCCATAGCAATTTCGAGAATATTAAAGAAGAACTCCTTGAAAGAAACATCGACAGTATCGATGGTGTTCTTGCAGATCTAGGTGTGTCTTCCCACCAATTGGATGAAGCGTTCAGGGGCTTTTCCTATATGAATGATGCATCCTTGGATATGAGAATGGATGATAGAAATTCTATGTCTGCCTGGGATGTTGTAAATACTTATTCACAGGAAGACCTACATAGGATTATCAAAGACTACGGGGAAGAAAATTGGGCCAGTAGAATTGCCCAGTTTATTGTAGAAGAGAGAAAAGAAAAAGATATAAATACTACTTTTGAGTTGGTGGACATCATCAAAAAGGCCATACCTAAAAAGGCTAGAATAGATGGTCCACATCCAGCCAAAAGGACTTTCCAGGCCATTAGAATCGAGGTAAATAATGAGCTTGGTGTCATCAAAAAGATGATAGATGATTCAGTATCCATGATGAATCCTGGGGGAAGGATATGTATTATTACCTTCCATTCTTTGGAGGACAGGATAGTGAAAAATGAGTATAAGTACTTGAGTTTAGACTGTATCTGTCCACCAGAACTACCATTTTGTTCATGTGACAAGGTCAGCGAGGTTAAGATAATTACTAGAAAGCCTATTCTACCAAGTAAACAAGAGATAGAGGTCAACCCACGCTCTAGGAGTGCCAAGCTAAGGGTTGCAGAGAAAAAATAGTGATTAGGAAGTAATATATTTAGATGGAGGCAAGAAATGATTAGCTTAAAAATCAAAGAAGTGCTAGAAGCTACAAGGGGTCAAAAGTCAAATGGAAGATTAGTCATAGGAGACCTTGAGGCTAGTCTTAGTTCTATTGTTATAGACAGTAGACAGGCTGGACCGGATACTATGTTTATAGCCATTATAGGTGAGAATACTGATGGACACAAGTATATCAAGTCTGCCTATGATCTTGGTTGCAGGACTTTTATGGTTAGTCAAGAATTGGATATTTTAGACCAGCTAGATGGATCTAGTATAGTTTGTGTAGACAATACTGAACTAGCTATGGGACAACTTGCAAAATACTATAAGAATAAGTTTGACATACCAGTTGTCGGTATAACAGGTAGTGTAGGTAAGACTACAACTAGGGACATGGTATATGCTGTTGTGTCAAACAAGTTTAGGACTTTAAAAAATGAGAAGAACTTAAACAATCAGTTTGGAGTTCCACTTACAATTTTCAACCTAGATAGTTCATATGAGTGTGCGGTTATTGAAATGGGTATGTCAGGTTTTGGTGAAATAGACTACCTAGCTGATATAGTGAGACCAGACATAGCTGTTATATCTAATATAGGTACATCACACATAGAACATCTAGGATCTCAAGAGGGCATATTCAAGGCCAAGATGGAGATAAGTGACTATTTCTCTGAGGATAGTTGCCTGATTGTAAATGGAGACGATGAATACCTATCCAAGCTAAGGGCTGAAAAAGACGCTATTAGCTACTCACTTTGTAGCTTTGGTAAGGATTGGAAAAATACAATAGTCCTTAAGTCTATTGAAAATCTTGACAACAAGACTAACTTTGTAGTCAAGATTGAAGATAAGGAAGAGGAGTTCTCTATACCTACCGTTGGAGAACACAATGTATACAATGCCATGTCAGCTATCTTGGTTGGCCTAAGACTAGGTATGAACATTGATGAGATCAGACAGGGTCTTATGAATTTTGTTGCCACTGGTGACAGACAAAATATTATAGATACTGGTAAGTACCTTGTCATAAATGATGTATACAATGCAAGCCCAGATTCTATGATAGCTTCTCTAAAGGTACTTGCCTTAAATAAGGACAGGAGAAAGGTTGCTATCTTGGGAGACTGTCTTGAGATGGGAGACTATGAAGAAGAAGGCCACAGAAGGGTCGGCCTACAGTCAGTCAGAAGGTCTGACGTTATAATAACTCAGGGAAAGGCTGCTAGGTTTATAGGTATTGAGGCTCAGGAACATGGATTTGACCTAAGCAATATATACCATTTTGATACAAAAGAAGAGTTGATAGAAGATTTGAAAAACATACTTGAAGATCAGGATGCTATACTTGTCAAAGCATCTAGAGGGATGGCTTTTGAAGATATAGTCAACTATTTGAAGGAGGCAAAATAGTAAATGATTGGATTTAGAAGTATAGCAATTACTGTATTGATGTCATATATCCTAGTTATGGTTATGGGACCTTTCTTGATACCAGTATTGCACAAGATGAAATTTGGACAGACTGTAAGAGACGATGGTCCCCAGTCCCACCTAAAGAAGAATGGAACACCAACAATGGGTGGAGTCATGTTTATGGTTGCTATTACAGCGGTTACATTGTTGAGAGCGGGCATTAATGCCAATGTTTTGATGGCGCTCTTGTGTATGCTAGGATTTGGTCTAATAGGTCTGATGGATGACCTTGTGAAGATCAAGATGACTAGGTCTCTAGGACTGACAGCCAAGCAGAAAATTCTATTACAGGTGATTCTTGCCTTTGCTGTTTCATACTACCAGTATAAGGTCGTAGGAGATGGTAGTCAGTTTATTGTTCCATTTGTCCAGGCTGAGATAAATATAGGTATTGCCTATATTCCATTTATGATGATAGTAGTCCTAGGTACTGTAAATGCAGTTAACCTAACAGACGGACTAGATGGACTAGCATCTGGTATAACAGCAATAGTTGCATTGTTCTTTACAATATTTGCCTTTATAGTTGTGCAGAATGTAGAGATAAGCCAATTTGCAGCTGCAACTCTTGGAGCCTGTATAGGTTTTATGTGGTTCAATGTCAACCCAGCCAAGGTATTTATGGGAGATACTGGTTCTATGGCACTTGGTGGTGCAGTTACAGCCTTTGCCCTATTTACCAATTCAGCCCTACTGATACCGATAGTTGGAGGCATATACTTTGCTGAGGCCCTATCAGTTATAATACAGGTACTTTATTTCAAGAAGACAAGAAAGAGAGTATTTAAGATGGCGCCCCTTCACCACCACTACGAACAGTGTGGGTGGCCAGAGACTAAGGTAGTATTTATCTTCTGGTTGGTGGCAGCCCTACTTGCTATAATCGGAGTAGTAGCCATGTTTTAATGGATCTATAAGATATAGTGTAGAAGGTTTAGTAAAAATCATAGATTATGTTAATAATAAAATACCTATAAATATTCGGATTAGAGGATTTTCCCCTAGTCCGTTTTTTTGCATTTTAATAAATATTATTGACTAGTTATAGTTAGAATGTTATCATGAAGACAATAAAAGGAAATAATATGAATATTTAACATAATGATTTGAAAAATTTTTGAAGTTAGGAGAAGTTAGTTGAAAAAGTTTGAAAAGTTCGGGGATTGGGAAATAAGCATAGATATTGATGCTACACAAGATTATTACAAAAAATTTTGCTCAGAAGGTAATGAATGTGATGATAATATAAATATAAGTGATATATTAACTTTAGAGCAAAAATATTTCTTTGAGAAGTTTGGTATCGACTTATCTAAAGTTATGATAAAACATTGCTCAATTCCAGAAAATGAGGAAGAAAGTCTATTTTCTGAGATTTATATGATTCGTGCAATAATTTGTGGAGACTTATGTGGTATTCCAAAGTATCATGAAGAATTTTATTTTGGTGCTTATGATAATGATGATGAACCCTTATTTCCAATATGTGATGAGTTGAATATTAATGTTTCAGATGAGGGAGATTTGTTTGAAGAGATATGTGGAATGCTAATTTCTTTTTCACACCCTTTACCATTTTTTGCGTTAAAGGATGAGGAAAAGGTTGATGAAAAATACAAACAGTGGTTTTGTGGAGAATGTTTCATAAAAGCTATTATAAAAAAATAAATAGTTGGTGTGCTGTTTAGAGCAGTTATTATGAAAATAAATATTCTAAACAGTACATCAGCATAAAGGAGGAACTTATATGTCTAAGGTAAAAAAAGAGACGATTGAAGCAAAAGGATTTGCTATTCAGATTTATACTGAAGACTTTAAAAATGACTATATAAGTCTTACGGATATTGCTAGATATAAAAGCGATGAACCAAGTGATGTAATTAAAAATTGGATGAGAAGAAAAGATACAATTGAATTTCTTGGTTTATGGGAAAGCTTAAACAACATGAATTTCAATTCGGTCGAATTCGACCGAATTAAATCGGAAGCTGGATATAATTCCTTTACACTGTCACCTAAGAAATGGGTAGAAAAAACAGACGCAATCAAAGAATATCTCTTAAAAGATCTTACCAACGAACAGTTATCTTATAAATATGCAAGTGAAGCAGATATGCTTAATGTTGCTTTATTTAACAAAAGAGCGAAACAGTGGCGTGAAGAAAATCCAGATCTAAAAGGTAATATGAGAGATTATGCAAGTCTGAATGAGTTACTTGTACTTGCCAATATGGAAAGTTATAATGCGATTCTTATTGGAAAAGGTATGGAGCAAAAAGAAAGAATGATGGAACTTAGAAAACTTGCTAGAACACAATTAATATCACTGCAAAAACTTGGTGATAGTGGCATTAAAAGATTAGAAGGAAAGTAATAATAACTGTTAGTTTGTAATTGAATAAATAAATTTGAATTTGTGGAGGAATAGTGAATGAAAGCATTCCTTGAAAAAATAAGAATGCCCCAAAAGGGTGATATGTCAAAACAAATATTGGCAACTGCGGGATTTGTATTATTTGGCTTTGCACTTGGTGTGTTTCAGAAGTGGATTGACGGTACAGCTAGTAACTACTTACCAATGATTTTTCAACAACTTGATATTAGTAATTACTTTGGTAGATTGGCAATATGGATTTTGTTAGGTACGATAATTTCTGTTTATTCGAAATCACCTTTAAGAGCTTCAATTAATACATTTTCGTTCTATATAAGTATGTTGTCAGGCTATTATTTGTTTAGTAATTTTGTTTTGGGATTCCTGCCAAGAACTTATATGATGATATGGACAGTAATGTCATTTGGATCATTTTTTATGGCATACATATGTTGGTATGCAAAAGGAAAAGGACCTATTGCAATTTTCATTTCGAGCATCATTATTGGGATATTATTATCTCAGGCTTTTAGCCTTAGCCCATCACAAGGTTTTTATATGTATAGCCTTATGGAAGTGATCACATGGATACTAGGTATAATTATCTTATATAGGAAGCCAAAAGAATTTGCTCTTGTTTTAGGATTATCAATTGTAATTGCTTTTATGTTTCAATCAGTTATGCCATATTTTGGGTAAAAATAAATCATTGACTCCCAGTTTGTAGTATTAGTAATTCACCTGAATAGATAGAGTATTTATGGAACAAAATCATATTAAAACACAAAAATTATGAATGATTTTATTCACTAAATAATGAATAATATTTTAAAATTATGAAAGTGTTTGATAAAATAAGGATATAAGTTTCAAAGAATTTGGAGGTATATACAGATGAAAATTAATAAATTTTATTTTGAATAATACGAGAGGTTAAGTCCTCTCAAAAAATAAGGAGGATTTATGATATATATAGATAATCTAAAAAAAGAAATTAACACAAGAACGTTATTTGAAATAAAAAATTTAACCATTGGAGAAGACAATAAAATTGGTTTAATCGGTGATAATGGAGCTGGTAAAACAAGTTTCTTTAAAATTCTAATAGGCCAAGATGGAGACTACAGTGAGAAAATTGATGTACAAATTAAAATAGCCCATCTTTTAAATGACTATGAAGAAGAAAAATTTTCACATGATAACTATGTTAAAGCTAAACTTAATAAAGAGGAAAAATTTAGTCCTGGTGAATACCAAAGACTGAAGCTAGCGAAACTCTTATCGAATGAACATAGTTTTTTATTGATTGATGAACCAACATCTCATTTGGATATTAAACAGAAGAAAAAGTTAGCAGAAAGTCTAAGAAATAGAGATAAAGGTTATATTCTTATTTCTCACGACCGTGATTTTATAAACCAAACATGTGATAAGATTTTTGAATTATCACATGGAGAACTAGAAGTATTTAATGGTGACTATTCTTTCTACCTGGATGAAAGAGTTAAGAGGAAGAAATTCGCTCAGAAAGAATACGAAGGCTATGTTAATGAAAAGAAAAGATTGACAGGAATAGCAAATGACATAAAAGTTCAATCGTCAAAAGTGAGAACAACTCCCAAAAGAATGGGGAATTCAGAAGCTAGACTCCATAAAATGGGTGGACAAGGCAATAAGAAAAAACTAGATAAGCAAGTTAGATCTGTTAAATCAAGAATAGATCAGCTTGAAGTTAAAGAAAAGCCAAAAGAAGAAGCTGAAATTAAATTAACTATTGATGAAAAGGATAAAATATTTTCCAAAGTACTAGTAAGATCTGAAAAATTAAGTAAAAGCTTTGATGATAAAGTTCTTTTCGATAATGCTAATCTTGAAATCTCAAATAACAAAAAGATAGCTTTATTAGGAGATAACGGTTCAGGAAAAACAACTCTTTTAAATATGATTGTAGACAAAGAAGTATGGTGTCATCCTAATCTTAAAATTGGCTATTATAGTCAGTTGGGTGAAATTATTGATGAAAAGAAAACAGTATTAGAAAATGTTTTTGAAAGCTCAATCTATGATCAAACGATGACTAGAATTATTTTAGCTAGGTTAGGATTCAAAGAAGATGAGGTATTTAAGAAAGTAGATGTTCTAAGCGATGGGGAAAGAGCAAAGGTAAAACTAGCAAATCTTGTCACATCTGATTTTAATTTTTTAATTATGGATGAACCAACGAACTTCCTGGATATTAGAGCAATTGAAGCGTTAGAAGATTTGTTGATAGGATATGATAGACCGCTACTGTTTGTGACCCACGATGTCTCGTTTATAAATAACATAGCGGATGGACTTATTATCATTAAGAACAAAAAGATAGAGAGTTTTTCGGGCAATCTAGCTCAGTATCAAAATTGTAGAGAAAAGTTGAAAGAAAATAAAAATTCTAATGATTTTCTTATAGAATTTAGATTAACTGCCATTAATAATCGTTTGGCAAGTGAGATTCCAAAAGAAGAAAGAGAAGAATTAGAAGCAGAGTACGAGAGACTTTTGAAACAGAGAGATAATAATTAAAGCTTATGGACCAGCAAGCCTCTAGACTTCTATCGTAATCAGATGCTACAGACATTGATTTTGCTTAGGATTTTTCACCCGGATCAGGAAGCATACTTTGATTAGGTAGATATACTAATGGGCATGCTTGTTACAGATTAGTTAGTAGATAATTTTAGTGCTTACATTAATGTTAATTTCCCTTATTTATATTTTTTTGTGATATAATATACTTTGAATGATTGTTTTTATACCAAAAATGTATATAGATAGAGGTGTTTTATATGTACGAAAATAAAAAAATACTTGTGGTTGGTATGGCCAGGTCTGGTCTAGCTGCAGCAAGGTACCTTCTAAGGCAGGGTGCTGTCCTAGTTGTCAATGACTCAAAGTCTGAAGAGGACTTAAAGGGTATATGTCAAGAATTAGAGTCTATGGGTGATGTTAGATTTATACTTGGACGAAATCCTAATACTGATGAAGTACAAGATATTGATATGGCAGTGGTATCTCCGGGAGTACCCCTAGACCTTGATTATATCATGGCCATTAAAAATAATAGAAAAAAGGTTATAAGTGAGATAGAGCTTGCCTACCAAGCAGGACTTAAAAAGAATATTAGGTTTGTAGGCATAACCGGAACAAATGGTAAGACTACTACAACTTCGTTAGTAGGTGAGATATTTAAGGCCCAGGGTGTTGAGACTTATGTAGTAGGTAATATAGGCAATCCAGCTATAGAGGCAGTTGAAATGGCTGGAGATGGTGCTGTCCTTGTAACAGAACTATCTTCCTTCCAGCTTGAGAGCATAGATATGTTTTCTCCTACAGCATCTACAGTTCTTAATCTTACAGAGGACCATTTGAATAGACACCACACAATGGAAAACTATGCTATGGCCAAGGCGAGAATATTTGAGAACCAGATTGACGATACTGTCTGTATACTGAACTATGACGATCTTACTACAAGGTCAATGGCAGAAGGATGTCATGCTGATGTTGTATTTTTCTCAAGAAAAGACAAGTTTGAAAGAGGAATCTACCTAGATGACGATAATAATATAATTGTCAACAATGAAATAGAAGAAATTGCCCTTTTAAAGGCAGACGAACTAAGCCTACCAGGTGGCCACAACCTAGAAAACTGTATGGCTGCCATTGGTTTGACCCTAGCCCTAGGAGTAGAAATAGAAGTGCTAGTCAAAGTCCTAAAGACCTTCAAGGCTGTAGAGCATAGGTTGGAGTATGTGGACACTGTTAAGGGTGTAAAATATGTCAATGATTCAAAGGGAACTAATCCAGACTCAACTATCAAGGCAGTCCAATCTTACAAGGATCCAATAATCCTAATAGCTGGTGGTTATGACAAGGGTAGTGACTTTAACGAACTCTTTGAGATAGCAAAAGACTATGTAAGGTCAGTTGTTATACTAGGTCAGACTGGAGATTTGATAGAAGAGACAGCAAGAAAGCATGGTTTTACCGACCTTTATAGGGTTAATGACCTAAAAGAAGCAGTTGAAAAATCAGCCCAAATTGCCAATGAAAAAGATATAGTACTCCTATCTCCTGCTTGTGCTAGCTGGGGTATGTACAACAACTATGAAGAAAGAGGTAGGGAGTTCAAAAACCTAGTAGCTGACCTAGAAAAGTAATTTTGTTTAAAGGGTCTATAGGATAAGATGAAAAGAGGAGTTTATGAGAGTGATATTATCAGGTGGTGGAACTGGTGGTCATGTATATCCAGCCATAGCCATTGCAAATAAAATAAAAGAGAATAATCCGGACGCAGAGATTCTCTTTGTGGGTACTAAAGAAGGCATAGAGTCTGAAATAGTACCAAAGTACGGATATGATATTGAATATATAAGAGTAAAAGGATTTAAGAGAAAGATAGATTTTGAAAACGTAAAAAGAGTCCTAATGTTTATAAAATCCCTGTCTGACTCAAAAAGAATAATTAAAAAGTTTAAGCCTGACATGGTAATCGGCACAGGAGGCTATGTAAGTGGCTCTGTTGTACTTAGGGCAAGCAAGATGGGAATCAAGACTTGTATCCATGAGCAGAATTCTTTTCCAGGCATGACAAATAAGATGTTGTCTAAAAATGTGGATTTTGTCATGACTAGTTTCGAGGATTCTCATAAGAGGTTTGCTGAGGGAGTCAGGGGCAAGCTTAGGCTTACAGGCAACCCAGTCAGAGATGATATATTGACTACCAAAAAAGAAGATGCCAGAAAAAAACTTGGAATAGATACAGACAAGAGGATGGTCCTAGTGTCTGGGGGTAGTGGGGGTTCAGAGGAAATCAATGACGCCCTAAAGTTAGCCCTACCAAAGATGGTAGAGGATAAAATAGCCTTTATGGTAGCCACAGGTAGGACCTACTATGACAAATTTATGGCTGACTATGGACACCTAAGCCTAGATCAAGACCAGAAGATAGTACCATACCTAGATGATATGGCCAATAACCTGGTTGCAGCTGACCTTACTATAGGTAGTGCAGGCGCCATATCCCTTGCTGAGATAACAGCAGTGGGTATACCAGCTATAATAGTACCAAAGGCTTATACAGCAGAGAACCACCAAGAGTACAATGCCAAGAGTTTGGAGGCTGCTGGAGCGGGAATATGCATAACTGAAAAAGAACTAAATCCAGAGTCACTTGACAGGGCTATATTCTCCTTAATAAATGATGGTGATAGGTTGGCAGCCATGTCAAAGGCTTCGAAGGAATTTGGAAAGCCTGATGCACTAAAAATAATATATAAGCATATAGAAAATGCCTTAAATAAGTAAAAAACTTAAAAAAAATATTGCATTTATATACTAAAATGGGTTATCATAGAATAGACGGAATGTCTTTATATTTCAACTGAAAAGTTTAAATTCCCCAAATTCATAAGGATTAGGGTCAAAAACTTTTTACTTAGGAGAAATACTATTTATTAAATTGATAAGTTAAAATGAATTAGACATAATACATAAGCGAATGGGGGTTTACAAATGTTGAACTTTGTTGAAGAGCAGACTGGTGCTGCTAAAATTAAAGTTATCGGAGTAGGTGGCGGCGGTAATAATGCTGTCAACGTAATGATTAACTCTGGTGTTAGAGGAGTAGAATATGTAGCTGTAAATACAGATAAGCAGGCCCTAGAGTCATCTAAGGCTGATCATATATTACAGATAGGTGAAAAATTAACTAAGGGTTTGGGAGCTGGTGCTAATCCTGACAAGGGTAAGAAGGCAGCTGAAGAATCTGCAGATGAAATCAAGAAAGAATTAGAAGGAACAGACATGGTATTTATCACTGCTGGTATGGGTGGTGGTACAGGTACAGGTGCTGCTCCAGTAGTTGCCCAGATAGCCAAGAGTGTAGGAGCCTTAACAGTAGCGGTAGTTACTAAGCCATTCTCATTTGAAGGTAGGGTAAGGATGAACAAGGCTGAAGAAGGTATAGCAGAGCTAAGAAAGAATGTTGATACATTAATCACTATACCAAATGACAAGATTCTTCAGATAATAGAAAAGAGAACAAGTATTACAGATGCCCTTTCAAAGGCAGATGATATATTAAAGCAGGGTATCCAGTCTATATCAGGACTAATCTCAGAAGCAGCCCTAATCAACCTAGACTTCGCAGACGTTGAAGCCATCATGAAGGACCAGGGACTTGCTCATATGGGTATGGGTACAGCTTCAGGAGAAGACAGGGCTATTGCTGCAGCTAAGCAGGCTATTGAGTCTCCACTTCTTGAGACTACAATAGATGGAGCTAAGGGAGTTCTTATCAACGTTACAGGTGGTAAAGACCTTGGTCTACTTGAAGTCAGTGAAGCGACTGATATCATAAGACAGAAGTGCGATCCGGATGCAATGATTATATTCGGTGCTGCTACAAGAGAAGACTTTGGTGATGAAATAGTGATTACAGTTGTTGCTACCGGCCTACAGGACAATGCTGATGATTTATTTACATCTCCACAGCTTAGAAGACAGGCACAGCCAGTTACACCAAAGTATAACGAAATACCAAGGGCAACTGAACAGCCTAAGCCAGCACCAGCACCAGAAAAGACATTTACAAATAGTTTCGATGAGCCTGTAACTGCTGGTGATGATGATATGGTGATACCTACATTTTTAAGAAGAAAAAAATAATAAATAATATCTAAGAATAAAGGCTCAGCTTATAGTTGAGCCTATTTTTATAAAAACGACCCCTTATAAATATAACTTATAATTGAGGGTGCAGATACTTTGTATTTTTGAGGGACTAGTTAAAAATCACTAGTATCCAGAAGGGAGAAAATATGCTTTGTCCTTATTGTGAACATAAAGAGTCTAAAGTGCTAGACTCAAGGCACATAGACAGCGGTTCTATAAGACGTCGTCGTGAATGTGAAAAATGCAAGAAAAGATTTACAACATATGAAAAAATTGAAATGATACCTGTTATGGTGATCAAAAAGGATGGCAGAAGAGAGTCATTCGATAGAGATAAGATAAAATTTGGATTAATTAGGTCATGTGAAAAAAGACCTGTATCCGTTGCCACAATAGAGAACCTAGTGGATTCAATTGAGACTGAAATAAATAAGATGTTTCTTGATGAGATAGAGTCACAGAAGATAGGAGAAATGGTGATGGAGAGGCTAAAAGAAGTCGATGAGGTAGCCTATGTTAGGTTTGCATCTGTATATAGGCAGTTTAAGGACTTAAATACCTTTGTCAATGAGCTAGAAAATATCCTTAAGGAAAGAGGAGATAGGTTTGGTGGAGAAGACGAATAAAAAAGTGATTGATGTCGATAAAGTTAAGAGGCTCTTCTCAAACAATAAATTAGAAGAAGCCTTATTAAGTGATATAGACATTTGTGATAACTGCATAGTCCTAAAGAATAATAATTTTAGGTTGACCTATACACTTTCATCAATAGATGCCAAGTCTTCAGATGACATAGGTCAACTGGCTGACCAGGTCGGTATAAACAATTCTAGGATAGTATCTAACCATCAGATACATTCAAACCTTGTCAGAAAAATTGACGAAAGCACTAGAACTTATATCAAAGATGCAGATGCTATGACTAGCAATATTGAAGATACTGGTCTTATAATATATACGGCCGATTGTGTTCCTGTAGTATTGATAGACCCTATTAACAAGGCTGTAGCGGCTATTCATGCTGGATGGAGGGGTACTTATGGCTCCATAGTTGAAGAGTCAATTTCGATGATGGAAAAAGAATACAATACTGAACCGGGCGACCTACATGCCTATATAGGTCCCTTTATAGGACTAGGCAATTTTGAGGTAGGGGATGACCTATACTACAAGTTTGAAGAGTTTATGAAAGAAAAGTCTATATCTATGTCTGATTGGCAGACTGCATATGACAAGATAGGTTTTAGTTACCATCTAGATCTTGGTAGGATTAACGAACTTTTAATGCTTGCTTTGGGAGTCAAATCAGAAAATATAAACAAGCTGAATATATGTACTGTAGAAAATTCAGACCTATTTTATTCATATAGAGCTCATAACAAAACAGACAAGAGAATAGGTACAATTATAGAGATACTTTAATGCTAGGAGGGGAAATTTGGATAGAATATTAATAATAGATGATGAAGAACATATATTAGAACTTCTAGACTTTAACCTTAGCCTGGAGGGATATGAAGTTATAACCACTATGTCAAGTCTTGACGGTCTAGATATAATCAAGCAAGACAAGCCCGACCTAGTTTTACTAGACTGGATGTTGCCCAAGATGAGTGGTATAGAGCTTTTGAATATTATTAGAAGCGATGAAGACTATGACGACATAGCAGTTATAATGTTGACTGCCAAGAACATGGAAGAAGACAAATTAGAGGGGCTTACCATAGGGGCGGATGACTATGTGACCAAGCCCTTTAGTATCAAGGAGTTGTCTGCTAGGGTCAAGAATATCCTAAAGAGGTACAATAAGCAAGATTCTAACAACAAAACCAACAAGCTAGGTTCAAACAAGTTAAAAGCTGGAGATTTGATCTTGGAACTTGATAGGCATGAGGTATATTTGAGAGACAGGTTGATAGACCTAACTGTCAAGGAATATGGTATACTCAAGCTACTACTTGAGAACAAGGGTAGGGTAATATCCAGAGAACATATTCTTGAAAAGATATGGGGCTATGACTATTTTGGAGAGACTAGAACTGTGGATGTCCATATTCGTTATCTTAGAAAAAAACTAGGAGAAGATGAAAATTTTATCGACACTATCCGTGGGCTTGGCTACAAAATAAAATAAGTTTTTATGGGGTAGTAAACTAGATTTATTATCCTATTTTTATTGAAGTGAAAGGGAAAAAATGAAAACAACACTATACTTGATAGCTATCCTTTTAGTGGCTTCTTGGACTGCAATATTATTTATGTACAAGAATTTCATGGAGGTTAGGATGTTTACAAAGACCATGATGAAGTTTACAAATAGGGTTAGGAACAAGGATTTTAAGGCTAGGATGGATATACCAAAATCTAGGTACACCAATAGGCTGGCAAAGAACCTAAATAGGATGGCAAAGATGATAGATAGGTATTTCAATGAGGTTCAGAGTAAGAATGACCAGTTGGATGCTATCATCAAGTCTGTTACAAACGGAATACTTGTCGTGGACATAAACAAGAAGATATATCTTGCAAACAAAGAAGCAAAATTACTCTTAGGTTGTGATTCACAAGCTATTGTAGAGGGTGAATATGTAATCGACGTTATACGAGATGGGGGACTAAAGGACTTTTTGGTGTATAATATAGGTATAAACTACTCTATAACCAAGGAGTTAAAGGTTGAAGGAAACAGGATATATAGGGTCAAGATAGATCCAGTCAGAATGCAGGATATAGACAACCTGAGCATATCTACTGTTGTAAATATTGAAGATGTGACTGAGATGAGGAAGCTTGAAAATGTAAGACGAGACTTTGCAGCCAATGTGAGTCATGAATTAAAGACCCCTCTTACTTCCATACAGGGATTTGTTGAGACATTAAAGAGTAAGGATGAGGATATCAGCCCAGAGGTTAGAAAAAGATTTTTAGATATTATAGAGAATGAGTCTAGGAGGCTTACAATATTGATAAATGATATACTCTTGATATCGTCAATAGAGGGTCAAGTAGAGCTTACTAAAGAAGAGTTTTCTATTAGGGAAGTCAGTGAGTATGTCGGCGACCTATTAAATGAAAAGGCTGAGCGTTACTCAGTATCAGTTAATTTTGACTACTCAAATATAGACGACCTAATCTATACTCAAAAGGAGTACTTCAAGGACCTCTTGATAAACCTAGTGACCAATGGAATCAAGTACAATCAAAAGGGCGGCAAGGTAGAAATAAAGTATAGGCAAGATGCTACAAGGCTTGTGCTTGAAATAGAGGACAATGGGATAGGTATAGACAAGGATGACATAGATAGGATCTTTGAAAGGTTTTATAGGGTGTCTAGGTCTAGGTCTCAAAATATTGAGGGTACTGGGCTAGGACTGGCTATAGTCAAGCATATAGTCAGGTCATTGGATGCAAAGATTTTTGTAGAGTCTGAGCTGGGATTAGGCACCAAATTTACGATAGAGTTTGACCTTGTAAAAATAAGAAAAAGACAAGAGGAAGAATAAGTCAAGACAAAATTTTTGTTAAATATGGCTAATTTTAACATATTTGATTGAATATAATGTATAATAGTATATTGTGGTAAAGAGCGTATATTTATATAAGAAAAGGAAGTGAAAATATGGATAATAGACCGATAGTAGCAATAGTTGGTAGACCTAATGTTGGTAAGTCTACCTTATTCAATAAATTGACAGGAACGAAGATATCGATAGTAGAGGACACTCCAGGTGTCACAAGAGATAGAATATTTGGTGAAGTAGAGTGGTTAAACAAGTACTTTACAATAATAGACACTGGTGGTATAGAACCTGAATCCGATGATATAATCATATCTCAGATGAGAAACCAGGCTATGCTAGCAGTCGATATGGCCCATGTAATCCTATTTGTAGTAGATGGTAAGGGCGGTCTTACTGCTGCTGACAGGGAGGTTGCAGACATACTTAGAAAGACTAACAAGCCAGTATTACTAGTTGTCAACAAGATTGACTCTAAGAGCCAGTGGGACAATGTATATGACTTTTACGAGCTTGGACTTGATATGCCATTTGCTGTATCAGGAGCCAATGCAATAGGTCTTGGTGACTTACTAGATGAAATCGTAAAGAATTTTCCAGATGGTTTAAATACTGAATACGATGAAGATGTGATAAAGGTAGCCATAACTGGTAAGCCAAATGCAGGTAAATCTTCAATTTTAAATAATATCCTAGGTGAGGAGAGGGTAATAGTATCTCCAATAGCAGGAACTACAAGAGATGCCATAGACACATACTTTGAGCAGGGAGACAACAAGTTCCTCCTAATAGATACTGCAGGTATCAGGAGACGTTCAAAGGTATATGAAAATGTAGAGAGGTTCTCTGTAATCAGGTCTATGTCAGCTGTAGATAGGGCTGATGTAGTACTTATAGTAATAGATGCAACTGAGGGTGTTACTGAACAGGATACCAAGATAGCCGGTATTGCCCATGATGAAGGGAAGGCATGTATATTCGTAGTCAACAAGTGGGACCTAGTAGAAAAGGACAACAAGACTATGGGTAATTACAAGATGAGTATTAGGGAGAAGTTCCCATTCATGTCCTATGCACCTATAGTATTTGTTTCAGCTGTAACTAACCAGAGAATAGCAAAAATACTAGAGACTGTTGTATATGTATCATCCGAGCAGAATAAGAGGGTATCTACATCAGTTCTTAACCAGGTAATAGCAGAGGCTGTTATGCTTAACCAGCCACCGTCTGACAAGGGTAGAAGGCTAAAGATATACTACGGTACTCAGACAGGAGTAAAACCGCCTACATTTACCCTATTTATAAATGACAAGGAGCTTACTCACTTCTCATACACAAGATATATTGAGAATAGGATGAGAGAAAACTTTGGATATGAGGGTACTTCAATTAGAATTGATTATAAACAAAAAAGAAGATAGTTGGGGGAATTTACAATGCTAGTATATATTTTAATTGTTATTTTGTCTTATTTGCTAGGTAATATATCAAGTTCATATATTATTAGCAAGTATGTATTTGACAGTGATATAAGAACCAAGGGATCAAAAAATCCAGGCACTACAAATGCTCTTAGGGTATTTGGTTTTAAGGCAGGGCTCCTGACTTTTTTGGGTGACTATTTCAAGGGGACTATAGCTGTATTAATTGCCTACTTTATTGCTGGCTACTTTAGGGTAGACATTGATTTATGTAGGTATTTGGCAGCTCTTAGTGTGGTGATAGGTCATTGTTGGCCAGTATTTCTAAAATTTAGAGGTGGTAAGGGTGTTGCTACTACTTATGGAGCTATGCTTGCTATCTCACCCCTATCAACACTGTTTGCGATGCTGTTTTTTATAATACTAGTTTCGATTACTAGGTATGTATCAGTGGGCTCTATATTTGGAGTCCTATTATTTCCAATACTGATGTATATTAGGGCAGACCTATTGGGTGTATGGTTCTGTATACTATTCTTTATTTTGGTAATATATAGGCATAGGGAGAATATAAAAAGGCTGATTAGGGGAGAAGAAAATAAATTAAAACTCTCAAGAAAATAAATGATAGATTAGGAAAATAATTTAGGGTTGTAGATATTTTTATATATTAAGAGATATTTACAACCTTTTACATTAGAGATAGGAAAAAGTCCTAGAAAAGGAGGTAATTATGAGTAAAGTATGTATATTAGGTGCAGGAAGTTGGGGTTGTGCCCTAGCCATGGTTCTGGATAGCAATGGTTACGAAACCCTTCTATGGGCTAGGAGAAAGGACCAGGCTGACGAAATAAATGATAGGCACACTAATTCTAAATATTTGCCTGAGGTCGTTTTATCTGAAACTATTAAAGCAAGTTCTGATATAGAAATAGCTATAAAGGATTCAGAGATGATTGTTCTTGCCGTTCCATCACAAGAGGTGAGAAGGCTATGTATGTCTATAAAAGATATTGTAAATCCTGAACAGATTATTGTTAATGTAGCCAAGGGTATTGAGCATACAAGCGGTATGAGGATATCTCAAATAGTTGAAGAGACAATACCGGGGGCTAAGTACTGTATGCTTTCTGGTCCATCTCATGCTGAAGAGGTTGCTAGAAATATACCTACAGCACTTGTAGCTGCATCTAAAGATATAAACATATCTCAAAAGGTTCAAGACTATTTTATGAATAAGTTTATAAGAATATATACCAACTCAGACCTAATAGGGGTTGAGCTTGCAGGAGCATCAAAGAATATCATAGCTTTTGGGGCTGGTATCCTTGATGGTCTTGATTTTGGTGACAATTCAAAGGCTGCCATGATGACTAGGGGCCTTACTGAAATATCTAGGTTCGGAGTTAGTCTTGGAGCGGACTTATCAACTTTTTCTGGTCTATCTGGTATAGGAGACCTTATAGTTACCTGTACATCTATGCACTCTAGAAATAGGAGGGCTGGTATCTTGATAGGTCAAGGCTATAGTCTTGAAGAGACTCAGGAAAAAATCCAGATGGTGGTAGAAGGTATAGTTGCTACTGAAGCCATCTACAAAAAAGCCAAGGAATTGGACATAGAGATGCCGATCACAGAATGCATATATAAGGTCATAAAGGGTGAAATCGACCCTAAAAGTGGTGTTACTGACCTGATGACTAGGTCAAAGAAGCACGAAAACGAAACAATTTTTAAATTATAATAACAAATTTCAATTTAAACGGTACAAGACCTAGACTTTTTGATATAATATACTATATGTAATATTTTGCTCATTTTCATATGAGACTAAAGGAGGGTGGACTGATGGATAGTTTAAAAGACAATTTAGAAAGAGTAAGAGCCTCTATTAATCAAGTTGCGCTCTCATCTAATAGGGATCCAAAATCCATATTACTGCTAGGTGTAACTAAGACAGTTGATGTTGATGTAGTTGAATCTGCTATAGAATTGGGTGTCGAAGAAGTTGGGGAGAACAAACCCCAGGAACTAGCGAGAAAATACGATATTATCAAGGATAGGGTGAAGTGGCATCAAATAGGGTCACTCCAGACCAACAAGGTTAAATATATCATTGACAAGGTTGAACTTATACATTCTCTTGATAGGGTAAGGTTGGCTGATGAGATAAATCTCAGGGCTGACAAGATAGATAGGGATATAAAATGTCTTGTACAGGTCAATATGTCAGGCGAGGAATCAAAGCATGGCCTAAGACCTAGTGATGTTGAAGACTTTGTAAGGTACTGCTCCAGCAATTGTCCAAGGATTAGGATAGTTGGTATGATGACAATGGCAGCAGCTGATGCGGATGAAAAAGGTGTCAGAGCTTGTTTTAGGGGGCTAAGAGACCTATCTCAAAGCATAGATCGTTTAGGATTGGATAATGTGAAGATGAAAGAGTTATCAATGGGAATGAGTGGTGACTACAAGATTGCGATTGAAGAAGGTTCTACAATAGTAAGAGTGGGAACTAGCATATTTGGTAAAAGAGATTACAGCAAGTAAATATAAACTTTAAATTTAAGAAGAAAATAAAAATAAGAATCTAAATAAAATGTTGAATAGATGTTACAGGAGGTATATTATGGCAGGCTTAAAGGATAGAATGGGGAAGTTGAGAAACTGGATGGTAATAGACGAGGATAATTCAGAAGAAGAATACGATGCATATGAAGAGTATGAAGATGGATATGATGAATATGATGAATCTGAAGAAGAATTCGAAGATGGCAGTGAACAGGACTTTCCTTATAGTACAGGTATAGGAGCAAACAGGGTACCTGAATACAGCCATAACCAGATGAAGGTAGTTATTGTTGAACCTAAGGTATACGATGATGCTGCACTTATAGCAGACCACCTAAAGCTTAGAAAGACAGTAATAGTTAATTTAGAAAGTATGACTCAGCAGTCAATTAAAAAGTCTATTTTTGACTTTATGAATGGGGCTGTGTATGTGCTTGACGGAAGTATACAGAGAGTATCAAAGTCTATATTTATACTAGCGCCAAAGAATGTAGATGTTGATGCTAGCATAAAGAAAGAATTAGAGAGCAAGGCAATTTTCCCTTGGCAGAATAAGTAGGAGTAAGATATGGAAACAATTAAGATAGCTTTAGTTTACCTTATGGAGTTCATTTCTTGGGCTATTATCATCAAGGCTTTACTCTCTTGGTTTCCGGGTTCGATAGGATACAAGTTGTATGGATTTTTAGAAGATATAACATCTCCAGTTGAAGAACCTATTAGGAGGGTTATTTCTAGGTTTAATACAGGAACTATTGATTTTACACCATTAGTTGCTATATTGTTACTTGGATTTATAAAAAGAATGATATATATGTTCTTGTAGGTGCTAATATGGACAAGCTAAAGCTTACAAATCATATAAAGGATGAAGAACTAAAGGTAAAAATGTATAGAGTAATCGACTCATGTAATAGCGTTTTGAAGTCGCATTCAATAAGGACAACAGAGTTTTTAAATCCATATGAAGTTAAAAACGCTGTTGCTATATTGAATACTGAGCCGGACTTGAAGTACAAGTTAGAAGGTGGTTATGATGGGGCTATAAGGTCTGTGATGCTGATATCCCAATACTATTGTGACTTGAGTGAAGAATCAAGTATCAGGTGTTTTCAGGTTAGCGGCAACTTCAAATTCAAGTCTGTGTCTCATAGGGATTACCTAGGGTCAATTTTGGGGCTAGGAATCAAAAGAGAAAAGTTGGGAGACATCCTAGTACATGAAGATTATTGCCAGATAATAGTTAGTTCCGATATGGGGGACTATGTTCTATATAATCTTGAGAGGGTTGCTAGGAATAGGGTCACTGTAAAAGAGATAGGGATTAGTGATATTATTCCTGTAGAAGATGAATTCGATATAAAGAATATCAGTGTGGCATCATTAAGGCTTGATGGTATTATTGCAGGAGTATTTAACTTATCTAGGCAGGATGCATCTAAGTTTATAGGTGCTGAGTATGTAAGTGTCGATTATGAAAAAATAGACAATCCATCTAAACAAGTCGAAGAAAAATCGGTTATTTCCGTCAGAAAATGTGGAAAGTTTATCTTGGACGAGATTGGTGGTGTCAGCAAAAAAGGTAAAACCAGGCTAAAGATAAAGATATTTAAATAATTCTATACAGTGTATAGATAAGAAGACATAAATGGATCTATGTGTCTATCTTATGTGTATATTTTATAAAGATAGGGAGTGGGACTAATGATTACACCAGAAATAATAGAATCAAAAGAATTTAAAAAGGGATTTAGGGGCTATAATGAAGCTGAAGTTGATATATTTTTAGATGAGCTCAGAGATGATTTTGAAGCGACTCTAAAAGAAAATGAAGCTTTAAAGGAAAAGCTATCTATGTATAAGGACCAGGTTGGTAAGTATTCAAGCATTGAGGAAACTCTAAAAGAGACTCTTATAACAGCCCAGTCAGCTGCAGAAGATACTACAAATGCCGCTAACAAAAAAGCTAGAGTGATAGTTCAGGAAGCTGAATTACAGTCTAAGCAGATGATAGACAAGGCCAACAACAAGGTTGTAGAGATAAGAAATGAATACGAATCACTAGTAAAGGAATTTAAGGTATTCAGAAACAAGTTCAAATCACTTTTAGAAGATGAAATGAAGAATGTTGATGATATATTTAATGATGTTGAAACAGATAGAGAAAACTTTAATCAGGTAAATTCTCCAGTTGCATATGAAAATTCAGGCACAATGAGAATGTCTGTTTTAGAGGATGTACAGGAAGAAGAAGACAAGACTATATCTATGGCAGCAATAGATGAAGAGATAGTCACAGCAGAAGACCTAAAAGAAACAGGATCACCTGAAGATATATTTAATATAAAGTAATTTTCTGAAAATTTATTTTATTTTCTGCAAAAAAAGTATTGACCTTTTTTATGAAGTGCAATATAATGATTAACATAGTAATTGAAGAACATAATGCATTGATGAAGACAGTAGGACTAGAATAGTTTTTAGCGAGTCGGGTATGGTGGGAGCCGATAAATGATGTCTAGTTTGAAAATCACTTCTGAGCAGAAGGCTGAAAATGGAGTATATCCATTACTAGGTCGACCGTCTAGTCACGATATAGACTAATTGAGAGTCCAGGATTTTCCTGGGAACTTGGGTGGTAACGCGATTTTCTCGTCCCTTGCATATGCATAGGACGAGTTTTTTATTTGCAATTATACTATTACTCGTTACACCAAAAAAGAAATTAAGAGTATTAAAATATAAGGAGGAAGACTATGGAAAAGAAGAGTGTTTTTGAACCATTACTTGACTGCACTGTTGCAGAGGCAGAAGAAGTAACTCTTAAAAGATGGACAGAAGACAGGATACTTGACAAGGTACTAGAAAAGGGTAAAAATGATCCAACATATGTATTTTTTGAAGGACCACCAACAGCCAATGGTAACCCTGGTATCCACCACGTTATATCTAGAACATTAAAGGACTGGGTATGTCGTTACAAAACAATGAGTGGCTACAAGGTTCCTAGAAAGGCTGGTTGGGATACTCACGGTCTACCAGTTGAGCTACAGGTAGAAAAGCAGTTAGGCCTATCAGATAAGAAGGCTATAGAAGATTACGGTGTAGAAGATTTCTGTCAGAAGTGTAGAGACTCTGTATTCTCTTACGAAAGAGAATGGAGAAAGATGACAGAGAGAATGGCATATTCAGTTGACCTAGATGACCCATACATCACTCTAGACAACAATTATATAGAAACACTTTGGTGGATACTAGACAAGTTCAACAAGGAAGGACTACTATACGAGGGTCACAAGATCCTACCATACTGTCCTAGATGTGGAACAGGTCTTGCATCACACGAAGTTGCCCAGGGATACAAGGAAATCAAGTCAAACACACTTGTTGCCAAGTTTAAGAAGAAGGGTACAGAAAACGAGTACTTCCTAGCTTGGACAACAACTCCTTGGACTCTACCATCAAACGTAGCCCTTACTGTTAATGCAGAAGTAGACTATGTAAAAGTTCAGGTTGAAGATGAAGTATACTATCTTGCAAAAGACCTACTTGACAAGCATCTAGGAGATAAGGAATACACTGTTCTTGAAACTCTAAAGGGTAAAGACCTAGAATACCAGGAATACGAACAGTTGATGCCGTTCGTAAATGTAGAAGAAAAGGCGTTTTTCGTTACTTGTGGCGAATATGTAACTACAACTGATGGTACTGGTATAGTACACTCAGCACCAGCCTTTGGTGAAGACGACTACAATATGGGTAGAAAATACTCACTTCCATTTGTACAGCCTGTTGACTCAGAAGGTAAGTTCACTACAACTCCTTGGGAAGGTAAGTTTGTAATGGAAGAAGGCCTAGATGTTGAAATCATAAAGTGGCTTGCAGCAGAGAACAAACTATTCTCTAAGATAAAGGTAGAACACAACTATCCACACTGCTGGAGATGTGGTACACCTCTTGTATACTATGCCAACCCAGGCTGGTATATAGAAATGACTAAGTTAAAAGACAAGCTAATAGAAAATAACAACGGTGTAAACTGGTATCCAGAATTCGTCGGTCAGGGAAGATTTGGTAACTGGCTAGAAGAACTAAAGGACTGGGCTATATCAAGAACTAGATATTGGGGAACTCCACTGCCAGTATGGAAGTGTGAAGACTGTGGTTGCAAGACTACAGTAGGATCTAGACAGGAACTAGCTGAATTAGCTATTGAAGATGTTGATCCAGAAACAATAGAACTACACAGACCTTACATAGATGAAGTACACCTTAAGTGCCCAGATTGTGGCAAGCCAATGACTAGGGTTCCAGAAGTTATAGACTGTTGGTTTGACTCAGGAGCAATGCCTTTCGCTCAGTGGCATTATCCGTTTGAGCACAAGGAAGACTTTGACCAGTTATTCCCAGCTGACTATATCTGTGAGGGTATAGACCAGACTAGAGGATGGTTCTACTCATTACTTGCTGTATCTACATTCGTAACAGGCAAGGCTCCATATAAGAACGTCCTAGTAACTGACCTAGTCCTAGACAAGAACGGTAAGAAGATGTCCAAGTCAAAGGGTAACACAATCAACCCATTTGAAATGTTTGACAAGTACGGTGTAGATGCCCTAAGATGGTACCTACTATACGTATCACCACCATGGACACCAATCAGGTTTGACGAAGACGGCCTAAAGGAAATAGTATCTAAGTTTGTTGGTACCCTAAAGAACACATACACATTCTTTACACTATATGCCAACACAGATGGCATCCATCCAAACGACTTCTTTGTAGACTACAAGGATAGACCAGAACTAGACAGATGGATCCTATCTAAGTTCAACAACCTAAAGGCAGAAGTAGAAGAAAACCTTGAAATATTTGAAGTCAACAAGACTATAAGAAGAATGACTGAATTCCTAAATGATGACCTATCTAACTGGTACATCAGAAGGTCAAGAAGAAGATTCTGGGGAACAGAACTTACTCAGGACAAGAAGTCAGTATACAATACAACATACGAAGTCCTAACAGAATTCTGTAAGTTGATAGCTCCATTTGCACCATACCTATCAGAAGAAATGTATAGGAACTTGACTGGAGAATACTCAGTACACTGTGCTGATTACCCAAGAGCAAATAAGGACCTTATAGACCTTGACCTTGAAAAGAAGATGGACCTATCTAGAGACCTAGTAACACTTGGTAGAGCAGCTAGAGAAAACTCTAAGATCAAGGTAAGACAGCCAATAGCTGAAGTATTGATAGATGGTAAGTTTGAAGAGCTACTAGGAGACCTAGTTGAGTTAATCAAGGAAGAACTAAACGTTAAGAAGGTTCACTTTGTACAGGACCTAGGAGTATACATGAACTTCAATCTAAAGCCAAACTTCAAGGTACTTGGACCAAAGCTAGGAAAGAATGTAAACGAATTTGGTAAGGTATTAAGAGGTCTAGAGGCCCATGAAGTAGTAGCCAAGCTTGAAGCAGGTGAGTCAATGACAGTTGAAGTTGCAGGAGCAGATTTTGAATTTACTAAGGAAGAAGTCCTAGTTAATATAGAGTCTAAGCCAGGCTTTAACGTAGCTATGGAAAACAACCTATTCGCTATCCTTGATACAACTCTTACAGATGACCTAGTAAAGGAAGGTCTTGCAAGAGAGTTTATCTCTAAGGTACAGCAGATGAGAAAGGCAAGTGGATTTGAAGTTCTTGACAATATCAATATCTACTTTAATGGAGATGACGAGGTTGCAGGAGCAGTAGCAGACTTTGAGGACTATATCAAGTCTGAGACACTTTCAGTAGCTATATCTAGGGTTGAAGATGCAGACCTAGAAAACCAGAACCTAAATGACCACGAAACAGGTATGAAGGTTGAGAGAGTATAGTCTTTAAGAGTGTATGCCTTGACATAAGTTAATAATTTTGTCCCCTTAAATCATTGTATTTGAGGGGACTTTTTATTTGTTTTACATTATGATATAATAATGTTTAATATTAAAAATATGAGGGGGATAATCTATGATTACAAAAGCTACAATGGCAGACCTATCGAGTATAATGGATATTTATTCTTATGCAAGAGAATTTATGAAGACCAACTCAAATCCTCACCAGTGGGGAGATAATAGGCCCAGCAAGAAAAGGATAGTAGAAGATATAAGCAGTGGCAACTCCTATGTGATAATGGAAAATGAAAAGGTGTGTGGAGTCTTTGTATTTATAGTTGGAGAAGACCCTACCTACAAGGTGATTGAAGACGGAAGATGGCCTAATGAAGCAAAATATGGGACTATACACAGGATAGCCTCAAATGGTAAGGTCAAGGGAGTATTCAATAAGTGCATAGAGTATTGTAGTAGTAAATGTGATAATATAAGAATAGACACCCATAAGGATAATAAGATTATGATTAATCTAATAGAAAAAGCAGGTTTTGAGAGATGTGGTACAATCTATGTAGATGATGGTACACCTAGGATTGCCTACCAAAAGACAAATCCCAGGTAGATTTTTTCTTATTTATCCTACAATTCTCTTTTGATTTTTTCCATCAATATGTTGCAACATTCATGGATATCATCATAGGTATCATCAAAGTTACCTGTATACCAAGGGTCAGCTATATCCCTTGGATGATCTGTCAAATCCATAAACTTGATTACCTTTTCTGGGTCATAGCTACCGAATTCATCAACTATATAGTTCATATTGTTTTGGTCCATAGTGAATATATAGTCAAATTCCTCAAAGTCGGACTTCTTAAGTTTAGTTGAGTAGATACCCTCAGTAGATATTCCAAACTCAGCCAGCTTGTCCCTAGTAGCATAGTATACAGGTTCACCGATAGATTCATATGATGTTGCAGCTGAATCTATAAAGATCCTGTCAGACAGCCCTTCCTCCTTGACCATATGGCGAAATAAGGCCTCAGCCATAGTAGACCTACATATATTACCGTGACATACAAACATTATTTTGATTTTATTCATATTATTCTCCTTTTTTTATTTGCATCGTATTACAAGGGAGACCTAGAGTCTTTTGTAATATCTGAACCATTGTTTATATTTTTATCGGATATATCATTAAGGAATATTTTCCGTTTTCTATATTCTCAATTTATATTATACCTTAAATTTAACAACCTTACTACTATTTGCTTGATTTTAGGAAGAGGATGGATATATATATTAAGAGCAGTATAATAATTGGGAGATAGTTGTAATAAAAAGTCCACAAAAACTTAATTTTCTCTTATATTGTCATACAATTGTTATTTTGAAAAGGGGCAAGTATGAGACCTAATACGTTGACCTGTCAGCAGAATTGTTCTATAATATAAATTAGTGTACTATGCAAAAAGGAGTGTATTATGAAGCTAAGACCATTGGAAGTATCAGAGTTAAATTCATATATTAAGAAGTTGATAGCGGACGAACCTATACTTGGCAATGTCATGGTAAAGGGAGAGGTTTCAAACTTTAAAATACACTCATCAGGTAATGTATACCTGTCTTTAAAGGACAAGGATTCAAAGGTCAACTGTATCATCTTAAGGCGTAACTTTGCCCAAGATATGGTGATCAAGGACGGAACTAAGATTATAGCATCGGGAAGTGTAAGGGTCTATGAAAGAGACGGTGCCTACCAACTATATATCAATAGTGTAGAGGTTGAGGGCATGGGTAATCTTTACTACCAGTACCTACAGATGAAGGAGAGACTGGAAAAGGAAGGCCTATTCAGTCCTATGCACAAGAAAAAGATACCTAGGTTTCCAAAGGTCATAGGTGTTATAACATCGCCTACAGGGGCTGTTATAAGAGATATCATAAATGTCGTCTCGAGAAGGTATCCTAGAGTTGAAATCAAGCTATTTCCGGTCTTGGTACAAGGTGAGAGGTCTGAAGAGTCTTTGATAAGGGCCCTGGACTTTTTCAATAGAAGAGATGATATAGATACTATCATTATTGGTAGGGGTGGTGGATCTTTGGAGGAGTTATGGTCCTTTAATAGCGAGGCTCTTGCTAGGAAGATATTCGATTCAAAGATACCTATTATATCTGCTGTTGGCCATGAGACTGACTATACAATATGCGATTTTGTTGCTGACCTCAGGGCACCGACTCCATCTTCTGCGGCTGAACTTGCCACACCAGACCTAAAGGACTTGTTAGCAAGTCAAGATATATTGGTCAAGCGTATGTCAAGGGCTGTTTCTAACAAGATAGAAATTGAAAGGCAGAAAGTGTCAAGAAGCATAGAAAAGACTCATACAATAGTTCAAAAGGACATGATTGATATGAGTTATGTAAGGCTTGACAGGATCCAGGAGAGGATGGCAGCTTCTGTAGATAGGAGAATGGTTGACTACAAGAACAAGCTGAGCCTTATAGGTGTGTCTATGGGTAACCTAAACCCATTCTCCGTAATGGACAGGGGCTATTCAGTCGTTGAATCGAGCGGTGGCCTGGTGCAAAAGACCACAGATGTTGAGCTTGGAGAAGATATAGATATATTGCTGAGTGATGGCAGTTTAAGGTGCCAGGTAAAGGAGAAGATATGCAGATAGAAAAATCTACTGACGATAAAAATATAAATATGGATCCACTAGCAAGTGATGTACAAAGAGGTGACGGACAAGCTGGGCAAGTGGAGGAGCTTTCATACGAAGAAGCATTTTCTAAGATGGAAGACATTTTAAGTAAATTAGAAGCAGGTAATATAAAACTTGACCAGTCTTTAGACCTCTATGAAGAGGGTATAAAACTTTATAAGCATTGCAATAAAATACTTAATGAAGCAGAGCTAAAGGTGACCAAGTTTAACAGCTTGCAAGGGGAAGAAGGTGTGGACCTTTAATGGATTTTAAGAAGGAACTAAAAGAAAGAAGTATATATATAGAAGACAAGATAGAGTCCTATTTACCTAAGGAGGAAGGATACCAAAAGACTATTTTTGAGGCTATGAACTATAGTTTAAGGGCTGGAGGTAAGAGGCTTAGACCAATACTGCTTATGGAGGCCTACAAGCTTTGTCAGGGGCAAGGAGAGGATTTTGTTCCATATAGTGTAGCTATGGAGATGATCCATACATATTCGTTGATACATGATGATTTGCCAGCACTAGACAATGATGACCTAAGACGTGGCAAACCTACAAACCATATAGTATTTGGTGAAGCTATGGCTATATTGGCGGGGGATGCCTTACTCAATACAGCCTATGAGACTATGCTAAATGCAACCTTCAAACATCCAAGGCCAGAGCTTAGCCTTAGGGCAGCCTATGAGATTTCTAGAGGGGCTGGTATATATGGCATGATAGGTGGTCAGGTAGTAGATGTTGAAAGTGAAGACAAGAAAATAAACAAGGACAAACTTGATTACATACATATGAACAAGACTGCCGCTATGATTGTAGGATCTGTGAGAGCAGGTGCCATACTAGCTGGTATAGACGAAGATAGACTTGAAAGCCTGACAAAGTATGCTGAGAATATAGGGTTAGCCTTTCAGATAGTAGATGATATACTAGATATAGAAGGTGATGAAAAACTCCTAGGTAAGAGGGTAGGTAGTGACCTAGACAATGACAAGTCCACATACCCAAGTTTGCTAGGTATAAGCGAGTCAAAAAAAATAGTTGAGAATTTGATAGAAGAGGCAAAAATATCTCTGGAGGTATTTGATAGTGATGCCGAGTTTATGAATGCCTTGGCAGACTTTATTAGGGATAGACAAAACTAGCTTACACTAAATTAAGTTTTTTATTTAATAATGGGGGAAAGAGTATGGATTATTTATTGGACTTTTTTTCGAATAAAATGCTTTGGACAAGTATTTTCGCTTGTTTTATGGCCCAGTTTTTAAAAGTGTTTTCTGGAGAAAAAAAATTTGATTTAACTAGGATTATAACATCAGGAGGTATGCCGAGTTCACATAGTTCATTTGTGACTTGTCTGTCAACAATGCTAGGTGTAAAATACGGTTTTAACTCTGATATGTTTGCAATCGCTGCTGTTTTTTCATTTATAATAATGTATGATGCCTCAGGTGTTAGACAGGCTGTGGGCAAACAGGCGACAATTATTAACAAGCTGGTAGAGGACTGGCACAATAAAAAGGCAATAGAACAGGAAAAATTAAAGGAATTGATAGGTCATACTCAAAAACAGGTGTTTTTTGGTGCTATGTTGGGTATTGCACTAGGCTTGATTTTTTCCTAACGCCTTATTAGAAAATAGGTGATGGTATGTATGAAATATTATCTGGTGTTAACTCACCTGAAGATATAAAAAAACTGAATAACAAAGAACTTGAAGAACTATCAAAGGAGATCAGGAAGTTTCTAGTAAAGAAAATATCTGTAACTGGTGGCCACTTGGCATCTAATCTTGGGGTTGTAGAGCTTACTTTGGCCCTACACAAGGTGTTTGATAGTCCCAAAGACAAGATAGTGTGGGATGTGGGGCACCAGGCCTATGTCCACAAGATATTGACTGGACGTAAGGGAGGATTTGATTCCCTAAGACAGTATCTTGGTATGTCGGGATTTCCTAAGGAATCTGAAAGCGACCATGATGCATTTGATACTGGTCACAGCTCGACATCTGTATCAGCAGCCTTGGGTATGGCAGTTGCAAGAGATATCAAGGGCGAGGACAACCAAGTCATAGCTGTAATAGGTGATGGGGCAATAACTGGTGGAATGGCCTTTGAAGCCCTGAACAACCTAGGTTTTACAAAGAAAAATATGATAGTTGTCTTCAATGACAACGAGATGTCTATAGACAAGAATACAGGGGCATTTTCCGACTATATGTCCAAGATAATGAGGTCGAGCGATACCTTAAACCTAAAGGAGAACATAGACAAGATAATGAATATGACCCAAATGGGTGAGAAGATATCTAGAAGGGCCAATAAGCTTACAGAATCTATACTGACATCTATATCACCACAAGAATGTGGCCTTATAGATGCTATGGGTATCAAGTATTTTGGACCAATTAATGGTCATAACTTAGGTGAATTAATAGAGACCTTCAAGTATATGAAGTGTATAGATGGACCTAAATTTATCCATGTCAAGACTGTAAAAGGCAAGGGTTATAGGTATGCAGAGCAAAAACCTGAGAGTTACCATGGTGTGAGCAGTTTTGATTATAAGATTGGAGTACAATCTTCTGGTAAAAATTCAATATCAAAGGTTGTTGGTATGACTCTTACTGAGATGGCCAACTACAATGAAAATATAGTAGCCATAACAGCTGCTATGCCTACAGGCACAGGCCTTAATTTCTATGAGAAAGTCCACCCAAACAGGTATTTTGATGTTGGTATAGCTGAACAACACGCAGTCACCTTTGCTGCTGGACTTGCAAAATCAGGCATGAAGCCGTATTTTGCAGTTTATTCTACATTCTTGCAGAGGGCCTATGACCAGCTGATACATGACGTATGTATCACTAAAAAGCCAGTTACCTTCCTTATAGATAGGGCAGGGCTAGTGGGCAATGATGGGGAGACCCACCACGGTGAATTCGACCTATCCTACCTCAACTTGGTGCCCAATATTTGTGTAATGGCACCAGCTGATACAAAGGAGATGATAGATATGATAAAGTTCTCTCAGAGGCTTGATATGCCAATAGCTATCAGGTATCCAAGAGGGAATGAATACTATATAGACTATAGGAAGTATCCTAATTTGAATATAAATAGTGACACTCAATCATCGGACATATCTCAACCACTGGACATATACAGTCTAGGTAAGCCAAGAATAATATATGACGGATATAGGGATAATGAAAAGATTGACGGCCATAAAAATAAAAGACTATTAGTTATGACTATAGGTAATATGTTAGAGCCAGCCCTAGATGTCATCAACGACTTGGTTGGAGATTCCTATTATGGTGATTTTGAGTATAGGATACTAGATGCTAGATATCTAAAGCCTTTAAATGAAGAGGTTTATTTGGAATATATAAGAGATGCTGACCATATTGTTACTATAGAAGACAATGTAGTGACTGGAGGCTTTGGTTCAAGGATAGGTTCATTACTTACAGACAATGACATTAGGACAGGCCTTGATAGGATAGGTATTCCTGAACAGTTTGTAGCCCATGGTAGTGTTGATGAATTAAGAAAAGAGATTGGACTTAGCACAGGGGCTATAAGTGCTAGGATAAAAGATATATTAAAATAGGGGAAGATTATGAAGAAGAGAATTGATGTTCTACTAGTAGATTTCGGATATTTTGCTAGCAGGGAACAGGCTAGAAGAACTATAATGGCGGGAAATGTGTTTGTAAATAACCAAAGGGTTGATAAGCCTGGTACTGCAGTCAAGATTGACTCAGAGATACTTGTAAAGGGGAAGCAGATTCCTTATGTGAGTAGGGGTGGTCTTAAACTGGAGAAGGCTGTCAACAACTTCGATTTAGTATTAAAAGACAAGGTCTGTATGGACATAGGAGCCTCCACAGGTGGATTTACAGACTGTATGCTACAGAATGGAGCTGTAAAAGTATACTCTATAGATGTGGGCTATGGTCAGTTGGCTTGGAAGCTAAGAGAGGACGAGAGGGTTGTCTGCATGGAAAGACAGAACATACGTCACCTAGATGAGAGTTTATTAGATCCTAGACCGGACTTTGCATCAATAGACGTGTCATTTATATCTCTTAAAAATGTCCTACCAAAGGCTTGGGCCTCACTTAAGATGGGGGGCAGGATTGTAGCCCTAATCAAGCCGCAGTTTGAAGCTGGTAGGGAAAAAGTAGGTAAAAAGGGAGTCGTAAGAGAGCCTTCAACCCATATAGAGGTAATAGACAGGGTATCTAAAATAGCAGTTAAGGAAGGTTTTAAAATACTTGACCTTGACTATTCTCCTATCAAGGGGCCAGAAGGTAATATAGAATACCTAATATACCTTGAAAAGGTTGAAGACAAGTTAGAACTTGAAGATGGTGTCTTGGTTGATGATATAGTAATAGAGGACAAGTATCTTCCAAGTGAGAACAATAACTATGAGGACTACTATAGTAGGATTGAGAAGCTGGTAGAGGAGTCTCATTCACTTGACAATAAATAGGAAAATAGCCAGAGACATCGGCGGAGGTAGCTATGATTTACGAACTATATATCAAGAACTGTGCCCTGATAGAAGAGATGAGGGTGGAGTTTGGTAAACAACTTAATATTCTTACAGGTGAGACCGGTTCGGGTAAATCTATTATTTTGGGAGCCCTTAACCTTTGTCTCGGCGGTAAATATGATAGGACCTTCCTTAGAAAGGGGCATAAGGATGGTTTGGTCGAGGCCCTTATATACACCCAAAATGAAAGATTTATAGGGTCTTTAAGGGAATTTGGTGTCGAAATCGACATAGAAGAACCTATCATAGTGTCCAGAAGACTATTTGATGATGGTAAGACCACGACAAGGGTCAATGGCAAGAACATAAGGGTTTCTGACCTTAAAAAGTCTATGGGCTACCTTGTGGATATGCATGGTCAGCACCAAAACCAGGCCCTATATGACAGAGACAACCATCTTGAGTTTTTGGACCTATACGCCAAGGATTCTATTCAAAGAGAATTAAGCAACTACAAGAATGTATTTGAAGAGTACAGGGATATTAAAAGAGAAATCCTTAGGTTAAATGATAACAAGTCTGACAGGGAAGTCCAGAGGGAAAAAGACTTGCTTGAATTTCAAATAAAGGAAATATCATCTGCCAAGCTAGATGAAAAGGAATACGAAGACCTAAAGTCTAGAAGAGATGTGTTTTTGAACAGTGAGAAAATATATAATGCCCTTGCCCAGTCCTATGAGTTGATGCACGAATCGGAGTACAGTGCTGATACTATAGCAGGCAAGGTTGAAGTACTCATGTCTCCACTTGGAAAATATGATTCAAGGCTTGAAGAGATGAGGTGTCAGAGCGAGAAGATAGCAATAGAGATTCAGGATCTGGCTCAAGATATGAGGTCATATATGTCCAGTATAGATTTTGACCCAAATGTTTTAAATGAGATTGAAAATAGGATAGATACTATAAACAACTTAAGACGAAAATATGGAGATACCATAGGAGAAATCCTAGAATACTATGATAGGATTGTAAAAAGACTAGACGATATAGAGAATAGGGAAGAAAAAAACAAGATTCTTCAGGACAAGCTATCCAAAAAACTTGTAGAGCTTGAAGGGGTAGCTAAGATACTTTCAGACAAGAGAATGAAGGTAGCAGAGAAACTTGAAGAAAGCCTTTTGTCTGAACTTGTATCACTAAATATGAAAAATACAAGATTTAAGGTTATTTTTAAGAAAATAGACTATAATGATAATGGATATGACGATATAGAATTTTATGTATCATTCAACTTGGGTGAAGACCTTAATCCTTTGAACAAGGTCGCATCAGGTGGTGAGATGTCAAGATTTATGCTTGCATTTAAAAATATTATTTCTGATGTCGATAAAATAGAGTCGATGATATTCGATGAGATAGATACAGGCATAAGTGGAAGGGCAGCTCAAGTTGTTGGAGAAAAGCTTGCCAAGATATCTGAAAACAAGCAGGTTGTGTGTATTACCCACCTACCTCAGATAGCCGCTTTTGCTGATGATCACTATTATATAGAAAAGCATATTGAAAATAAAAGAACGTTCACAGGCCTTTGCCATCTAGAAGAAGATGGACAGATTGATGAAATTGCTAGGTTGATATCAGGCAAGATAATATCAGACAAGACCCTAGAACACGCAAGGGAGATGCTCTATGGAGCAAGAGAAAGCAAAATGAATTTTAGGAGGAGAAAATGCGAGTAGAAGCCAAGTTAAAAAAAGATAGAAAAACTAAAAAGCTCGCAAAAAGAATAGAGCCAGGTCAAATAGCGGTAATCAATCATATAGATATTGACGAGGTGGCAGCCAATTCTTTAGTTGAAGCAAAAATCAAGCTGGTAGTAAACGCTGACAAGTCTATAAGTGGTAGGTATCCTAATGCAGGGCCTAGAATACTTGTAGATAATAACATACTTATCGTTGACAACATAGGTATAGATGCCTTTGATGACCTACAAGAGGATGATTTTATTGTGGTCGAAGATGGAGAAATCTATAGAAGGGATAAGTTGATAGGTCGTGGAGAAGTCATGGACAAGGAAGTTGTCGATGAAAAGATTAGACTAGCCTACGAAAATATAGGTCAGGAGTTGGACAGATTTATAGACAATACAATAGAGTATGCCAAGAGGGAAAAGGGCATGATACTTGGAGATGTAGAGATACCTAAGATGTCCACTAAGTTTGCTGATAGGCATGTTCTAGTAGTTGTAAGGGGTCATAACTACAAGGATGACCTACACGCAATGATCAACTATATAGAAGAAGTCAAGCCAGTTCTAGTAGGTGTAGATGGTGGAGCAGATGCCCTTATGGAGTTTGGTTACAAGCCAGACCTAATAGTAGGAGATATGGACAGTGTAAGCGATGAGGCCCTTATGGCAGCGGACGAGATACTTGTCCACGCCTATGTAGATGGTAGGGCTCCAGGTCTAAAGAGGGTTGAGGACCTAGGATTAAAGGCTGTTGTCATGCCTTCTCCGGGAACTAGTGAAGACATAGCTATGTTGGTTGCCTATGAATACAAGGCCCAGCTGATTGTAGCCCTTGGAACCCATTCAAATATGATAGACTTCCTAGAAAAGGGTAGAAAGGGTATGGCATCAACATTTCTTGTAAGACTGAAGATAGGTGATAGGCTGATAGATGCCAAGGGTGTGAGTATGCTATACAAGTCAAGGTTAAAGATTAAATATATAGTTGCTCTAATACTGACAGGTTTGTTCCCAGTGTTGATAGTTGCATCTCTATCTCCAAAGGTACAGACATTTATGCAATTATTACAAATAAAGATGAAATTATTACTACAGATGTAGGGGGGAAAGAGTATGCATATTAATTTTAAGTATTTTATCGTGTCAATAGGGTCTATATTTTTAGCCCTAGGTATCGGTATATTGATAGGATCTAATCTAGGAACAAACGAGGCAGTTGAAGAAAAGAATGCTTCGATAATAGAAGAGATAGATACCAAGTTTAACCAGTTAAAGGAAAAAAATGATCAGCTAAAGGCAGAAAATGAAACCTTTAAAAAGTCTATATCAAATGCTAAGGCCTTAATAACAAATAAAGAAATAAACCTAAGCCAGTATGAGCTTAAGGACAAGCAAATCGGTATTATATCTTTCAATGAAAGGGAAGACACTAGCAATATAGAAACTGCAGCCAAAAATTCTGGAGCAAATATTGCCTTTAACGTTCAGATTAATGAGTCTATTTTAGAAAAGGATGCCCTAAGCAAGGTCAATGAGAAACTATCACTTAACCTAAAGAATAGGGCTGATATAATGAAGTTAATAGCAAATTCAATAAAGACTTCAGGAACATCTCAAGAACTTGAAAAGTTACAGGAACTAGGGTATGTTAAGCTTGTAAGCTATAATGGTAACTATGACTCTGTTACAAACTTTGTCGTATATACAAACTCAAATACAAAGTTGAGTGACAAGTTTGCTATGCTAGAAAAACCAGTCCTAGAAAAATTCAGTCTTAACAAGCCAACTATAGCTATAACAACTAGCACATCAGATTCAAAATTATTGGAAAAGTATTCTGAGATGGATATGCCTAGTATAAACAATATAGATGACGCTAGTGGTAGGTTATCTATGATTATGCTGATGAAATATGGAGTAACATCAGGTAGCTACGGAAATCCAGCAGAAGGTACTGTATTGCTACCGAGTGAAAAATAGGACTAAGAAGTAGTACTATAAATCAGACTTATGAGATAGGTCGATAAAATATGACTATAAAACATGTCATATATAAAATATGACTATAAAACATGTCATATATAAAATATGACTATAAAACATGTCATATATAAAATATGACTATAAAACATGTCATATAATGCAAGGAGGTAAACTATGTTTACGAGTGTTATAATACCAGCCTATAACGAGTCAGAAAGAATAATAAAGACTCTTGATGGTATAGCGAATATAGAAGAGATAAATGAGATAGTTGTAGTTGATGACGGATCGAGTGACGATACTGCTGAATTACTTAGAAACTACAAGCTAGACAAGCTTATTTTCAAAGAGCAGCCAACAAACCAGGGTAAGGGAAAGGCTCTTGAAAGAGGACTTGAAACTATAAGCCCAAATGCAGAGGTAGTAGTCTTCTTAGACGGTGATGTAATGGAGACATCATCAGAGGTAGTCAAGATCATCAGACCAGTGGTAGATGGTGAATGTGATGTCGCTATTGCAAGATTTAGACCTGCCAAGAAAAAGGGGGGTATGGGCTTTGTAAAAAGACTTGCCAAGGAATCTGTATTTAAGATGACTGGAGTTGAACTCAACTCAACGATATCTGGCCAAAGAGCCTTTAAGAGAGAAGTAATAGAGAGATTTGATGGAATACCTGATGGATACGGTGTAGAAGTAGGTATGACTATAGATATACTAAAATGGGGATATACAGTTAAAGAGGTAATAGTAGATATGACCCACAATGAAACTGGAAGGGACCTAAGTGGATTTATCCATAGGGGTAAACAGTATCTCCATATTAAGAGAATAATTAACCAAAAGAAAAAAGAGTGGGGGAGATAATCGTGTACGATTACTTGATGTTGTTAGTTTTATTGTTGGTTGGAGTTGGTGTAAGTGTCATCTCGATACCAATGGTAAAATATATGTTAGAGTCATGTGGACTTATAAGGAAAAATTATAGGGGAGAGATGATTCCGGTTGGAATGGGAATAGCATTTATCCCAGCCCTAATGGTAAACTCCGCAATATTAACTTACTTTAATATAGAACACGATAGACTCTTATTGATATTTGTATTGTTGTTTGCTGTTATGGCTATGGCATTTGCAGGTATAATGGATGATGCTATAGGAAACAGGGATGTCACTGGACTAAAGGGACACTTTTTATCCATGTTTAAGGGTAGGTTGACTACTGGTGGATTTAAGGCAGTACTTGGAGGTTTTATAGGTATAGTTGTATCTGCAGCTGTTGCAGATAATATACTAGGAGTTGTAGTCGGAACCTTGGTTGTTGCCTTAGCTACTAACTTTATGAACCTATTGGACCTAAGACCAGGAAGAGCTATTAAGGTATACCTAATTATAAGTATACTAGTACTGATATTTGCTGGCGACTTTAATAGGCAGTTGTATATGCTCCTATTACCAGGTGTTGTATCTTATTTTATATTTGACCTAAAGGCCCTATCAATGATGGGGGATGCCGGCTCAAATGTACTAGGTGTATTTATAGGAGTTATGATAGTGATATCATTTAGCATACAGGTTCAGCTTGTATGTCTGGTAGGACTTATTGCCATACACGTTCTTACTGAAAAATATTCACTGACTAAATTAATAGAACAAAATTCAGTACTCAACTTTATAGACAAGTTGGGTAGGAATTAGGAAGGATAATAATATGATTAGCAAAAGACTTGCAAAGGTAGTTTCTATAAAAAGTGAAAACGAAGAAATACAGGATTTAGTAGTAGAAATTGATTCTAAAGAGTCAAGGGCCTATAATTATGTGGCTATGACAGGACATGCTGATATAGGTGATTGTGTAGTTGTAAATACTACTGCTGTTGAACTTAGTCTAGGAACAGGTGGCTTTCACTATGTCATCCTAAATATGGACAAGCCCGAATCAAATTTAACACCTGGTGGTCATATTATGAAACTTAGGTATACTCCTCTTCAGATAAAGGTAGATTCTGTAGAAGAACAGGCTAGTCCTTATCATGATGTGTTTGCCGGCTTTGAATCACTAGATTCTCTGCCTGTAGCTGTAGGTGCCCTACATAGTATATTGCAACCTTTTGCTGCTACATACAAAAAATTTAAACCGGATGCCAAACTAGTGTATATTATGACAGATGGTGCAGCACTTCCTATTTCTTTTAGCAAAAACGTAGAAAACTTGAAAAAGGCTGGACTCATAGATAAGACTATAACTTATGGTAATGCCTTTGGTGGCGACTATGAGTGTATAAATATCTATACAGCCCTTATAACTGCCAAAGAAATTTGTAAGGCCGACTGCGTACTAGTTGCTATGGGACCTGGAATAGCAGGCACAGGAACTAAGTACGGATTTAGTGGTATAGACCAGGCTACAATATTGGATGCAGTGTCAAAACTTGGTGGTAGATCATATATGATACCTAGAATATCTTTTGCTGATAAGAGGGATAGACATAGGGGCTTGTCTCACCACACACTTACAATCCTAAAAGATATAGTAAACAATCCAACAAGGATAATAATCAACAAGGCCTATCAAGATGATAAGTTGGCTAGGATAAAGGAGCAGTTAGAGGAAAATGACCTATATACTAGCCATCAAATAATAGAGTATGACTACCAAGATACAAAGCTTGACCTAGATTCAAATAATATAAGGGTCAAGAGCATGGGTAGGTCATTTGATGAAGATAGAGAATTTTTTGAAGCTGCTTCAGCAGTTGCAGCCTATATGGGAAAGGAAGAGTAGGTGAATTTATGGATGAATATACAAATAATATAGATTTAAGCCTTGAATACATAAAAAGCGTTACAGATAAGGTACCTGAAATTGCCCTTATACTAGGGTCAGGCCTAGGAGATTTGGCATACCAGATAGAGAATCCGACTATAATCAAGTACCAAGATATACCAGGTTTTATGACATCAGATGTTGAAGGTCACAAAAACCAATTGGTAATAGGTAGCCTATGTGGCAAGTGTGTCCTTGTTATGCAGGGGAGGTTCCACTACTATGAAGGCTATACACAAAAAGAAATAACATATCCAATAAGGGTATTTAAAAAGATGGGTATAAATAAACTACTTGTAACAAATGCTGCTGGTGGTGTCAACAAGACTTACAAACCGGGAGATTTGATGATAATCAAGGACCATATCAATTTTTCAGGATCAAATCCACTCATAGGAAAGAATGATCCAATAGGACCAAGATTTCCCGATATGTCAAACGGATACCACAAAGAAGGTAGGAGCTTGATCAAGGAATGTGCAGATAGACTTTCTATGGATATTAAGGAAGGTGTATATATGTATTTTTCAGGTCCTAACTATGAGACTCCAGCAGAGGTTAGAATGGCTGGAATACTTGGAGCAGATGCTGTCGGTATGTCTACGGTTCCTGAGGTATTGGTTGCCAACCATTGCGGCATGAGTGTATACGGTATATCGTGCATAACAAATATGGCAGCGGGTATACTGGACAAGCCGCTAGTGCATGATGAGGTAATCGAAACATCAAACCTAGTAAAGGATAGGTTTATTAGATTAGTTAAAGAGCTGGTAAAATCTATATAAACTTGCAATTTTATTTGAACTTAGTGTATAATAGTAAAATGATTATAATTGAGAGGAAAAAATATAGTGGATAAAAAAACATTGAAGAGAAAGACTCCTAATAAACCTATTAAAAAGTCTAAAAAAAGACGCAGAAAAGTTAATTTACTGAAAATATTGGTTTGCCTACTTGTGCTTATAGTATTGTTTTCGGGTGGATCTTACTACATGATGAAGACAGGATCACAACCAGTAGATCCTAACACCAAGGAAAGTCAGCTAGTAGATATACCAGAGGGCTCAAGTGTAAAGTCAATTGCAAGCCTATTAAAGGAAAAAGACCTGATCAAAAATAAACGTGTATTTGTTAAAAATGTAAGAGATACAGGCAAGGCTGAAAAAATAAAGGCCGGAAAGTACAAGTTGTCAAAGAACATGGACAACGACAAGATAATAGACAAGCTAGTAAGAGGTCAGATATACCAAGATGGTGTGAAATTTACAATACCAGAAGGTAGCATATCAACAGATATAGTTGCAAAGTTGGTAGCCAAGGGACTTGGACAAAGGGAAAAATTTGTAGACCTATATAGGAACCCTAGTAAGTTTGCTGATAAGTTCCCATTTTTAAAGGACACTAGAATAGCAACTCTAGAAGGATTCTTGTACCCAGAGACTTACTATTTCAAGAAGGGCACTAGCGAAAAGGAAATTTTTGAAAAGATGCTATCTGAGTTTTCTAGGGTCTACAAGGCAAGTGTAGAGCCAGCTGTCAAGAAGAACAACTATAATTTCTATGACACTATTATAATGGCATCTATAGTTGAAAAGGAAGCTGTAAATGATGAAGATAGGGATATAATAGCAGGTATATTCTACAATAGATTAGACAAGAAGATGAGACTACAGTCAGATGCTGTACTTCAGTATGGCCTACCACAGAGAAAGGGCAGGGTCCTGTATTCTGATTTAAAGGTAGAATCACCATACAACCTATACCTAAACAAAGGCCTTCCACCAACACCAGTTGCCAGTCCAGGTAAGAAGTCTATGGTTGCTGCAGCCAATCCTAAAAAGACAGACTACCTATACTTTGTTACAAATGTCAATGGTAAGAACTCATACAGCAAGACATTTGAGGAACACAAGGTAAGTGCTGACAAGTATCGTAAGGAAGCCTATGGTGAACAAGATGCAAAGGCAGCTCAAAAGTCTAAAGAGGAATCAACTACTGAAAAAAGTAGCAAAAACTAAAGTGACTAGATAACAGGGAGGGGCTACTTCCCTGTTTTTTAGAGAAAAATCAAAATAGGAGTAGATATGAGTAATATAGTATAGTATAGGAGTAGATATGAGTAATATAGTAAATGATTTGGTTGAAGACTATATAAGGAACATCTTAAAGGAAAATAAGTCTTTAATCCTTGAAATGGAAGAATACGCCAAAGAAAATAGCGTACCTATAATACACAAGGAAGTTGCAGAATTGTTGAGGTTTATATTGGACATACACAAGCCTAAGAGGATACTTGAAATTGGATGTGCAATTGGTTATTCTTCAATATTTTTTGCTACAGTACTAGGTGGAGATGTTGAGATAATAACAACAGAAAGAAATCCAGTGATGCTAGAAAAGGCATACGAAAATATAGAAAAGGCAGGACTTAAGGACAAGATAAAAATTCTTGTTGGAGATGCTGCACAGACCCTAAAGGACCTAGATGGAGAGTTTGATATGATCTTTATAGATGCAGCTAAGGGTCAGTACAAGATGTTCTACGATATGGTGACACCACAGCTAAGAAAGGGTGGCATTGTAATATCAGACAACATTTTGTATAAGGGAATGATTGCAAGTGATGATTTTGTGGTAAGAAGAAAAAGGACGATTGTAAAGAGAATGAGAGAATACCTAGACTATATATGCAGTCTAGAGGATGTGGATACATCAATCCTACCAGTAGGAGATGGAGTAGCCTTATCATACAAGAAATAAAGGAGTAAGTATAATGGAAAAAGTTGAATTACTAGCCCCAGCTGGCGACCTAGAAAGACTTAAAATAGCATTTGAATACGGTGCAGATGCAGTTTATCTTGGTGGAGAGAACTTTGGTATGAGAACAGCTGCCAAGAACTTCACTATAGAAGAGATTAAAGAAGGTGCAGATTTTGCACATGAGAGAGGTAAGAGGATATTTGTAACTGTAAATATCATACCTCATGACTCAGATTTTGAAGGATTTGAAGACTATATCAAGGACCTATCAGCAGCAGGAGTTGATGCCCTAATAGCATCAGACCCAGGTGTTATCCAGATAATCAGGGATATTTTACCAGATATGGAACTACATATATCTACACAGGCCAATACAACTAACTATAGGAGTGCAAATTTCTGGTATAATCTAGGAGCCAAGAGAGTGGTTGTAGCGAGAGAACTTTCTTTTGAAGAAGTAAGATCTATAAGAGACCACGCTCCCGAGGGCACAGATATAGAAGCATTTGTTCATGGAGCCATGTGTATATCATACTCAGGTAGGTGCCTAATATCAAACTATATGACAGGAAGAGATGCCAACAGGGGATCATGTGCCCAGTCATGTCGTTGGAAGTACAACCTAGTAGAAGAAAAAAGACCGGGAGAGTACTTCCCAATATATGAAGACGAAAGAGGGACGTTCTTCTTTAATTCCAAGGACCTATGTATGGTAGAATTTATACCTCAGATAGTAGAATCAGGTATAACATCCCTAAAAATAGAGGGTAGAATGAAGACTGCCTACTATGTAGCAACAGTTGTAAGAGCCTACAGGATGGCACTTGATGCTTACTATGCAGATCCTCAAGGATGGAAGTTTGATCCTATGTGGCTAGAGGAACTAAAGAAGGGAAGTCACAGGCACTTCACTACTGGATTCTTCAATGACAAGCCTGGAACTGAAGAACAGAACTACGCATCTGCATCATATGTACGTAACTACGACTTTATAGGTATTGTGGTATCAGACCAGGACGAAGATGGATATGCAGTAGTTGAACAGAGAAACAAGATGGTCATAGGTGATGAGATAGAAATCATAGGACCATACACTCATACAATAGAGACAAAAATCGAAGAAATGTACAATGAAGAGGGAGAGGCTATAGAGGCAGCTCCACATCCAAGACAGCTTGTAAAGATGAAGCTACCTAAGGGAGTTGGAAGGAACTTTATGCTTAGAAAGGCTATCGAAGGACCAGCAAGCAGTGAAGAAACTGGTGGATGTTCTAGCTGTAACTAATGGAAAATGAGGTTACATACCGAGGAGAGCTTTGGTGGTCGGGTGGTATTGTAACCTCATTTTCATATGTTAGAATATTAGAAGTAGATTGTAAATTCCCTAGTCAGTTTGGACTTATCCTTTTCAAAAATAAGTTTGACTGAAAGATATATCAGCTTACCCTCACCATCGAACACTGGCTTGACCAGCATTGACTTAAGGTGGTTGGAAACCTGAAACATAGTGTCATTTTTGATATATAAGGACCCATAGGAATTGACTAGTGATTTTTGAATTACAAAGTCCTTAGTCATATAGTTATTATAAGTGACATAGTCAATTGACCTTACTTGGTGGTAGTCGCTGTCATCTACAAACTTGCTACTGATAAGGCAGTCTATTGAATCCTCTAGCTCAAACCTTATAATATCTTCGGTCTTTATTGCAACCTCATTTAAATCAAATAAATTTGCTTGGTATTTTTGTATTTTTCTTGTAGATGATACCAGTAGGAAAATGCTAGATAAGACCATACATGATACACAAATATAGATCAGGCATTCTATCATAAGATATCCTTGCTTTTTGCTCCTATTATCTAAAATAGACACTTTATTTTTCTTGATTATTAAACCATTTATCAAAACTATCACCTACAATATTATCTATTACAAGAATAACTCATATATTATTCCTAAAACCATAATTCACATACATTACTCTTAAAACTATACTTTACATATATAATTCGTAAAACTATAAATGACATATATTATTTATAAAACAATACACATATACTATTTATCTATATCACTCCTGACACTTGGGCTAAGTTCAAGTAAGGCTAGTTTGTAGTCGCATGAATAAGAATGTACCCTCGAAGTACCCAGCATGAGGGTGATTCTTTCCGCCTTTTTTCTTGATGTGTCTATAATATAGAGACTGAGTGGGGTTGATGACCCGCCAGACCTATTAAGGCTACCTATATTAAATGTCATACCATCATATCCTATATAGATGTCCTTTTCTAGGATCCTTTTTTCCAATATACCACCCTTGTAATTTTCGATAGAGTATGACTTGTTTTGGGAGTCTATTTTGAACTTGTAGCTTACACTTGTATCTTGGGCCAGAACGATTGTATTCCTAAGATCTGACTTTAGGTTGTTTATAGACTCATTAAAACGAAGGGCTCCTATGGGGTAGGATATGCTGGATATAGATAGGACAAGTCCAAGTAGGGATAGGCAGACAAGCGTCTCAACAGCTGAAAATCCATCGGTCTTATTATTTATAGCTGAACAAGGTCTTAATTTCTTCATAGGTCAAATTCCTCTTTTCCTCAGGAGTTTTTATATTGTATTTTAGGTAGGGGTTGATTATCTGGCACCTCTTAGATATATACCTTTGAATATAGTCTTTTTTACTAGTGAAATACTTGCCTGGCACATGCTTGGGGTCTAATTCATCCTTGAAAATACAGGCTATGGAAAACTCTATGCTAGTATTATCAATATTGACCCTGATGTTCTCAGCTATACTCTTGATAGTGACCCTCTCATCATTGTAATATTCCTTCTTGTAGACCCTCCTGTGACCGAGTCTATCCATAGTTGCAAAGTATCTTTCAAACTCAGCAGCTGAATTTGTGGACTCATAGGCATTTTTGATGGAGTATAGGTAGTTTATCTCGGCACAGACAGGACCGATTTTGGCTTCATAGTCATTTTGTGCAAGAGACCTACTAGACTTTTCATATCTCATCAAATTTTGGTATGCCAGCATGCTTGATATTATTATGATTACTAGTATGTTTAGGCAAATCAAACCACTAAGTGATATGCTGCCAGATTTATGTTTATTCGGTTTTATTTGTATAGGTATAGTATTCATACTTGTTCTTCCTTTGATATCCTAAATCCATAGGTTGATTATCTCACTATAAAATAGGTGCTGGTCTTATAGGTTCTTTTCTTGTCTGCAGCTGATATATCTAGCCTGTACATCTTAAAATTATCATCTAAAAGAGTGTATCTCTTTTCAAATAGGTAGCCATCTTTTTCATAGATAATAGGATCGGCGCTGATTTCTTTATCGCTGCCGGGCTTTGACATTAGACTTAGTGATTGGTCTACCTCACTTCTTAGAATTTGGTATTGACTGTTCAAATCAACCGTATGTTTATTTATAAGAGATAGGTTGGCTAAATAGTTTGATACAATCAGGATACAAAGTGAAAGACTGAGGATTGCTAGGCACAGGTCTACCATAAGATATCCACTAGAAAAGCGTTTTGTCAAGTCGCCACTGGAAAAGTGTTTTACTTTAACAGGCATTGGTTTTAGCAATTTAATTTTATTCGTTTTTTGATACTTTATATAGGGTTTTAAATTTAAGTAGGTCATTATAACTCTCTTTCTCCCTTATTTTAAAGATATTCTTCCATATTTTAAAGCTAATTGTTTTATCAATATAGCTTATATTACTTATACTTAATTTTCATATTTTACACTAGTAGGGAAGGTATTATAATATAGGCTATTATTTTTAAAAATGAACCAGATATTGGTCCGATAATATAAATTCAAAGTGTGATTTAATATATTAGTAGTAACTTTAAATAATAATTTATATAGCTATCTTTATAACTTCTGTAGTATAATCAAAGAAGGAAATTATTGATTTTTTGTGAAAAATAAAGTCATTCCAAGTAAGTAATATATATTTTGTTACTTGAAATATAAGTTAGAATATTTTATTTGATGTGCTAAAATGAATAAAAAATTTAAGCAAAATATATCGGATAATAAATTTGTGTATCTATTAATATTTACTGAGGTAATCCTAACATATATTGCATGTTCAGGTACTCTATACATGAGTATGAACATTGTCAATAAAGCTATTTTATCCTTTGGCTTGCTACTTATATATTTATCCAATTATCTATTGCTATTAAATAACAAAAACAAATTAATTATAAGAAATGCATTAACAGTAGCTGCTTTTACAATACTAACAGTAATTGACATCATCTATTTTGATATGAGCGATAAATATTTTTATGAACTATTTAGTGCTCAGCTATTGATGGTATTTTTTGTGGAAGACGCAGTAATAAGCTTACTAAGTAAAAAATTGTTTTTTAATGAAAGCATAAAAATTTATTTTTTCATTGCTTGGTCAATAGCTAGTATACTTACATATTTTAAAATTGTAAGTGGAATAAAGTTACTAATTATTTTAATGCCAATAGTTTACTCCTACCCACTAATATTTTTTATTATTACGTAAATTGATATTGCAATTTACGTATGATATTGATTTAAAAGAGGGTTTATATTTAAATCAATGTCAAGCAATTTTTAATATTTTACCAGATGATTTTGAGAAATACGAAGTTGAAATATATGTACAGAATTCTGATATTGGAAAAGTTAAAAAAATCAACCAATAAAGTTAGAAATTCCAGCATACCCATCTAGTGAGTATGGTTTTATTGATAGCAAAATAACTGATATATCTAAAGAAACAAAGGTAAATGAAAAAACTGGACAATCATATTATATAGTAAAATGTATAATAGAAAAAAATAAAGTTAGTAATAATATTAATTTGAATAATGATATGTTAGCTAAAGCAAAGATTGTTGTCGATCAGAAGAGAGTATTAACATATCTATTAGAAAAAATTAATTTATGGGATTAAATTTATAACTGATAGAAACGACTAAATTTAAATGGTTGATTGTATAATCAATTTGTACAACTAAATAAAAAATGATTCATTGCGAATCCTGTGTTAAAATATAAGTCACAACACAAATACATACAGGAGGTCCACAATGAATCAACTTAATTTTAACACAAAAAAGAGAAACTTTAAACACCTAAGTGAGTATGAAAGAGGAGAAATTTATGCCATGATCAAATTAGGTTGCTCAATATCTTCTATTGCTAGGCACCTAAAAAGGTCAAGAACCACTATTTACAATGAGCTTAAAGGTGGTAGGGTGGAACAAATAA
>NZ_KB906610.1 GCF_000381525.1 Peptostreptococcus anaerobius VPI 4330 = DSM 2949
GCAATAGAAGATATTGAGCAACCTAATTTGATCATGGCATAAATTTCTCCTCTTTCATACTCACTTAGGTGTTTAAAGTTTCTCTTTTTTGTGTTAAAATTAAGTCGATTCATTCTGGACCTCCTGTATGTATTTGTGTTGTGACTTATATTTTAACACAGGATTCGCAATGAATCATTTTTTATTTAGTTGTACAAATTGATTATACAATCAACCAAAATATATTTTTACATAATATTTCAAAATAAAAAAGCCAGGATGCTTTGAGTGAACATCTTGGCTTTTTGTTTTGTATAGGGGTTTACAGGGAGGAGACTTATTTATTTACAAAACAAGTCCTCTATTTTTTCTATATTAAGGTTTTTTCCTATTATTACTAGTATAGGTTTGTTTTTGTCAGGTGATTTTGATATATTTATCTCACCAGGCACATAGTCAAATTCTAAGTTGTGGTCAAATGAGCTGACCTGACCTTTGGCTCTTATGATTTGACCTAGGCTAGGGTCCTTGTCTAGGGTTTTTAGAAGATTTTCTAGTTTTTCCTCTGTCATGGCCTCAGTGACTTTTATTGATATATTTGAGAACTCATCAGAAGAGTGCTTGTGTGTATGGTCATGACCACAAGAATCATGGTCGTGTGAATGAGAGCAAGTTCCATGGTGGTGGTCGTGGTCTTCATGGTTATGTCCACAACCGCATGATGAATCTGAGAATGCATCTAGGATATGTCCATGGCATCCAGAAGTCTTGTGGTCCTTAGGTCCATCTAGTTTTGACTCAAGTAGGTCTAGGCTAGAGAACTCATTCCATTCTTTATCTATTATATGTACGTGGTGGTTCAATTCCTTTATACTGTCCTTGATAGCAGACAGGTCTATTCCCATTTTATCCTTCATATTGAGCCTAGAGAATAGGATTGTATTTGAATGTTCTATTTGGTCAGAGTAGAACTCGCCAAAGTTGTTAAGGTACATAAAGTACTTGGTTATATCCAGTATAGTTATCATCTTGTTTATTTCAAATAGGTCTGGATATGACATACATATTGAGCTTATATCAGATAGTTTGCCTATGCCAGATGGTTCTATTATTATTCTTTCCGGCTGGAACTTGTCCTTTATTTCCCTGATTGATTTATCGAAATCTCCTGATACAGAGCAACAGATGCAACCGGCAGTTATTTCCTTGACGTTTACTCCGTGTCTTCTCAAAAGGTTACCATCTATATTTACTTCCCCAAATTCGTTTTCTATTATTACTGTGTTGGAGAAATCACTGGCTTCTTCTATGATTTTTTTTATAAATGTTGTCTTGCCACAACCTAAAAAACCAGATATGATATCTATTTTTGTCTTATCCATTATGACCTCCTAATATCCAATGATAATACTTATCTATAATTCTTGTCTATCATATAACTTAAAGCTTAATTTATAGTAAAGTTAATGAAAAGTTTAAAAAAATAGGGTATTATAGGTTGTAAGACTATGAAAAAAATTAGAAAAGGAGCTTGTAATGGCAAAATGTATTGATCTTGTGGCTGGTTTTTTTGAGTCAGGCAAGACCACTTTTATAAAAAAGTTAATAAAAAATGAAGTCCTAGGATACTATGACAGGATACTAATAATAAATTGCGAATATGGTATGGAGTCTTATTCAGATTTTGAAGTTGAGGGTCTAGATATAAGGACTGTTGACATATTCAAAAAAGATGATTTTAACCAGGATAGGATAAACAAGGAGATAGGAGAATACAAGCCTGACTACATAGTTGTAGAATACAATGGTATGTGGGAAATTGCAGATATTCTAGAGATGAAGTTTGATGATGGATTCTATATCAAGAACCTAATCAGCCTTGTTGACTACAAGACCTTTGATTCTTATATATCCAATATGGAGTCTGTTATAGTGGACAAGATAGAAAACAGTGATATAGTTGTTATCAACCAACCTGTATATGAAGATGACTTAGACCAAAAGTTTCGTGTTATAAAGTCTATAAACAAGTCATGTGATGTATTTACTGACGATGAGCTCTTTGTTGAGGAAGAGGCAGATATCATAAATGATAAGATGACGAGATCAGACCTTGAGATAGTCAAATTTGCTATGATGTTCTTGGTATTTAATATGGTGATTATAGGTCTTAAGTATGTATTTCCAAACTTCTACAAGGAGTCATTTCAGAGGATAATGGGTATTTTTGTTAGTTTGTTAGTGCAGATTCTTCCATTTTTGTTGATTGGTGCCATAATATCTAGTCTGATACAGGTTTTTGTGCCTGCTGGTAAATTCAATAGGATATTTGCCAAGACTAGTCCAAAATCTATGTTGGCGGCCTTGTTTGCAGGTGTATTTTTCCCTGTTTGTGACTGTGCAATGGTTCCTATTGCGACATCAATTGTAAAAAAGGGATATTCAGTTCCAGTTGCCATAACATTTTTGTTGGCTTCACCGGCAGTAAATCCAGTAGTCATAATGTCTACAGTATACGCCTTTCCTAACCAACCTATGATGGTGGTCTACAGGGTGGTATTTGGCCTATTGATAGCCTTATTTGCTGGACTTTCCCTTATGGTTTTGGAGACTTTATACAAGAGAAAATCTAGACAATCTAATATTGAAGGCCATTTTATAAATACTGAGGGTGATTTGTCTTACGGATGGGGTAATAAGATTATAAAGGATTATATAAATAAGTACTCTATCAGTCAGGCGTCTTTGGCAAGGCTGAATTTAAAGGGAAGGATGAGATACCTAGAGGCCATATCTATCCATACCAAGAATGAGTTGTTTAAGATGGGATTTTATTTGGTTATAGGGGCCTTTATATCTTCAGTATTACAGGTAATGGTTCCAAAGGGGTTATTCCTTCAGGTAAATAAGGTCAATTCCATATCTGTATTGGTTATGATTGTAGCTGCATTCTTTATATCTATATGCTCTACTTCAAATGCCTTTATAGCTAGGTCATTTTACAATATTATGCCCTTAAATTCTCTGCTTGCCTTTATGGTAATGGGACCTATGTTGGACGTAACCAACTTGTCCGTAATGTTGGGTACTTTTAAGAAGGGATTTGTATTCAAGTTGATAGCAGTCCTTGTATATATTTCATTTGTGGTATTTTCACTGATGGGAGGTGGCTTAAAACTTGTATAATAAGATAAATTATGAAGTATTAGTACAGATTTTGATAGAGGTATTTATGGCTCTTATCATAGGTATAAGTTTGGCAACTGGCAGGATAAATGACCTAGTCCATCCAAAGTTCAACCTTATATTGGGAATTACAGCGCTTGTCTTAGTATTGATAGCTGTATTTTCTATACCTAGCCTATTTAGGCCAAGGCATATGAACCAGTTAGCCAAGTATTTTGTCCTTATGATACCTCTTATGGTGACTTTTTATATAAATAATGATGCCTTTGTTGTTAGATCTCAGGGGACTAGCCTTGTCAGCAACCAGCCAAAACCAGACTATGATATAAAGACTTTTGAAAAAACAGTCTATAAAAAGGAGCCTGGAAAGGATTATATAGAGATAGATGACTCAAAGTACCTAAAGTGGTACTATGACTCTAGTCTTATGTGGGATAATTATAAGGATGTTAAATTTAAAATATTGGTAAGGGTATTCAAGGATCCTAGCCAAAAGGGAAAATTCGTCGTCCTAGGCAGGATGGGTATGGTATGTTGTATGGCAGATATGCAGCCATGTGGCTTTATTTATACTGGCAAGGGCTATGAAAAACTAAAGGACAACGAGTGGTATTGGGTAACTGGAAAGATAAGTTCAAAGAAGACTTTTACCTATAATTATGAGGAGTTGGCCCAGATAAGCGATGTTGATTTTGAGCCTACAAGACAGCCTACAGACCAGTATGTATATATCCAGTAAAGTTGAATATATTGGGATTTCGTGGTAAGATGTAGTAGTACAAGTGTATGCATTTTTGATGAAGCTAAGTATGATTTGGCTAGGAATTCGACCTTGTTTTAAGAGGTTTAAACTAAGGAAGTTTGTCTAGAGCTTGTGGCGTATGAGAAAGATTGCATATGTGTACAGAGTGAAAGGATATTTAATAAATGGTTTATAATAGAAATAAGAAATTAAGAAAAGACAATAAGTTTAAGAAGGCTGTACTTTGTTTTTTGACAGGTATAATGCTAGCAGGACCAATAGGACACTCTGGAGTTAGAGCCTATGATGGTCCAGAAACAAGCAGTCTTAATGATGTAGATATCATATATGGTAGCGATGATAATGGTGGAGACAATGTAAATGGGGAGAGTGTGAATATACCAAAGCCAGTTAAGACCCAAGATGGCCATACCATGGATATTACTACATTTGATTTTAGGGGTACTAGACTGAGGTCTTTTGTAAAGCAGAGCGGTTTTGGAACATATACTTCTGCATCTAGCAAGTATGATCCAAGGTCACTAGGTTACATGACCCCTGTAAGAGACCAGCAGAGTCTAGGTATATGCTGGACCTTTGCCGGAAATGCGACCCTTGAGTCATATCTTAAAAAATCAGGCCTAGGTGACTATGACCTTTCTGAAGAACATATGAGATGGTGGGGCAAGGGTGGACTATACAATTGGAATATAGGCGATACGGAAGGTTCTACAAATGAGACTTCTGTTGGATACTTTACATCTTGGATGGGACCTAAGCTAGAGGCTGATATTCCCTACAATGGTAGGATGACTACTGAACAAGGTGCAAAAAAGCCATATAACTATGATAGTGCCAAGATGCTTGACTACCGTGTAACCGATGTAGTAAACGTAGCCACTGATGAGGTGTCTGTCAAGAATGCAATCTTAAAGTATGGTGCTGTTATGAGTGGTTACTATGATGATAAGAGGTATATGAGTCTAGATAAGAATGCCTTTTACTGTGATGACAAGAAGGGTCAGACCCATGCTATAACTATTGTAGGTTGGGACAATGACTATCCGAGGGACAAGTTTACAGGACTTGCAAGGCCAAATTCAAATGGGGCTTGGCTAGTAAAGAACAGCTGGGGCAACTACAATAGTGAAGGTGGCTATATGTGGATCTCTTATGAAGATAAGAATATATTGTCATATTCAGACAACTACGCAATATCCAATGTAAAAAAGGACCAGGGTCAGAAGATATACCAGCATGAGTATTCTATGTCCTCAAATCTTAGGGATGACAAGGCCCTAACAGTAGCAAATGCCTTTAATTTTGAGGCAGGCGAGGTCCTACAGGGGGTTATGTTTGCAACAGACTCTCAGGGGGCAAACTATGAAATATACTATATACCATATGTATCTAATAGTTATGACTACAGTAAAAAATTACTACTCAAGTCAGGTAGGGTAGACCACTCAGGCTATACAACAGTAGATATCAACAACCATAGATTGAATGGCAAGGGTGCTATAGGTATTAGGATAGACAATACACAGGCTGGTCAAAAGTCTACAATAAACATAGAAAAAGACGTAGTCGGATACAAGATGTATAAGTCAAGTTCCAACCCAGGTGAGTCATTTGTGCTTATAAATGATTCCCTAGTAGATATGAAGAAAATAGGGGGGCTTGAATCAACTAATCCAGTAATAAAGGCCATAACATCCAAAAATAAGGTGAGTGGAGAAAATATAATAGCTGGAAGCAATAGGTACAAGACAGCAGTTGAGATATCAAAAAAAGGCTGGACCAATTCGGAAAATGTAGTACTTGTAAATAGCAAGTCTATGCCAGATGCCCTTACAGCTACATCTCTTGCAAGTTTAAAGTCTGCACCTATACTGATAACAGACAAGGACAAGTTAAATCCGGATATAGAAAATGAAATCAATAGATTGGCTGCCAAAAACATCATAGTAGTAGGTGGAGACTCTTCTGTATCTATGAAAATAAGTGAATACCTTTCAAAAAGAGGCATGAAGGTTGAGAGAATAGCAGGTAGAAATAGGTATGAAACCAGTGAAAATATAGCAAAAGAAGTCGCTAGGTTATCAAAATCTAAAGACACAAGTGTCAATTCAGTAGCCCTAGTAAATGGAAGAAGGGGATTAGCCGATGCAATCAGCTTTTCACCAATATCAGGAGAGAAAAATATACCTATTATATTGGTAGGCAATAATATGAAGGCTAATATACCTACTGAAATAGGCCAGATTGAAAAGACCTATATAATAGGGGGAAGTGGATCTTTAAGTGAAGGACTAGAAAAGTCTAGTAAGAATCCATTGAGACTTAGCGGTAACAATAGAAATAATACAAATGCAAGTATAATAGACTATTTCTACAAGAATAGGAATTCAGAATTTGCCTTTGTTGCCAAAGATGGCATACCGAGAGAGGATTCTTTAATAGATGGTTTGGCAGTTGGAGCCTATGCTGCAAAGACAAAATCTCCAATCGTACTAGCACATTCTAAGCTTAAAAAGCAGCAAAGAGATGCCATATCAGCTATGAAGATAGGAAAAGTATACCAGGTTGGTATAGGAAATAATGAAGTAGCAAGCCTAGAGTTAATAAATATGATTTTAGATACAAAGTAAATAATTTGGAGGTGCTCTAATGAAAGTATATAATACTATGACAAGAAAAAAAGAGGAATTTATACCTCTTGAAGAGGGAAAGGTAAAGATGTATGTGTGCGGACCTACAGTTTATAACTTTATACATCTTGGAAACGCAAGACCTTTCACTGTTTTTGATACACTAAGAAGATATTTTGAGTACAGGGGTTATGAAGTAACATATGTTCAGAACTTTACTGATGTAGATGACAAGATCATCAAGAGAAGTCATGAAGAAGGCATATCTCCTGAAGAAGTGGCTGAAAAGTACATCAAGGAGTACTTTATAGACTGTGATGGCCTAGGCATAAAGAGGGCTACAGTTCATCCTCAGGTAACAGACAATATAAAGGAAATTATAAGCTTTATTCAAGACCTAGTAGACAAGGGATATGCATACGAGTCTAATGGAGATGTCCTATTTAGGACTAGGGAGTTCAAGGAATACGGCAAGCTATCCCACCAGAATATAGAAGAACTTGAGTTAGGTGCTAGAATAGACGTAGACGACAAGAAGGAAGATCCACTAGATTTCGTATTATGGAAGGCTAAAAAAGACGGAGAACCAGGTTGGAAATCTCCTTGGGGTGAAGGTAGACCAGGCTGGCATATAGAGTGTTCAGTAATGTCTAGTAGGTACCTTGGCAACACAATAGATATCCATGCTGGTGGTCAGGACTTACAGTTCCCTCACCACGAAAATGAAATAGCCCAGAGTGAATGTAGAAATGGACATGTATTTGCCAACTATTGGATGCACAATGGTTATATAAATGTAGATGGAGAAAAGATGTCTAAGTCCCTAGGAAACTTCTTTACAGTAAGGGAAATTGCTGAAAAGTATGACCTAGGACTAGTGAGATTCTTCCTATTATCTACTCATTATAGAAACCCAGTCAACTTCTCAGACACTATCCTAGACCAGGCCAAGGCAGGTCTTGAAAGACTTACGAATGCTAGAGACAATGCAGAGTTTATGATGTCTAAGCTAGAGGATACAAAGATGAGTCCAGAAGAGACAGGTCTAGTTGATGAATTAAACTCATACAAGACCAAGTTTATAGAGGCTATGGATGACGACTTGAACACATCTGATGCAATTTCAGCTATATTTGAACTTGCCAAGTTTATGAATACAAATATCAAGGATACATCTTCTAAGGAATTTATAGGACTAAATATAGACCTATTTAATGAACTTACAGGAGTTCTTAATATAGCAAACAAGTCAGTAGAAGAAAATGACGACTTGGCAAGGACTGTAGAAGAAATGATAGCAAAAAGAGCAGAGGCTAAAAAGAACAAAGACTTTGCCTTAGCTGACAAGATCAGAGAAGAACTATTAGAAATGGGCATAGTAATAGAAGATACAAGACAGGGTGTAAAATGGAAGAGAAAATAATAAAAGAGAGTGAGTTGGCGAGGATATCGCCACTCACTTTGGCATATTTAGGCGACACAGTATATGAATCGTATATAAGAGAGTACTTGATAAAGAGAAATATATTCTTAAAGATAAATGACCTTCACAAGTCTGCAATAAAATATGTGAGTGCCCATGCCCAGTCAAAGGCTATAAAGGGTCTAGAAGATATTCTGACAGAGGAAGAGACGACAATATTTAAAAGAGGAAGAAACCATAAGAAAAACACAGCTGCCAAAAATGCCAGCGTTATAGACTATAGGCATGCTACCGGATTCGAAGCAGTTATAGGATATGTGTATTTAAAAGGTGACATAGACAGACTAGACTATTTGGTAGAAGAGTCGATAGATATAATAGAAAACAGATAAGGCGGTGATATTTTGGCTCTAATAGAAGGAAGAAACCCCGTAATAGAGGCCCTAAAGAACAATAGGCCAATAGAAAAGATAATGGTCAATAAGGGATCTAAGGAGGGTTCAATAAAGAAGATAATAGGTATGGCAAAGGATAACAACATAATTATCCAACAGGTTGACAGACACAAGCTAGATGATATGTCAGAGAGCCATGCCCACCAAGGGGTAATAGCCCTTACTAGCGATTATGTATATTATGAGTTGTCAGATATACTAAAGAAGGCTAGGGAAAAAGAAGAAGACCCATTTTTTATAATACTTGATGGTATTACAGACCCCCACAACTTAGGGTCTATCATCAGGACAGCAGATGCGGTTGGTGCTCATGGTATTATCATACCTAAGAGGAGGAGTGTACATATAACTCCTATAGTTGCCAAGGCATCAGCAGGAGCTGTTGAATATGTACCAGTATGTAAAGTAACAAATATAGTAAATACTATCAAACAACTAAAAGAGGAAGGTCTATGGATAGCTGCCGTAGATATGGGTGGAGATGCATTTTACCAGACCAACCTTACAGGACCACTTGCCTTAGTAGTTGGAAGTGAAGGAGAGGGAATATCTAGGCTGACAAAGGAGAACTGTGATTTTACTGTATCTATGCCTATGTCAGGTAATGTTACATCCCTAAATGCTTCAGTTGCAGGTGGTATACTATTATATGAGGTATATAGACAGAGAAATGCAAAAAAATAAGTATGTAGCGAGAAAAATTTTGATAGTAGATGGCTATAATGTAATAAATGCTTGGTCTGTACTTAAAAAGCTAGGTGAAGATGACTTGGAGTCTGCAAGAAATAAGTTGGTAGCTTATGTGATGGAGTATTCCAAGATAAAGGGATATGAGGCCCATGTGGTATTTGACGCCTATAATGTAAAGGGCGTGGATGAAAAAATAGAGCACCACCATGATGTTACGGTTGTATTTACAAAGGAAAATCAGACAGCGGATACCTATATAGAGAAGTTTATATCAGGTCTTTCAAAGTATGATGAGGTATATGTAGCAACAAGTGACTATGCCGAGCAGCAGATAATCCTGGGCAAGGGATGTTCTAGGATACCTGCAAGAGAGCTGATAGGAGACCTTTCTTCAGCCAAGGAAGAACTAAGACGTGACAATCACTCTAGGATAAAGAAGTACAACAACATGAATAGGTTGGAGAATAAGATATCTCCTGATGTATTTTCTAGGTTGGAAGAAATTAGGAGAAAAAAATAAAATAGGGGGATTTTTGTATGCAGGAAGAGATAGAAGACCAACACCCTAAATGCCATGAACAAGACCTAGATTATGAACTTGTAGATATGGCAAAACAGGGTGATAAATACGCTATCAATAAATTAATAGAAAAATACTCTATAATGGTAAAGGCCAAGGCTAAGACCTATTTCTTGGTTGGGGCTGATAAAGAAGATATTATTCAAGAGGGACTAATAGGATTATATAAGGCTATTAGGGACTATGATGAAGATAAGACTTGTTCATTTAGGCATTTTGCAGATATCTGTGTTACAAGACAGATAATAACGGCTATAAAGACAGCTACTAGGCAAAAGCATATACCTCTAAACACATACATATCTCTTAATAGACCCATGTTTGAAGAGGAATCAGAAAGAACCCTATATGATATGGTAACTACAAGTCTAGACAATGATCCAGAGGGCTTGGTTATAGACAAGGAAGCCTATAAGGATATGGAAAATAGGATGAAAAAGACCTTGAGCAAGTTTGAAGAAGAGGTCTTTATCAGATACCTATCAGGCCAGTCCTATAGTGATATAGCGATATCCCTAAGCAAGGATGCAAAATCTGTAGACAATGCTATCCAGAGGGTAAAGAAAAAATTAGAAAAAAATCTGAGCGAGTATTCTGAAGTAGTTCTCTAGCTCGTATGATTTATAGAGTGTATAAAAGAGGTTGACCCAAGTTATATCTATTTTCCTCACTGGACCTAGCAGTAAGAGGGTGATATATTACAAGCTAGTCCACCTCTTTATTTTTTATGGAAATAAAAAAGTACTGGTCAAATGACCAGTACTAAAAGTGTCCCTGACTGGAGTCGAACCAGCGACCTTTCGCTTAGGAGGCGAACGCTCTATCCTGCTGAGCTACAAAGACATACATTTACACTAAATATTCTACCACAAACTTCTAAAATGGACAATAGTTCTTGGAAAATTTGCTTGATATTGAAAAGATAGTCTATAAATCTAGTTTAGGGTGTATAATAAAAATATATAAAAGATAGTAAGGGAGGTATCGATATGTATATATTTGTAGGTATGTTAATAGCCTTTATAGCAGGTTTTTTATATCTATCAAGGAATAAGGAAAAGGTTGATAATTCAATAGCAGACCAGGTCAGACAAGAGATTAGAGACGGGGTTAGCAAGGAGATAAAGATATACCATATAAGTGACCTCCATTATTTATCTGCTAGGCTTACAGATTACAAAAAATCGTTCGAGGATAAGGTAGAGTACTTCGATGCCAAGTCAGTTAGGTATGTAAGGGAGATATTTGACTGCTTTGTACAGGAGTGCATAAATACCAAGCCAGACCTGGTTGTATTTAGCGGTGATTTAACCTTTAATGGCGAAAGACTAAGCCATATAGATCTAAGGGATAAGTTGATGGTTCTTAGGTCCAACAAGATACCGGTTGTTGTAATACCGGGCAACCACGACATAGACAATGAAATTTCTTGTAGTTTTTTTGGAGACCAAGACCAAGAAGTAGACAACGTATCAATAGATGAATTTGTAAATATATATAGGGATTTTGGATATGGAGATTCATCTAGAGTCATATCAAGGGACAAGCATTCACTGAGCTACCTATACAGGCTTAGCCCAGGGGTTAGCTTATTGATGCTAGATACAAACACAGGCAAGAATAAAAAGTACATCTGCAATTCTACATATAGGTGGATAGAAAACGCTTTGATAAGCGCTCACAAGAGAAATGAAAGGGTGATAGGGGTCAGCCACCAAAATATCCTTGCCCACAACAAGATGTTTGTATCAGGCTACAAGATAGATAACAGTTCCAAGCTAGTAGACCTCTACAACAAGTACAATGTAAGGCTAAACCTAAGTGGTCATATGCATTCTCAACACCTTGCAGAGTACAAGAATGTATATGATGCTGCCGTATCTTGTCTTAGCCTATATCCAAACCAATATTCTGTAATCAGTATAGGACTCAGGGGAGATATATCCTACGAGACCATGAGGCTAGATATAGAAAAGTGGGCACAGTTGTATTCAAAGCCAGACAAAAACCTCTTGAACTTTAAGAATTATTCAAGGGAATTTATAGTGAGGGCGACAAAGAATCAGACGGATAGGGTTATAAAGAATATTGAAATAGATGAAGAAGAAAAATACAAGATGATGAATTTTATGGTCGATACTAGTATAGCATATTTTTCAGGAAGGATGTTAGAGCATCCAGAACTCAATATCAAGAGTGATGGCTATAGATTTTGGCAAAAGTATTGTGATAAGACTTTTTTGGCATCTTATTTGGAGAGTATATATTCAGAAGATCCTAAAGACCACAATAAATTTGATATAAGGTCTTAGATATATTTACAATATAATAGAGTAGTTTTTAGCGTAGATGTATAGCTGATGCTTATTTGGCTCTTCTACGCTAAATTTATATAATTAAAGGGGAGATCGTTATCTCGATATTTTAGGATAATAAATTAACAATAAAATAAAGATAAGGTTATAAAATAAAGGATATATTGTTTATAATTAAACATTATTTATAGTTAGGAAAGCTTGAAAATCTATAAATAATAGGTTTAATAGGTAATTATCATAAAAAACCCTATTAATTTGACAAAAAAACATAAAAAATTCATAAAATTTATCAGTTAATATGTTGACAAATAAACAGAGTGGGAGTACAATAATGTTAATAAATAAACGATAATAAACTTATTTAATACTATTTATTTAAAAACGGGCCCATATTATTATGATTTTGGAGGTAGAGAGATGTCAAAGCAAAACCAAGCAATACAAGAAGATAAGGATTATATTGTAAAAGACCTAAGTACTTTTGAGAGAAAACTAAAAGAGGTAAGAGAGGCTCAGAATATATTTGCCAGCTTCAGCCAGGAGAAAGTAGACCATATATTTAGGGAAGCGGCTCTTGCAGCCAACCACAAAAGGATAGACCTAGCTATAATGGCAAACAAAGAGACTGGAATGGGTATTCTTGAGGACAAGGTCATCAAGAACAACTATGCTGCTGAATATACTTACAATGCCTATAAAAATACAAAAACTTGTGGTCTGGTAGAACAAGATGATGCTTTTGGAATCAAGAAAATATATGAACCAGTTGGTGTTATAGCAGCGGTTATACCTACTACTAATCCTACTTCAACTGCAATATTTAAGACATTGATATCTTTAAAGACTAGAAATGGTATAATAATATCCCCACATCCAAGGGCAAAAAAATCGACTATAGCTGCTGCTAAGACTGTATTGGAGGCAGCTGTAAAGGCGGGGGCTCCAGAGGGAATAATAGCATGGGTTGATGAACCATCTATAGAACTTACAGCAGAATTGATGAAGGAAGCGGATTTAATATTGGCAACTGGAGGTCCTGGTATGGTGCATTCAGCTTATTCATCAGGCAAGCCAGCTGTTGGTGTAGGGGCTGGTAATGTTCCAGCTATAATCGACGAGAGCGCTGACTATAAGACAGCAGTAAGTTCAATAATCCTATCTAAGTCTTTTGACAATGGTATGATATGTGCATCAGAGCAGTCAGTATTAGTGCCAGCCAAGGACTATGATTTGATAAGGGATGAATTTGTATACAGGGGAGCCTATCTTCTAAAGGGCGATGAAGTAGATAAGTTTAGAAAAATAATTTTGAATGAAGCTGGTGGATTGAATAGTAAAATCGTAGGTCAATCACCTAGAAATCTAGGTAAGTTGGCAGGTGTTGATATACCAAAAACTGCCAGAATAGTCATAGCGGAGGTTGAGCAAACAGATTTTGTGGAGCCATTTGCCCATGAAAAACTTTCACCTATTTTAGCTATGTACAAGTATGAAAATTTTGATGATGCTGTTCAAAAGGCAGAGCACCTAGTAGAACAAGGTGGTCTTGGACACACATCATCACTATATATAGACACTATAAAGTGTAAGGAAAAACTAGACAAGTTTATCAAGTCTATGAAGACTTGTAGGATAGTAGTCAATACTCCATCATCTCAGGGTGGTATAGGTGACCTTTACAACTTTAAGCTAGCACCATCATTTACACTTGGATGTGGTTCCTGGGGTGGAAATTCAGTATCTGAAAATGTTGGTGTAAAGCACTTATTAAATACAAAAACTGTAGCTGAGAGGAGAGAGAATATGCTTTGGTTTAGGACACCTGAAAAGGTATATTTCAAAAAGGGATGTTTACCTGTTGCTATGCAGGAATTTAAGGATGTTATGAACAAGAAAAAGGCATTTATAGTGACTGACTCTTTCCTATATAAGAATGGTTACACAAAGAATATAACAGACCAGCTAGATGCTATGGGCATTGTACATACTACATTCTTTGATGTTGAGCCTGATCCAACTTTAGCTTGTGCAAGACGTGGTGCAGAGGCCATGAAGAGCTTTGAACCGGACCTTATAATAGCTGTAGGTGGTGGTTCAGCTATGGATGCTGGTAAGATTATGTGGGTTATGTATGAACATCCTGAGGCTGATTTCAAGGATATGGCAATGACATTTATGGATATAAGAAAGAGGGTATATACATTCCCTAAGATGGGTGAAAAAGCCTACTTCTGTGCAATAGCAACATCAGCAGGTACTGGTTCAGAAGTTACTCCATTTGCCGTAATAACTGACCAGGATGCTGGTATAAAGTATCCTCTAGCAGACTATGAGCTACTTCCAAATATGGCTATTGTAGATGCTGATATGATGATGGATATGCCACCTAGGTTGACTGCTTCATCAGGTATAGATGCCTTGACACATGCTCTAGAAGCATACGTATCAGTTATGAGGTCAGAGCCAGCAGATGGACTTGCTCTTAAGGCTGGTAAATCTATATTCGAATACCTTCCTCAGGCCTACAGAGAAGGAACTACTAATGAAAAGGCAAGAGAAAAGATGGCTATAGCATCAACTATGGCAGGTATGGCATTTGCTAATGCTTTCTTGGGAGTGTGTCACTCAATGGCTCATAAGTTAGGAGCCTTCCACCATGTTCAGCACGGTGTGGCCAATGCTATGTTAATAACTCATGTTATAAAATACAACTGTTCAGAGGCCCCAGTAAAGATGGGAACTTTCCCTCAGTACAAGTATCCTGACTGCGTTGAAAGATATGCTGAATTTGCTAGATTCTGCGGTGTTAAGTCTGGAAATGATGACATGGAAACAGTAAACAACCTTATAAAGGCTATAGAAGACTTGAGAAAGGAAACTGGAGTTCCAGCTAGCATCAAGGAAGCCGGCATAGATGAAAAAGCCTTCTTGGATAGTTTAGATGACATGACTTTACAGGCATTTGATGACCAATGTACAGGTGCCAACCCAAGATATCCATTAGTTGAAGAACTAAAGGAGATGTACTTAAATGCCTACTATGGAAAATAGTAATCTGTAGAGATTAGATTTTTACAATTTATAATATCATATACTATAAATACCATGAGAAAATTATTTTCTCGTGGTATTTTTATTTTAAGAGGATGACAAAAAGTTTAATTTAAATAGCAAAATAAACAATTATATTAAGTTTCAAAGATGAAATTGGAGTTTTCAATATTAAATGTGGATATTTATTGGTTTAGAGTTTAATTAAACAATTTGAAAATTTCTACAAATAAAAAAATTAGATACCTGTATTTTGGGTATATTAGCAATATAACGATTTCCTATTATGAAATTAAAGTTTTACTTAAAAAACAGAGTTTATAAATCGAAAAAGGTAAAGGAGAAGGACAAATGAGCAAAAAAGAAATATTAAGTGGTAATCAGGCTATTGCTAGAGGTTTTTATGAAGCAGGTGGTATGGTTGCAACAGCATACCCAGGATCACCAACCGTTGATGTAATCGAATCTATGAAAAGCGAGTACAGCGATGATATATATTCAGAGTTTTCAATGAATGAGAAGGTTGCGCTTGAAGTAGGTATAGGTTCTTGTTATGGTGGGCTTAGGACACTTGTAACTATGAAGCACGTTGGTGTCAATATATGTATGGACCCATTGATGAGTTTTACTCAGTCGCCTATAGATGCAGGATTTATGCTAGTATCAGGTGATGACCCAGGTATGTCAAGTTCACAGAATGAACAGGACAATAGAATACTAGGTAAGTTTGCCAATATGGCTATATTCGACCCAGCTGACTCACAGGATGCCAAGGACTATGTAAAGGCAGGCCTTGATATCAGTGAAGAATACCAGATGCCAGTAATGATGAGAATAACAAGTAGGATATGTCATGCTAGGTCCCTAGTAGAGATAGGTCAAAGAGAAGAAAAGATGGGACCGAAGTTCAGTGGCAAGCCATCACTTTCTTGTATGTTGCCTCCTCATACCTTTAAGCACCAGTACACAATGAAAGAAAGAATCGAAAAGTTACAGGAAGCTGCCAACGATTTAAGTATAAACAAGCTAGAAGAATATGGGAGTGATAGCCTAGTTATAACATCAGGTATATGTTACTACAACTTCAAGGAAGTCTGTCCAGACGTGGATGTACTGAAGCTAGGTATGGTATATCCACTTCCAATAGACAAGATCAAAAATCTTGCTAAAAAGTATTCAAAAGTAATAGTAATAGAAGAAATGATGCCATTTATTGAAAATGAGTTAAAGTTAAATGGTATAGACTGTGTAGGTAAGGAGTATTTCAGCTTTACTAATGAACTACACTCAGAAGTAATAGAAGAAGGCCTAGTAAAGATAGGTGTCCTAAAGGAAAGGAAACTACTAGATCCAGCCAAGGACGACACTACAGCTAGAGGTCCATTATTCTGTGCAGGATGTCCTCATAGACCAGTATTCGATATACTGAAAAAGTCTAAGGTGACAGTTGTAGGAGATATAGGCTGCTATACAATGGGATTATTGTACCCATGGGAAGTCCTAAAGGTAAATATCAGTATGGGTGCATCTCTTGGTATCATAAAGGGTCTAAGATATGCTATGGACAAGCAAGGTGATGTAGACAAGCCAGTAGTAGGTGTAATAGGCGATGGTACATTCTTCCATTCAGGAATACCAGGCTTTGCCAACCTACAGTACCAGCTAAAGGGCGACGAAAACATCACTATGATAGTCCTAGATAATGCTACAACAGCCATGACTGGTGGTCAGCCAACAGGTGAGTCATTTCATATGGACCAGACAGGCCAGGATATATCTATAGAGGCGACTCTTAGAAATATGGGCTTTGATGATATCCAGGTGATAGACCAGTTCAACTACAAAGAAGCAAAAGAAGCAATCGTTGGAGCTACTAAGAGAAAGGGTGTATCAGTAATCTTAACAAGTAGACCGTGTGCCTTGAGATACAAGGTAAAAGAAACTCCATTTGAAGTAGATCCAACAATATGTATAGGATGTAAGACTTGTATCAAAACTAACTGTCCTCCTCTAAGAATGAAGAAGTATGATGGTATAGAAAAACTAAAATCATCAATAGATCCAAACCAGTGTGTAGGTTGTGGTATATGTGCTCAAGTTTGCCCAGTTGGTGCAATAAAGAGAAAAGAATCTAAGTAGTATTATGGAGGGAAGTAAAATGGCAAATACAAATATAATTTTAGCAGGTGTAGGTGGTCAGGGTCTTGTAATGACTACCAAGATAATAGCTCAGGCAGCCCATCTAGCAGGACTTGACGTAAAGACTAATGACGTTGTAGGCCTATCACAAAGAGGTGGTAAGGTATGGGGAAGTATAAGAATAGGTGAAAAAGTATTTTCTCCTAACGTGAGACCAGGAGATGTGGATATACTGATAGGTTTTGAAGCCCTAGAGGGTAGAAGATTTAGAAAAGAGCTAAAGAAAGACACATCAGTAGCTATAGTAAACAGGTATGAGATGGCTCCAACTCTTGTCCAGCAGGGTGTAGAAGAATATGCTACCGATATAGAAGAAGAATTAAATAAATATGCCGGTAGGGTCATATTTGAAGACTGTACAGCTAAGGCAGTTGAATTAGGAAATAAATCAGCTGCAAACATAGTTTTACTAGGTGTTTGCTCAATGTTTGTAGAGGATATACCAGAAGATAAATGGATAGAGGCTATAGTGTCTAGTGTTCCTGAAAAGTTTGTTGAACTAAATAAAAAGGCATTTGCAGCCGGTAGAGAGATGGCTAAATAGTAGCTTAGATTAAAGAATATATATTTATAGAAAATTTTGGGATCTTTGTTAAATAAGATTAATGGGGATTCAAACAACGTTAGCTGGTGAGTGAAAAGATACACCAGCTTCGTTGTTTTTTATAAGCATTTCCTAACAGTATCAGATTCACACTTTTGTAGTGTTATTTCTACTGTAAGAATGTATTTCACTTTGTTACTTTGCAGAATATATTATTATACAGCTTAAAATTCAAAGCTATCGGAGGAAAATGTGATATTTGATATTGTAATTTAGAATCTATATAAAAATTTAACTTGTCTGTATCATCTTTATTAATCAGTTCAAAAAAAGCCTTTATTCTTGAATCTTCTCCAGCATATTCAAGAGATTTTTCTTTGTACTTATTTCTTATGTCTTTCTCAAAGTCATCACTAAGATTATCTATACCTATAGGGTAAACAGTTTGATACACAGATTCTACGCTAGATTTTGTGCTATTCAAATAATCTTCTATATTTTCTAGATAAAATTCAAATAATTTTTTTAACTCTTCTTCTGTCATCTGCTTAGTCTGTTTAACAAGATCTTTTTGGTCGTTATTATTTCTATAAACAAGGCTCTCAAAAGAACTGTAGTAACTAGGCAAAAAACCTTGTACGTTTATAAATGTACAATCATTATTATTCATGAAATTTATGAATAAGATTTCTTTTTTTAAGATATCCTTATTACTAGAATCAACAAATTTTTTAGTGAAAAAGTTACTAATGCCGTATTATGAATCTAGCATTTCTTTAAAATATTTGTTATACCCGATTGCTCCTGACTTTATTTTGTTTCTATAAACATTATAATTTTCTCTTATCAAAAAATCTCTTTTTCGTGTTAATTCGTCCAAATTGTCATCCTTAACTGAGGGACTGCTGCTACTTCTAGATAATTTGATATCATTATCATTAAACAGTTCTTCTTCAGTGGTTATATTAATGTTTATAAATTCTTTGTCCTGAGCATGAGAGCGAATAGTAAAAGTCATCAAAATTGACATCGACAAAACAAGACATAAACCCTTTTTAAGTTTCATAAACACGTCCCCTTTCTACAATGCAAATACACGAGAAAAAATAATTAGTAATATATTATTAAGACAATAAATATGTCTATATTTAGCTTAATGATATAATGATTGGAATAAAATGTCAATACAAAAATACATGAATTTTAAATTCCTGTTTTTATAATCATATGAATTGATATTGCAATTTAGAATGTATTTTTTATTATTTTTAGTTAAATTTAGTTTTTTATGGTATAGAATATAATTAGAGGTGGTGATAGTTTTTATGAATAATAAATTAAACGTTTTAATTATAGAAGACGATGTGAGTATAAACGATATTGAAAAAAGAGTGCTTGAGAAGAATGGATTTGGTGTAATTCAAGCTTATTCAGGAAGTGAAGGTCTACTCAATTGCCAATCAAGAAAAGAGGAAATAGATATCATAATAATGGACCTATTTTTACCGGGAATAGATGGATATGAGTTGTTGCCCCAGATAAAGGATATTTTGGATGTACCAGTAATTGTAGTGTCAGCTATAAGTGACATTGTTGACAAGGTGAAACTGCTTGATGCTGGAGCCAATGATTATATTACAAAGCCTTTTGATAATAAAGAACTGCTTGCGAGAATTGGGGTACAGGCTAGAATTTCTCAGGTGTCCAAGTTAGATAATAAGGCTGAAAATATGGAAAATGTTTTAAGATATAGAGATTTAGAATTATTTCCGGAAACTTTTGATGTATTTGTATGTGGTAAAGAGTTAATTTTGACAAAGTATGAATTTAAAATATTAGAATTATTTTTGAAAAATCAAAAAAGGATTTTCTCAAAACAGGATATTTATGAGATAATATGGGGTGAAATATATACAGGAGATGATAGGACTATAAGTGTGCACATTAGTAATATAAGGAAAAAAATAGGAGAATTTTCAGATGAACCTTATATTGACACAATATGGGGAATTGGATTTAGACTATCCAAGTAAAATCTAGAGTGTATGAGTAAGTGGTTTTATAAACTTTAAACTTTCTTTAAACTTTGCTTGATATATTTTAAAATTACGAGAGTATTATATTATTATAACAAATAATATAAAGTAGTTAAGAAAGGGAATTTTATGGATTATATACTTCAGACGACAAATTTAGAAAAAGTATACGGAAAACAAAAGGCTGCTGAAAATATAAATCTCTCAATAAAAAAAGGAGACATATATGGCTTAATTGGTAAAAATGGTGCAGGTAAAACCACTATATTGAGAATGTTAGCAAATCTTGCTGAACCCTCTAGTGGGGAAATTCTCTTTTATGGAAAAAGGAGAAAGGAGGCCATGCACTTAAATACCAATATAGGTGCATTGATTGAAGAGCCGGGCATATTTCCAAATTTAAGTGCATGGGATAACTTGCATCTAAAGGCTATAGCACAGGGAGTTACTCGTAAGGGGCATGAAAATGAGTTGCTTCATTTAGTTGGATTGGAAAATGTAGGAAAGAAGAAGACAAAGGGATTTTCACTAGGTATGAGACAGAGATTGGGTATAGCCTTGGCTATGGTTGGAAATCCAGATCTAGTATTGTTGGATGAACCAATCAATGGTTTGGACCCACAGGGTATAGTTGAAATAAGAGAGCTTATATTGAAATTAAACAGAGAAAAAATATCACATTTATAATTTCTAGTCACCTTTTGGAAGAATTGTCTAGGATTGCTACAAGTTATGGTTTTATATCAGGTGGAAAATTAGTAGCAGAGATGACAAAGGAAGAGTTGGAGTCTAAAAGTGAGGAAGTGATGATACTAGATGTTTCTGATACAGCTAAAACAATACCAGTTTTAGATTCTTTATGTATTAAAAAATATAAGGTGATTAGCAATGAACTGGTCCATATATACGATGATTTTGATAAGGCAGACAACATATCAATAGAACTAGCAAAAAATGGTGTTGCTGTGCGCAGACTTGCGATGGAGTCTAAAGACTTAGAATCGTTTTATTTGGACATGGTAGGAGGTAGTGCAAATGTTTAATTTAGTGAAGATGGACAGGTATAGATTTGTAAAAGGAATGTGGTTAAAGCTTGCAGTTGCAGTAATTATATATGCATTATTTGCCTGTCTTATGCAACAGATGACTATTAACCAAGGGGCAGGTGCCTCAATAGGAACGGCTACATCTCCCGAAGATACTGGTTTTGCGATTGCCCTTGATAATGGTTCAGAAACCTATTTAGAAAAGGGGATGGATTTGAATAGACATATAACAGAAAATGGTTTAGGGGGAGGTACTGTATTACTGGCAGTCGTTCCAATAATCATGTTTTCGAGTGCTGACAATAAAAAGGGATTTAGGAAGAATATAGCAGGTGCAGTTTCATCAAGAGAGCATATTGCTCTTGCCAAATTTATAAGTACAGGAATGATAACATTGGCATTTTTAACCATGTACTATGTATTTGATTTTGCTATAGGTAAGATAATATTAGGCGATTGGTTGAGGTTGGGTGATGTATCAACCTTGATATATAACTTCGTGGTACAGTATCTTTTGTTGACGGCATTTAGTATATTTGCAGTGGCCATTACTATGTTGGTCAATTCAGCATATGTAGGTTTATTGGTTACGGTATTGTTGTCACTAGGAATGAGTAGATCAATATATACGGGTATAAATTATGCAATAACTAAGTTTGTAGGAGTAAAAGGATTTAATATAGGTCTTTATTCTCTAGAATCTTGGTTAGTAGGTGATAACAAGGTATATGATCATCTTTTATTTGTAACAATCTTGGCAATTGTATGGATACTTGTATGGAGTTTTATCACAACTAGGGTATTTTCAAAACGTGATGTAAGGTAATACGATAGTAATGAATGTAAATTTTTGGGGGGAAGTATATGATACTGTTTTTGTTGATTATAATTTTAATAATAAGTATGGTTTCAATATTTTACCTGATAGCATTTAGACGACAGATAGACTATATCTGTCGTCAGCTTGCGTTTTTAGAAAGAGAGGATTCTAATCTAAAAATAACGAGCATAGGTCCAGGTAAGGAGATAAGTAGACTGATAAATTCCATTAATTGTGTTTTGGAAAAATATAGGAAAGATAGCTATGAAGTTAGAAATAAAAATACCATAGTAAGAGAGGCTGTTATAAATTTATCACATGACATAAGAACGCCTCTAGCAGGCATAGATGGGTATGTTCAATTGTTAGAAGATACAGATATGAATGGGGAACAAGAGGAGTATATTTCTCTGATAAGAGAGCGTACAGAGGCTATGAAGTATATCTTTGATGAATTATATCTATATGCAAAGTTACAGGAGAAAAAACTTGAATTGGTATACGAAAAAATAGACATGAGTAGGTTGGTATTTAGAAATCTTACCCACATTTATGAGGAACTGGAAGAAAAAAATATAGATGTTGATTTGCATGGTCTTGAGGAAAACATTTTTATATATGGGGACAGGCAGATTACAATTAGGATATTGGATAACTTATTTAGAAATTCACTTCTACATGGTAATGAAAGACTTGAGATTAGTTTGTCAGATATTGAGTGCAAAGATACTGAAAAGAGATATACAAGACTCAAAATAGCAAATGGAATTGATGAATCTCAAAAGATAGATGTAGAAAGAGTATTTGATAGATTTTATAAGGTTGATGCATCAAGACATAGTGGGTCTACGGGATTGGGTTTAGCTATAACTAAAGAATTAATTGAAAAAATGGACGGTTATATCAGGGTTGATGTAAAAGATGGAATGTTTACAGTAACTATCGATTTTTTAGGGTCTAGTTTATGTGTGAAAAATGATGATAATTAACCGGTGTTCCCCCCCCCTAAACATAGGGGGGCAAAATTAATAGGTTTAACCGGCAAATTTACAGAAAAAATTTTATGTACTCAGACTAATGATTTTTTAGATGGGCATAATCTAATAATCTATTATTTACGCTATCTATTTCTATTAACAAAATATTATCTTTTAGAAAATAAGAAGTTGTTTCAAATTCTTTAGCTGTTTCTAGATCTATTTCTTGCACTTCAATATTTGTTTTATTGATAGATTTTATATATCCCGTTATTATATATTTTTTCTTGTTTATTTTAAAACTTGATATAATCTTATTTTCTTTTATATATTTCAAGATATCTCCAATATTTGAAATATTTTTTTGTTTTAATCCAATATTAAAGATGTTCTTATCAGAGTTGATTTTCCAAAATTCAGCATATAAATTTATTTTTTCTAAATATTCTGTTTCGTAGTTAGTATTTTTTATAAATTTATTTTTTATCAAATATATGCCATCTATTTTACCTTGTTCATCCAGTAAATGAAATAAAGAATATTCGTCAAAACTAGATAAATAAAATCCAACCAAAAATGATTCGTCACATTCGGTATATATTTCCATCAAACAATTTTTTTTAAATTGTGTGTTCATAAATTACCTCCATAAAGTATTTATAAATTAGTGTTTCTTTCTTTTTCTAGGTTGCTGAGGTTTCTTTTGATTTTTTGGTTTCCAACCCTTTTTAGGATCTTTTTCTTTTCATTGGATCTTCCTGGACGAGGTTTTGTATGTTTATCATGTGTACTCTTTCGTTTGTTTTTAGTGTGTTCTTTGAAATAGCTAATAATTCTATTTGATACCCAAGTACCAGTGGCAATGGTTGCCCCTGCCAAGATAACGATTCCTGTGGTTGTGATCAATACCTGACCGACACCAGGAATAAAATAAGCACCAGCTGCGGCGGGAATTGTAAGAGCAGTTCTTTTTTGTCGTATAGGAATTTCCCTAGATGATTTTAATAATATTGAAAACTCATCCTTAGTATAAAAAGTTCCATTAATTTTTATTCCAGTATCATATACTTCTACATCTGGAGTATTATTTTGCTCAACAATCATATCATTTTGACTGATATCTTCATTAGCGTGCGCGGTTGTAAACGGAGTAAGTATCATTGATATAATTAGTAAATAAGAAATAGTCTTTTTTGTAAATAGTTTCATATTACCTCCACTTTCTATTGATGAAACATATTTTATATTAAGTAAAATATGTTTCAGTTCAAAATAATATATAATATACTCAAGTAGTGCTACTTGAGTATATTATATATTTAAAAGTATATGATGTAAATATTTTTAATAAAAAATTAATATTTTTTCAAGTATATTTATAATTGGTTTTTAATCAGGTCTTCCATTGACTCTCTTTTGATAGCTAGCTTGGAAGTGCCGTTTTTTACGAATACTACTGCTGGTCTTGGCATTTGATTGTAGTTTGACGCCATTGAATAGTGGTAGGCTCCTGTACAGCTCACAGCAGCTATATCTCCAATTTCAGGCATTGGGAGTTTTACATCGTATGCTATGATATCTCCTGACTCACAGCACTTTCCTGCCAGTGTATATAGTCCGAATATAGGTGCAGTCATCTTGTTGGCTAGAGCAACTTCATATTTTGCCTGATAAAGGGCAGTTCTTATATGGTCACTCATACCACCGTCTACTGATACATAGGTCCTTACATCAGGTATTTCCTTGATAGTTCCAATCCTATATAGGGTAGTGCAGGCCTCTCCGACTATTGACCTACCTGGTTCTAGCCATAATTGAGGTATTGGAAGATTGTTGGATTTAGATGAATCCTTTAGGTAGCTGATGATTTCATCAAGGGCTGTTTCTATAGGATATGACAGGTCTTCATCTGTGTACCTAATGCCAAATCCTCCACCAATATTCAAGACAGAAGGTGTGTAGTCTAGGTCTTTTTTTAGTTTAGCGAACCACCCAAATACCTTGTCTACAGCCATTCTAGTTCCTTCCGTTCCAAATATCTGAGACCCTATATGAAAATGGATACCTATAAGGTCTAGGTTTTCTGCTTGGAGTATGTCTGCAACTCCTTTAAATGCCTGTCCATTGTCTATATTAAGACCAAACTTGGAATCGGTACTTCCAGTAGATATATACTCATGGGTATGGGCCTCTACACCAGGTGTAACCCTTAGTAGGCACCTAGGCTTTTTAGACATTTGACCTGCAATTTGGTTTAGCCTTTTTACTTCGTCAAAGCTATCTATGACAAAGCAACCTATGTCTTCCTTCAAGGCATATTCAATCTCAAAGTCCGTCTTGTTGTTTCCGTGTAGGTGAATTTTCTGAGGGTCAAAACCTGCACTCAGGGCATTGTATAATTCTCCAGCCGACACAACGTCCAAGCCCATATTTTCTTCAGCCATAATCCCTACAAGGTACTTGCAGATAAAGGCCTTGCTGGCATAGGATATATGGTAGTCTAGGCCAGAGCCTTCAAGCACACTATGAAACCTTCTGCATTGGTTTGTGACTAGGTCTTCATCGTATACAAATAGGGGGCTAGAATATTGGTCTACTAGGTCCATACTGGTGATGCCGGCAATCTCAAGTTGACCATTCTGATTTATTTTTGAATTTCCGTGTAGTTGCATATTATTCCTTTCTAAAGCCTGTTCAAAGTCTATTTTTTACTGGTAGGTAGATTAGATCAAGAGTCTGGAAGTTAAGAGGTGATATCTGTTCGGAATTTGCTCCGACTCCCTTGAAAGTATACTCGTATACAGGTATATCTTGACCGTAAAAAATAGCCTGATCACCAACTTTTACACTATTATCATCTTCGTTTAGCAATACAATAGTGTGGCTCATCATCATAGATACTAGGGGGTATCTTCTGCCATTTATAAGAACGTCATGACCCATAACCCTTTTTCTAAGAAGGCCATCTCCATAACCTATATTGATGACACCCACCCTTGATTTTTTGTCTGCCTTGAAGGATGAACAGTAGCCGATTGATTCTCCTATTTCAAGGTCCTTGATTGATATTATGGAACCTGAAAGTGTCAGTGCATGGTGGTTGTTTGTAAGGTCAGCTCTCTTGTAGGGTGGACAACCGTATAGGCTGATACCAACCCTTGCATGGCTGTGATTATCCAACAAGCCATCCCTTTGGAGTGAGGCTGAGTTTTGGGCCTGAACAACCTTAAATTTATGGATTTTCTGGGCAGACTCCAGTATATCTAACCAGTCTGATTTTTCTTTTTCGTAGGAGTTTTCTTGGTCGAATTCATCTGCCCAAGAAAAGTGGGTCCATATACCGTCTAATTTTATGTTTGATTCTTTGGCTAGTCTTATTGTTTCTAATACTTCTTTTTTTGACCTACAACCTGACCTCCTCATTTGACCAGCCCATTCTAGGTGGTAGGATATATCATGCATAGAGCCCTTATTTTCCCTTAGAAAATCTAGACTAACAAGGGTAGCTGTGATCGAGTAGTCTCTTAGGCTATCAAAGTCTCTACATGGATTAAGCATAAATATATCTACGTCATCATAGAGCTCTCTTATACGTATAGAGTCTCTAAGACTAGTTGTAGCAAAAAACCTGACCCCCGCCTGGTAGAAGGTTTCTACTGCTCTTTCAAGTCCGAAATGGTAGGCGTCATTTTTTACTACGGCTATAAGCCCACCTCCTGTCATACCTATTAGGTGGCGGGCGTTTTTGTGTAGGGCATCTAGGTCTATTGTGAGTCTAGGGTTAGACTCAGGTTTATTGTAGATTTTTTGCATATTGTAACCTCCTCTATGGCTAGTAGGTCTTTGCTATCTCTACTAGGTAGTCTACACCGTATACTAGGGCCTCTTCTCTCATCTGAAGCCAAGGTGTATGAAGACCAGAAGTATAGCCAAGATCTTCGTTTCTTATACCTACAAAAGAGTAGGATATAGGGGATACATTTTTGAAAAATGAGAAGTCTTCTCCTAATAGGTAGGGATCTGGCATGATATAGGACCTTGCCCCGGACTTTTCAATTGTACTTGCTACAAAGTCGATTAGGTCCTTATCGTTTAGTAGGGCAGGGTAGCCATCTTCAAAATGTAGGTTTATACTAGCTCTTGTCGATAGCTCAACCCCCTGGCATATTTCCTGCATTCTCTTTTTTGATATTTCAAGGTCATCCATATCATAGGTACGGATGGTACCCTCCATATAGCCATTTGTTGGAACTGAGTTCATAACTTCTCCTACATTCATTTTGCCAATGTGGATTATGTTGGTGTGTTTTGAATCTAGGTCATAGGTAGGTATTGTCTGAAACTGCTGGTAGACTTGGATTGCTGCGTTTATGGCATTTATTCCATTTTCCCTGATGCCTACATGAGCTGACTTTCCGACTATCTTGACTGTGAATTCGTTGCAAGATGCCATTATAGGGCCTGGTCGAGTCGCTATTACTCCCTCTTCAAAGTCTGGATTTATATGTAGGGCAAAACTTGCATCTATACTGTATTTTTCAAAGGGGTAGGAGTCTATAAGTACATTTGCTCCACCTGTAGACTCTTCTGAAGGCTGGAATACTACTAGGACGTTGTTCTTTAATTTACCATCTGACCTAAGGCCTAGAATTTCACGTGTTGCCCCTAGTAGCATAGCAGCATGGGCATCGTGGCCACAAGCGTGCATAACTCCCGGATTGCAAGATTTAAAATCTATGTCGTTTTCCTCTTTTATTGGAAGGGCATCTATATCGGCCCTAAGTAGGATGGTCTTTGCGCTGTCCATACCTGTCCCTATGTAGGCTATAGTAGCAGTAGGCATACCATCGACCTCTTCATAATCAAGCCCCATGGACCTTAGTTCTTCCCTTATGTATTCTGTTGTCTTGAACTCTTCTTTTGATAGTTCAGGATTTTGGTGGATATGACGTCTCCACCTGATTATATCTTCCACTTTTGTGAATCTCATATACTCTATATTCTCTTTTCTTTTTTATTCATTATTTATTTTTTATTCTTTTATTTATTCTCTATTATATATTTTGTATTCTGTATATATATTATTTATAACCATTCTCTAGATATATTTTTCTAATTCTATATTGACCCTATTGATGAATCTAGGCCTGAGTTTTTATTAATCTAGGGACCTAAGGGCATCTATTATGCTTATCTTTTGTCCCTCAACCTGGTTGGTCTTCTTGATAATCTTGGCTGGAACACCAGCTACCACGCTTCCTGCTGGGACGTCTTCAGTGACTATAGCACCAGCTGCAACTACAGACCCTTGGCCGATTCTGACCCCTTCAAGTATGACTGCATTGGCCCCTATTAGGACATTGTCTTCTACTACTACTGGGTTGGCATTGGCTGGCTCTATAACTCCAGCAAGTACTGCACCTGCACCCACGTGTACATTCTTTCCTGTTGTAGCCCTGCCTCCAAGGACAGCACCCATATCTATCATAGTTCCCTCACCGACTACGGCACCTATATTTATAATGGCACCCATCATAACAACTGACTTGTCCTTGATGACAGCATGCTCTCTGATAAAGGCACCTGGCTCTATTCTAGCATTGATATTTGTCATATCTATTAGGGGGATTGCACTGTTTCTCCTATCATTTTCAAGGATATAGTCTTCTATCTTGTCCTTATTGCCTTCTAAGAACTTGTCAAAGCTATCAAGGTCTGTAAATAGGGTAGCAACCTTGCCATCTCCAAAGACCTTGATTGTATCTGGATAAGATACACCAGCTAGGTCTCCCTTTATGTATACCTTTACAGGTGTTGTTTTCTTTGAACTTGCTATGTAGTTTATTATTTCTTCTGATGTTAAAAATTCCTTTGTCATATTATCTCCTTATTAATAGTCTTTATAGGTTGTCAAAATTGTATAGCCCGGGTTCTTTTGAAAGGGTAGAACCCTCTCCAGTTGTACCTGCCACTATAAGGGCATTTATACCTGTATCTATTTGAAAGTTTACCAACCTCCTGTATGAATCATAATCTATACCTCCATTAGGGGTCATAGGTGTTGCAAGTGCCGTGGCTACTCCTGTGAATAATTTTGTCATTTTACTACCTCCTGGCCATTAGCCATCTACCTTATTTTCATATTTATTATTCTTATGTTTTAAGTGTCATATATTTTTTCTTAGAGGAATATATAGCCAGTTAGCTCCATATATTCTCCAAGTATTTTTAGAGCGACCGCTTATTTAGAGGCCTCTAATAATTCTGCTATCTGGACTGCATTACTAGCAGCTCCCTTTCTAATATTGTCTGCTACACACCATATATGGTAGCTGTTTTCTTGTGATATGTCCCTTCTGATTCTTCCTACATATACTTCGTCATGGCCTGTAGCATCTATAGCCATTGGATATACGTTGTTTTGAGGGTCATCCATTAGTACAAGTCCTGGTGCCTTTCTTAGAAGGTCTCTGATATCTTCTATAGAGGCATCTTTTTTTAGGCTGACATTTATCTCTACAGAGTGAGAGTTAAATACCGGAACCCTTGCACAAGTCGCTGTTATAGATACATCATCTCCTAATTCAAGGATTTTCTTTGTCTCTAGGATCATCTTCATCTCTTCTTTTGTATAGCCGTTGTCTAGAAATACGTCTATATGAGGAAGAACATTGTTGTATATTGGGTGAGGGTACTTCTCTGGTGCGATACCCTTTTGTCCGTTTTCCAAGTCTTTTATGCCTCCAAGACCAGATCCTGATACTGCCTGATAAGTAGTATAGGCTATCCTTTTGATACCATAGGCATCATTTAGGGGTTTAAGTGGTACCACTGACTGGATTGTAGAGCAGTTTGGATTGGCTATTATCCTTCTCTTTAGACTAGGTCTATTGCACTCTGGGACTACCAGGTCTATTTCAGGATCCATCCTCCATGCACTAGAATTGTCTATTACAATCACTCCATGGGCTTCGGCTATAGGTGCATATCTAAGGGATGTATCACCACCAGCTGAGAATAGGGCGTAGTCTATATCCTTGTCAAATGAGCTGTCGTTTAGTTCTTCAACTGTAATCTCTCTGCCCCTAAAATTTAGTTTTTTGCCTGCTGATTTTGCAGATGCCATCATATATATATTGTCCACCTCAAGATTTGACTCTGCTAGGCGTTCTATCATCTTTGTTCCTACTACTCCTGTTGCTCCAACTATTGCAAAATTTGCCATTTAATTTTTCTCCTTTGTTTTTATAATTTAATTGTTTGTTCATCTTATATTCCTTATTTTTAATTTAGCTCTACTTTTATCTTAACTTGATTATATTTCAAATTCCTGACACAATAGACCAACTGTCTTAGTTGCATTTTCCTTGTCTACTGCGTATGATATAGATATTTCTGATGTTGTTACTTGGTAGAAGTTGATAGAGTTCTTACCAAGTAGTCTAAAGGCCCTAGCTGCTACACCGCTGACATCTCTCATACCAGAACCGACTATAGATACTTTGGCACAGTCTGTACGGATTGAAGTAGCCATAGAAGGATATTTTTCTTTAAGAGCTTGAAGAGCCTTGTCTAAGAAATTTTGGTCTGTATTTTTACAAGTGAAGGATATATTGATACCTTCATCTACCAAGACTTGGCTGATCATATCTATATTTACACTTGATAGGTCCAACTGGTCGAATAGGTCCTGTACAAAACTCGCCTTTTTATACTTATCTACAAGTGTTACGTGTAATATATCATTGTCCAGGGCTACACCTGTTACTACCTTTTTTTCTAATAAATCTGTATTTGCCATAATCCATGTTCCTCTCGTTTCTGATAAAGTTTTTCCTAAATATAGGGGTACATTGTAGTTTTTAGCTATTTCAACACACCTAGTCTCCAATACTCCAGCCCCAAGTGCCGATAATTCTAGCATCTCTTCATAAGAGACCTGAGATAGGGGTTTTGCATCTGGGTATAGTCTAGGGTCTGTACCAAATACTGAAGTTACGTCTGTGTATATTTCACAAGGGCAAGCCATCGCAGCAGCTAGGGCTACAGCGCTTGTATCTGAACCACCACGGCCTAGGGTAGTTATCTCCTTGTTGTCATTAAATCCTTGAAAACCTGCAACTACAAGGATATCGAATTGTCTTAGCTGGTCCTCTAAAAAATCTGTGTCTACGTTTTTTATCTTGCTTTTAGTGTGTTGTCCAAAGGTTTTGATTCCAGCCTGCATACCTGTCAAGGACTTAGCCCTTGTACCGATATCGTTAAGGGTGATGGCCATTAGGGATATTGTATTTTGTTCACCTACAGCAAGTAGGGTGTCTAGTTCTCTTGTATCAGGATTATTGGTTATCTGTCCTACCTGTTCAAGAAGGTGGTCTGTAGTCTTACCCATGGCGGATACAACCACTATTAGTTTTTCACCGTTTTTGACCCTTGAGCTCAAGTAGTCTGATATTCCCTTGATTTTTTGGATGGTACCTACTGAAGTACCTCCAAATTTTAGAACTGATAAATTTTCCATAACATCCTCCAATTTCATATAAAAAAAGACAAATGAGGAAACCTGCATTTGTCTTGACATAGCATAAAAAGCGGCAATCATATAGATTGAATCATTATTACTAGTAATTTTGCGGTTAGCTCTCCATTATCATCTAGATAATGACAGAACAAGGGCTATTAACCAATGTTCCAACTAAAATCACAAGGCAGTGTGACCCTAATTTCGGCAATCGCCCCTTTTACAACAGACAGTTTGCCTACATGGTCTGTTATTACTGATGTTGATTGCGCCTCTATCCTTTTATTATTAAGTTGAGTTTTATTATAGACCTATTGTTAGGATTTGTAAAGGGTATTTTTTTGAAAAAAATGATTTATCAGACAGCAAACTTCCGGATGTAAAACATGAAAAAAGAAAATACGCATGTAATAAAATATCAATTTTCATTGTGATTTACTTTTTAAAGCGTGTAAAAACAAGGCATTTAGAATATGAACAGAAAATAGAAAAAGTAAACCAAAAATAAATTTTCAAAAAAGTGTTGACAATATGTCTAGTAGCCTATATAATCATAAACATAATAAATTTCAAAAAATAAAGTCTTTGAAGAGAAGAGTAGCTAGTAGCGTTTTTTACAGAGAATCTGCATTTGGTGAGAGCAGAGGAAGATTAAGCTAGTGAACATGGTCTCTGAGACTCTGGGTCGATATTTAGGCTCAGACGGGTGCGCCTGTTATAGCGCTAGGGTATGATAGTACTTGAAGATATTTTCGATTTACTTGGTGTACCTGATGAGGAGGTACTTGTGAAGGTATCTCGAAAAAAGGTGGTAACGCGTTCATGACGTCCTTTTCAACTAATAGTTGGAAGGGACTTTTTTTATTGGTAATTTTAAGAGTTAAATTTAAATTGACAAGTTGAGTTTTGAAAATTAACAAGACTAAGGTGGAAATCTTTATAGTCCACTTGTAGTCAGTATTAGATTGGAGGATGAGTATAGTGATAAGTTTAGAAGATGTAAGGGTGGAGTTTGAACAGGATAATAAAAAGGTTGTGGCTGTTGATGGGGTAGACCTCAAAATAGAAAAGGGAGATATATTTGGTATAGTTGGATTTAGTGGGGCTGGTAAGTCTACTCTTGTAAGGACTATAAATCTTCTTCAGAGGCCAACATCTGGCAAGGTCATAGTAGGAGGACAAAATATACTGGACTTGAATGGCAAGGAACTTAGAAAAAAGAGGGAAAAGATAGGAATGATATTTCAGCATTTCAACCTGATGAATTCAAGGACTGTTCTGGAAAATGTAACCTATCCCCTAAAAAACAGTAGTCTATCCAAGGTCCAAAGAAAGAAAAAGGCCCAAGACCTACTCAACTTAGTGGATATAGGAGACAAGGCAGATTCCTATCCATCTCAATTATCGGGTGGACAAAAGCAGAGGGTGGCAATAGCTAGGGCCCTTGCCAACGATCCTGATATACTCTTGTGTGATGAAGCAACATCAGCCTTAGACCCTCAGACTACTGGACAGATCCTCAAACTACTGAAGAAGGTCAACAAGGACCTAGGAATTACAATAGTCCTTATAACCCACGAGATGCAGGTTGTAAAATCCATATGTAACAGAGTGGCTGTCATGGAATTAGGTAGGGTTGTAGAAGAGGGGAATATATTTGATATATTTGCTAGACCTAACAGTCAGGTGACCAAGAATTTTATTCAGACGGTCAACCATACAGACGAGTTTCTAACAGAGGTTGAAAAGTTACCAGTAACCGAAAATCTAGGCCCTACAAAGAGGTTGGTCAAGCTGGTATATATTGGTCAGGTATCTCAGGAGCCGGTTGTGGCAGAGTTACTCAAAAACTATTCTGTAGTATCCAATATAATCTGGGGCAATATAGAGGTGATAGGTGGTCAACCTATTGGTAACTTGGGGCTTATATTGGAAGGAGAAAAAATAAACTTGGACAAGGCTATAGTCCACCTAGCAGACAGGGGAGCTATAGTTGATGAAATAAATCTTAGGGAGGTAAAACATGAGCTACTTTAAAAATTCACTGGCTATAAAGGAACAATTTCTAATCGAGACGAGGGCGACCCTTTATATGACCCTGGTCACAGCTCTTATAGCGGGCATCTTGGGATTGGCAATAGGTGTTGCTCTTGTAGTCACTGGGAAAGGAGGAATACTTGAAAACAAAAAAATATACTCAGTCCTAGACAAGCTAGTCAATATAACAAGGTCTATACCATTTGTCATAATCATAGCCCTTGTGGCATCATTTACTAGGTTTTTAGTGGGAACCACTATAGGGCCTACAGCAGCTATAGTACCCCTTGTATGTGGAACTGTTCCATTCTTTTCAAGGCAGGTTGAGAATTCTCTAGTTGAAGTGGACAAGGGTATAATAGAGGCGGCTAGGTCCATGGGAGATTCACCACTGCAAATAATATTTGGTGTCTACCTAAGAGAGGGCCTTGCAGGTCTAGTGAGGGTGTCTCAACTTACACTTATATCCCTTGTGGGTCTGACAGCTATGGCTGGAGCTGTTGGCTCAGGTGGTCTGGGAAATTTGGCCGTATCCCAAGGATTCAATAGGTTCCAAAACGATGTGACCCTAGTGTCTACCATGATAATATTGGTCATAGTATTTGTAATACAATACATAGGGAATGTAATTATAAAAAGAATTATTCATTAATAGAGACTAAGTAATTAATAAAGACTAGGTAATCAAGAAAGGCTAAGTCGTTAATAAAGACTAAGCAATTAATAAAGACTAAGTTGTTAATAAAACTAAGTAATCAAGAAAGGCTAAATCGTTAAAAAAATAAGTCGTCAATAAAATTAAAAACTATAAATTATAATAAGAAAGAGGTAAAATTATGAAAACAAACAAGATAATCAAAGGACTAGCATTGACATTAGTAGTTGGAGCAATAGCACTTACATCAGTAGGATGTGGGTCAAAAAAGGCGGATTCAGCAGATAAGAAAACAGTAAAGATAGGTCTTGTAGGCAGCGATACAGATGTATGGGACTATGTAGCCAAGAAGCTTGAAAAAGAGGATGGAATCAAGCTTGACTTAGTAAAGTTCACTGACTACAACCAACCAAATGATGCCCTTGTAAATGGGGATATAGACTTAAATTCATTCCAGCACAGGATATTCCTAGAAAATTACAACAAGGAAAAGGGAAGCGACCTAGAGCCTATAGCGGACACAGTTATAGCACCGCTTGGAATATATTCAGAAAAACTTCAAAAACCGACTGATATCAAGGAGGGTGGAAGTATAGTAATACCAAATGACGTAACTAACCAGGGACGTTCCCTAGTCTTATTACAGACAGCAGGTCTTATCAAGTTAGATGAAAAGGCAGGCAACCTAGCAACTGTAAATGACATAAAAGAAAATCCTAAAAAGCTAAAGATTACACCTGTTGATGCATCCCAGACAGCTAGGTCTTTGAAGGATGTTGACCTATCTGTAATCAACTCAGGAATGGCTGTAGATGCGGGATTTATTCCAAACAAGGATGCTAAGTTCTTAGAACCAGTAAACGAAAATTCTAAGCCATATATAAATATTATAGTGGCAAGAAAGGCTGACAAGGACAAGGAAATATTCAAAAAGATAGTAGCTGCCTACCAGGCTGATGACGTAAAGAAAGTTATAGAAGAAACTTCAAAGGGGTCATCATTTCCAGCTTGGGAAAATAAGTAGTCGAGTTTTTTAAAAGAGGTCGATAGCCAAGTTATTGGCTACGACTGGATGCTCTCCATACTATGGTGGTCATCCAGTTGCAATAGACAAAAATACAAATAATATAGATGAAATAGAGGGAGGAAATGATTATGACTAAGAGAATTGAAAAAGAGATAAATGGTATAAAGATAAGCCTAGATGAGGATGTAGTTGAAATATATGATGAGGTCGTAAGGCACAGGAGGTATTTCCATAAAAATCCAGAACCTAGCCTAAAAGAATATAATACCTGTGCCTATATAAGGTCTGAGTTGGAAAAGGAAGGTATTGACTATATAGGTGTAGGACAAACAGGAACCCTAGCCATTATAAGGGGGGAGAAGGACTTGGAATCAAGAGATAGAAGAGAAATTTCTGGGTCTCCTCTTTTGACAGACCAACGAGTAAAAGGAGTAAGGACTATACTTTTGAGAGGGGATATTGATGCCCTAGAGTTAAACGATGATAAGAACATAGAATATTCTTCCATTAATAAGGGACTATGCCATGCTTGTGGTCACGATGCCCATGCTGCTAGCCTACTTGGTGCAGCCAAGATACTTAATAGGAGAAGGGGAGAATTTGGTGGGATAGTAAAATTGGCCTTTCAGCAGGCTGAAGAGATAGGGGCTGGAGCTAGACAGTTTGTAAAAGCAGGTCACCTAGATGATGTTGACTTTGTATTTGGAACCCATTTAGCATCTAATATAGAAGTAGGTAAATTAGGAGTTACAGAGGGTCCCCAAAGTGCATCTTGTGATATTTTTAAGATAAGGGTTCTAGGCCAAGGTGCCCACGCATCTACGCCTCATTTGGGCAGGGATGCTGTAGTTGCTACATCTAACATAGTTCTAGAACTCCAAAATATAGTATCAAGACAGATAGGTCCTCTTGATGAGGGCTTGATATCTATAGGAAAGATATGGTCTGGAACAAGGTACAATGTAGTAGCTAGCGAGGGTGTAATAGAAGGAACTGTCAGGGCTTTTAGTCAGGAAACCAGAGAATTCATCCTAGAGAAGGTTGAAACTATAGCAGAACTTACAGCAAAGATACATGGTTGTTCTATAGAGTTTGAAAACTATGATGCTGCAGCACCTCTTATAAATCAAAAGGACAAAACCCTATATTATCAAGAAATAGCAAACCAAATTGTTGGTGAGGATAATGTGATAAGAGACCTTGAAAAGTCTCTTGGAGCTGAGGATTTTGCTGACTATCTAGCTGTTGTACCGGGCACTTTTATAAAGGTGGGATCGAAATCTTCAAGTAAAAACTCATATCCACACCACCACAATTTATTTGATATAGATGAGAGATGTCTGTATATAGAGACACAATCTTATGTAGATTTGGTAACTAAAACATTGATTTAGTTTTCAAATATAACAAAAAGAGTCATTAGAAAAAATATATAGTGAATGATTACATTCATTTTCAATGACAAAAAAATAACTATAGATAAAGACTATACTTAATAAAGAAAAAACATATTATAAAAAGTCCCTGTTAATTAAGTTTAAGAGGGCTTTTTTTTATTAGAAAAACCAGTCTTTTTTATAAAAATAAAAAAATAAAAAAAACTTTTTGTTTAAATAATACATATTTTGATTTTATGACCATAAAAAACAACTAAAATACAATTTGGTTTTTCAAAATAAGAATATATGATGATTTGGGCTTAATAAGAGTGATTTGTATCAGTACAGAAAAATTCAGAAAAATAAGTCAAATTAATTTTTGTGGGTAAGTTAATAATAAACTATTTTTATTATTAACTTATTTTAAACATTTTGTATATTTTGGTATAAAAATGAAATTTAAGTATAAATTTAAGGTACTTGAATTTAATAAGTAAATGGTGTAAAATAATTAACAACTAATATCTGAAAATTAAGAAATTTGTTTGAAAGGAGGAACTAAGATGGCGAAAGAGGCTTTATTAAAAGTGGTCGAAGCTGAAAAGGAAGCCGACCAGATGATAAAGAAAGCTAAAGAGGATGCCAAGGAAATGGCTATCCTTGCTGACAAAAGATCTAAAAAAATCCTAGAGGAACTTACGATCAAGGCTAGGATTGAATGTGATAGGCTAAAGGCTCAGGCACAAGAAGAGATGAAGGGAGAGTTGGACTCCATAGCTCTAGAAAGTGACAAGAGATGCAGGTCTATAATTGAGATTCCTCAGGATAGGTTTGATGAAGCCAAGAAAATACTGATAGAGAGGATAGTGAAATAATATGGCTATTGTAAAAATGAAAAAATTTCACCTTTTAGCATTAAACTCTCATCGGGAAACTTTATTGAGAAACTTGCAGGTGTTTAGAAATATTCAGTTTGAAGATGTCTGCGAGGAAGAGGATTTTAGTGACCAGAGTCTTGGGTCATTTAAAAGACCCAAGGTAGATGAAATGGTTGCTATGTATGATGAAGAGATTTCAAAATCTAACTATGTTATTGACTTAGTATCCAAGTACGCCAAGACAGATAAGGGATTAAAGGCCTTGATGAAGGGCCTTCCAAATCTTACCTTTGAAGAACTAGAAGACAAGGTCGAGTCTAAGGATTACGAGCACGTATACTCTGAAATCAGAGGTATAGGCGATAATCTAGGCATTATTAACAGCCAAATAGCAAAGAAAAAAGAGTTGATAGCTGAATTGGAACCAGTATCTAAATTAGATGTAGGTTTTGATGATATGGAAAAACTTAAAAACTTTGATACTATGGTTGGGGCTGTATCAGGTAAGTTAGTAGATTCCTTTGAAGAAGGTCTATCCAAACTTGAAAATACCTATTTTGAGAAGTTGGGTGTAAATAAGGAAGAGTACTACTACTTTATTATTTCAGCTAAGGAAGATTTAGACCAATTATTTGAGCTGATGAGATATTCCAACTTCAACAGGATGAAGTTGAATGAAAAGGGTCTACCTGCTGATAATATAGCTAGACTAAATGATGAAATTGAGGATTTGAAGATTAAAGAAATAGAGATGGTGGGCAAGCTTTCAAGTAAGGGGCAAGCATTAGAAGACTTCAAGCTTAGGTATGAATACCTACAGAACTTGAGACTTAGGTCTTTGGCTGAGAAGGATTTTATGAATACTTCCAATGTATTCGCAATCACGGGATATTGCCCAGACTTTGAGATAGCTAGGTTGGAAAAACTTGTATCTGATGTTTGTGAGGGTGACTACACTATAGAGTTTGAAGAAGTTGATAGGGACAGTGATTCAGTGCCTATAATGCTCAAGAACAACAGATTGGTGAGGGCCTTTGAATCAGTAACTTCTACATATGCCCTACCTAAGTACAACGAAATAGACCCAACTCCTCTATATGCACCGATATATGCCTTGTTCTTTGGTATGATGTCGGCTGACTTTGCATATGGGGCAGTATTATTGGTTCTTACTACTTTAGGACTTAAGCTATGCAACTTTACACCAAGCATGAGAAAGAATGTCAAGTTCTTCCAACTTATAGGTATATCTACCTTGATATGGGGCTTCTTATACGGATCTTATTTCGGGGCGGCAATACCGGGTATGTGGAGACTATTTGACCTAAGTCAGCAGTTTATGACTATACTTGTAATATCAATTATAATGGGTGGTATCCACCTTTACTATGGTCTAGCTATCAAGGCCTACATGCAGATTAGGGATGGTCTAATAGTGGATATGATTTTTGATGTTATAGCATGGTACGTTGCCCTTAGTGGCATAATAGTCTTTTTGATAGGAAAGTTTGGTGTCGTTGGACCAGTAGCAACTCAGGTAGGTATGTACGCTATGATAATAGGTATAGTTATGTTACTAGTTGGTGGTGCCAGAGGTGCTAAGGGTATAGGACCTAAGATAGCAGCAGGCTTATACAATGTATATGGTATATCTAGTTACATAGGCGACTTTGTATCATATTCTCGTCTGATGGCTCTTGGTATGTCAGGTGGTTATATAGCTTTTGCGGTAAATATGATAGCAGGAATGGTTTGGGGCAAGACAATTTTAGGTTATGTCGCAGCCATTATAATCTTAGTTTTATTCCATGCTTTCAACTTGTTCCTATCTTGTTTAGGAGCATATGTACATGCACTTAGACTAATATACGTAGAATTCTTCGGTAAGTTCTACGAGGGCGGTGGTCGTGCTTTTAGGTTCTTTAGAAAAGAAGCCAAGTACATCAACCTAGATAGGCAGTTTGAGGATTAATTAAAAGTAAAAGATAGGATTTAAAAAGAGATTATAAAGAAAGTAAAGAATGATTTTTGATAGAGATTTCAAATAAGAATTTTGGCTACAGGTCATGGTCCAACCTGTATAATATACAGGACCAGAAATAATAAACTAGCTTATAAAGCATAATAATTAAAGAGAGTGACTCAAGGAGGTTTATTTATGAATTTCGCAACTTGGATAGTAGAAAACGGTGGAGTAGTATTCGGTGCAGTAGGTGTTGTAGCAGCCTTGCTAGCAGCAATTGGATCTGCAAAAGGTTTATCAATAGTTGGTCAGGCAGCGTCTGGTCTAGTTCCAGAAGAACCACAGAAGTTTGGTAAGACACTTATCTTACAGCTTCTACCAGGTACACAGGGTCTATACGGTTTCGTTATAGGACTATTAATATTATTAAAATTGTCAGGTGACATGAGTCTAGGTCAGGGTATGTACCTAGCCCTAGTAGGTATGCCGATAGGTTTTGTTGGTTGGGGTTCAGCGGTTTCTCAGGGTAAGGTTGCAGCCAGTGGTGTTGGAATCCTTGCAAAGAACGAATCACAGACTACAAAGGGTATCATCTACTCAGTAATGGTTGAAACATATGCACTATTAGCATTCGTTATATCACTTCTATTATTCTTCAACTTCACAAAGTTTTTCGGTTAGGAATAAGAGCATATTATAAAGAGAAGGAAGTGATGAGATGGCAGAGCTAAAAAAGCTTACCGATAAAATATTGGAAGAGGCTATAGGATCAAGAGATGATATCTTAAGACTTGCTAGGGAAAAGGCAAAGAAGATAGAGGATACATCTAAGAGCCAGGCTGAAGCCAAGTATGATCAGTTGGTCGAAAAGGGTAAGGCTGAAGCAGATACCCTAAAAGAAAGACTGAGGTCAAATGCCAAATTAAAGGCAAGGGATAATGAACTAAAGGCAAAGCAAGAGACAATAGCCAAGGTCTTTGAATCAGCTATTGAGGATTTAAAGAATATAGATGATGATAAGTATCTTGAGTATATAAAGAATAATGCTAGTTTTTCAGATAAGAGCAAGCTAGTTGTTATGAAGGATAAATTTGCAAGGGTAAAGGAAACCTTCCCACAGGTTCAGATTATTGAGGATAGGTTCTGTGAAACAGGATTTATTGAACTAGAGGATGGTATAGAAAAGAACTTTACTTTTAGTACTCAGATGGATTACATAAAAGACGAGGTACAGGGAAAAATAGCAAGGGTACTTTTTGAATAGGGGGTAGTTTATGGATAGATTAGATTACGCCCAGGGTGTAGTAATGGCGAGGGTTTATGAAAAGAAACTACTCGACAGGGCAAGACTGGACAAGATGATAGACGCTAAGGATGCAGACGAAGCCTTCAAGATACTTATGGATACTGACTATGCCAAGAGTGCTGACGGCGTAAGTGGTGTGGGGGATTATGAGTTGCTCCTTAAAAATGAGACTACAAGAGCCTTTAAGGCAGGTAGTGAAATGTTGGGTGGCGACAAGAGAATACTTGAGATACTATCACTTAAATACGACTACCACAACCTAAAGACGATGGTCAAGGCCAAGGTATCTGGTAAGGATATGGATGATCTTTTTATCTATTCTAGTGATAACAGGCCAGACAAGATAAAGTTGCAGTTTGAGAGTGGTCATTTTACAGATACTAAGAGTGAATTTACAAATGCCCTAAGAGAGGCAGAGGCAAAGTACACAGATACACTTGATCCACAGATGATAGATATAGTCATGGATAGGGCTTATTATAACCATCTATCTATCATAGCAAAATCTTTGGATATAGACCTATTTAATGACTACGTAGGCGCAAGTATAGATTTTTATAATATATCTTCCATGCTAAGGGCAGTCAAGATGGGCAAGTCTACAAACTTCCTAAATGAAATTCTAGTAGATGGAGGAGGTATATCAGTAAATAAACTCATATCTCTTTCAAGAGAAGAATTTGATAGGTTGGCTATTACTCTTAAGTCTGAAAAAATCGGAAGAAGCTTGGTTGAGTGCATAGATGACTACAAGGCGAGTGGTTGTAGCCTGACAGTTGTAGATTCAATGAAGGATGTGTATCTGAGTAGGCTAAATTCAGATTCAAGATTTATACCATTTGGTCCAGAGCCTATATTTGCTTATCTTGTGGCAAAGGAAAAAGAGATTTCAATGATAAGACTTATATTAGTAGGCAAGCTAAATAAGATCTCATCAGCCAAGCTAAGAGAGAGGCTGGGTGATATATAATGTATAAGATTGGAGCGGTTGGAGACAAGGACTCCATCCTAGCATTCAAGTCCATAGGTATAGATGTATACCCTGTGCTAGATGCTAGGCAGGCAAGAGAGGCAATAGATTCCATGGCCGATGACTCATACGGTCTTATATTCGTAACAGAGCAGATAGCCAAGGATATAGAAGAAACAATACAGAGATATAAGAAAAAGCTAGTTCCAGCTATAATACTAATACCTTCTAACCAGGGTAGCCTAGGTATAGGAATGAGCGAAATAAATAAAAATGTTGAAAAGGCAGTAGGTAGCAATATCTTTGCCAACTCGGATAAATAAGGAGGAGAGGCGACATATGGCAGGTAAAATAGTAAAAGTATCTGGTCCACTAGTTGTAGCCGAAGGAATGGAGGATTCAAACATTTACGACGTTGTAAAGGTATCGAATTCTAAACTAATCGGTGAAATCATCGAAATGCGTGATGATAAAGCTTCAATACAGGTATATGAGGAAACTTCAGGTATAGGACCTGGAGAACCAGTAGAGACAACAGGAGAACCCCTAAGCGTTGAGCTAGGACCTGGTCTAATAGAGAATATGTTTGATGGTATACAAAGACCGCTAGAGAAGTTCAGGGCTGTTGCAGGAGACTTTTTGACTAAGGGTGTAGAAGTTCCATCACTTGATAGAGATATAAAATGGACATTCCACCCACAGGCCAAGGTAGGCGACAGGGTATCTGAAGGTGACGTACTTGGTTATGTTCAGGAAACACCGGTAGTCAAGCACCTAGTAATGGTTCCTTACCAGGTAGAGGGTCTTGTAGAGTCAATCGTAGAAGAGGGAGACTTTACTATCATAGAAGATATAGCTACTATAAAGAATGACAAGGGTGATATAAAGTCAGTTCAGATGATGCAAAAGTGGCCGGTAAGAAAGTCTAGAAGGATCAAGGAAAAGATAGCTCCTAGGGTTCCTCTAATAACAGGTCAGAGAGTAGTTGATACCTTCTTCCCAGTAACTAAGGGTGGTACTGCTTGTGTACCGGGGCCATTCGGTTCAGGTAAGACAGTAGTTCAGCACCAGTTCGCCAAGTGGGCAGATGCTCAGATAGTTGTATACGTTGGTTGTGGAGAACGTGGTAACGAGATGACAGACGTTCTAAATGAATTCCCAGAACTGATTGACCCTCATACAGGCGAATCTCTAATGAAGAGAACAGTTCTTATAGCTAATACGTCAAATATGCCAGTTGCAGCCAGAGAGGCAAGTATATATACAGGTATTACAATAGCTGAATATTTTAGAGACATGGGATATTCAGTAGCGGTAATGGCCGACTCTACATCAAGATGGGCAGAGGCCCTAAGAGAGATGTCAGGTCGTCTAGAAGAAATGCCTGGTGATGAAGGTTATCCAGCCTATCTAGGTTCTAGAGCTGCAGAGTTCTATGAAAGAGCAGGTAAGGTAATATGTAAGGGTAGCGATAATAGAGAGGGAGCCCTTACAATAATAGGTGCCGTGTCACCTCCAGGTGGAGATATATCTGAGCCAGTATCACAGGCTACACTTAGAATAGTAAAGGTGTTCTGGGGATTAAATGCCAACCTAGCCTATAGGAGACACTTCCCAGCCATATCTTGGATAGATTCATACTCGCTATACCAACCAGATGTTGATGAGTGGATGGGTGAAAATGTATCAGAAAGATTCCCAGTTAATAGGGCCCAGGCAATGGCCCTACTACAGGAAGAAACATCCCTAATGGAAATCGTAAGACTAGTAGGTAAGGATACCCTATCTGAGGCAGACCAGCTAAAGTTGGAAGTAGCCAAGTCAATTAGAGAAGACTACCTACAGCAGAATGCCTTCCAGGATGTCGATTCATTTACATCCCTAGAAAAGCAGGACAAGATGCTGGACCTAGTATTGAAGTTCTACAGAGAGTCTTTAAGAGCCCTAGATAACAAGGTATACCTAAGTGAGCTACTAGACCTACCAGTTAGGGAGAAAATAGCTAGAGCCAAGTATACTGAAGAAGCTCATATAGATAAGCTAGATCTTATATCTGATGAAATAACAGATGTTATAAATGAACTAATAAATAGGGGAGGTGGACTAGATGATTAAGGAATATAAAACTATAAGAGAAATTGTTGGTCCCCTACTAATGGTAGATGGTGTTGAAGGAATTAAATACGAAGAGCTAGTTGAAATAGAGATGCAAAACGGAGAAATCCGTAGGGGTAGAGTCCTTGAAGTAAATGGCGACAAGGCCATGGTTCAGTTATTCGAAGGGTCATCAGGTATCAACCTAAAGGACTCTAAGGTAAGGTTCCTTGCCAAGCCCCTTACCCTAAGTGTATCAGAAGATATGATAGGTAGGGTATTTGACGGTATGGGTAAACCAAAGGATGGCGGACCAGACCTAATACCAGAAGACAAGCTAGATATAAACGGTATAGCAATCAACCCGGTGGCAAGAGATTATCCATCTGAGTTTATCCAGACAGGAGTATCTGCCATAGATGGGCTAAATACCCTTGTTAGAGGCCAGAAGCTACCGATATTCTCAGGTTCAGGTCTACCACATGCCAACCTAGCTGCCCAGATAGCTAGACAGGCCAAGGTTCTTGGAACTGATGACAAGTTCGCCGTTGTATTCGGTGCTATAGGTATTACATTCGAAGAGGCCCAGTACTTTATAGATGACTTCAAGAAGACTGGAGCGATAGACAGGTCAGTTCTATTTATGAACCTAGCCAATGACCCGGCTATCGAGCGTATATCTACACCAAGAATGGCCCTTACTTGTGCAGAGTACCTAGCCTTTGAAAAGGGTATGCACGTCCTAGTAATATTGACAGACCTTACAAACTACTGTGAGGCCCTAAGAGAAATATCAGCAGCTAGACGTGAGGTTCCAGGTAGAAGAGGTTATCCGGGATACCTATATACAGACCTTTCAACACTATATGAAAGAGCTGGTAAGATAAAGGGCAGGCCAGGTTCAATCACTCAAGTACCTATCCTGACAATGCCAGAAGATGATAAGACACATCCAATTCCTGACCTTACAGGCTATATAACAGAAGGACAGATCATCCTATCAAGGGCCCTATATAAGAAAAATATGATGCCACCGATAGATGTTCTACCGTCTCTATCAAGACTAAAGGACAAGGGTATAGGAGATGGCAAGACTAGAGAAGACCATGCAGATACTATGAACCAGTTGTTCGCAGCCTATGCAGCAGGTAAGGAAGCCAAGGAATTACAGGTAATACTTGGTGAATCTGCCCTATCAGAATCAGATAAGGCCTTTGCAAGGTTTGCAGATGCATTTGAAAATATATACGTATCACAGGGTTACACAACTAACCGAACAATAGAAGAAACCTTGAATATAGGTTGGGGCCTACTAAAGATTCTTCCAAGAACAGAATTAAAGAGAATAAAGGACAAGTATATCGAGAAGTATTTACCTGAGGAAAGCCAGGTGGATTAATATGGCAAAATTAAACGTAAATCCAACTAGAATGGAGCTTTCGAGGTTGAAGGCAAGACTAGCTACATCTAAAAGGGGTCACAAACTGCTTAAAGATAAGCAAGACGAACTTATGAGACAGTTTATAGCCATGATCAAGGAAAATAAGAGACTTAGAGAATCTGTTGAAGCTAAGCTTACAGACTCATTTGAGGATTTTCTATTGGCTAGATCTATGAACTCATCACAGATGTTAGACGAGGCCTTGGCTATATCAAAAGAAAGTATACAGCTGGATATACAGACTAAAAACTTGATGAGCGTAAACGTTCCGGTGATGACTTTTTCTAGGAGTGACCAAGAGGACACATCAGCCATATACCCATATGGTTTCGGTGGAACGTCATCAGAACTTGATGAAGCTGTCAAGAAACTGTATGACATACTTCCAGACCTGTTAAAACTTGCAGAGATAGAGAAGGCGTGTCAGCTAATGGCCGACGAAATCGAGAGCACTAGAAGAAGAGTAAATGCTCTTGAATATATGACAATACCTCAGTTAAAAGAGACAATTACCTATATCAGGATGAAACTAGAAGAAAACGACAGAAGTTCTATAACTAGACTGATGAAGGTAAAGGATATGATAAAACAATAATAATATATCAAAATGGACTGGCTGATTTAGCCAGTTCATTTTATTTACAAGTTTATATTTGACATAAAAATAGGCACTATGATGATTGATCCATCTAGTGTCTATTTCTTGGGAGCTTTTACAACAAATTATTTAAAAAAGGTTGGATTTTTGTTAGATGTGTAGTAATATATAGTTATTATGTGTATATACATAAGTATATTCACATAAATATACAAAAAATAATTTTTATAAAAGATGTGCAGTTTCTTATAAAGTTGAACTGTAGATTAAAAGGGAGGCATTTATGACCGAATCAGGAGTAAATATACTAGGGGATAGTAAAGCCTTGGTCACAGAGATTGAGAGGCTAAAAAAAGAAAAAGATGTTCTTATTCTTGCCCATTACTATACAAGAGGGGAGGTACAGGAAATAGCTGATGTAGTTGGAGATTCATTTCAGCTTGCAAAGATGGCACAGGAGTCTACTAATAAGATAATCTGTTTTTGCGGTGTCAGCTTTATGGGAGAGAGTGCAAAGATACTCAACCCAGATAAGAAGGTCTTGATACCAGCTCCTAGTGCAGGTTGTCCAATGGCAGATATGGTAGATTATGACCAAATAGCAGGTTTAAAGGAAAAATACGAAGACCTAGCCATAGTATCCTATATAAATACCAATGCAGATGTAAAAAGACTAGCTGATGTATGCGTTACCTCATCAAATGCTATGAAGATAGTATCGAATTTGCCAAACGAAAATATATACTTTATGCCGGATATGAACTTGGGTAACTATATTAAAAATCAGGTGAAGGGTAAGAATTTTATACTCCATGAAGGATACTGCAAGTACCACCATCATGTAGATATAAAAGAAGTGAAGGACTTAAAAGAAAAATATGGATATGATGTCCTAGCGCATCCTGAATGCAGGGAATCTGTAGTTGAAGAGGCTGATATTGTAGGTTCTACAAAGGCTCTACTGGAGTATGTGGCAGCCACTAAGAAAAAAGGATATATAGTCTGTACAGAATCTGGAATTCTTCACCAAATGAAGAAGGTATCTCCAGAAAGTGAATTTATAATACCTAGCTCTATGAATGATTGTAGAGATATGAAGAAAATAGACTTAGAGAGTCTTTATCTAACATTGAGAGATGAGACTGGAGAAGTAATACTCGACGAAAGATTAATAAAAGATGCTAAAGCACCTTTAATAAAGATGATGGAGATGAGTTAAAATGAAAGGTTTTTATGATGTCGTTGTTGTTGGAGCTGGGGCAGCAGGTCTATCTTGTGCCCTAAATCTAGATCCTAGTTTTGAAGTGTGTCTAATATCTAAAAAGGATATGTCAGAGGCAAATTCCTACCTTGCACAAGGGGGAATATCAGCTAAGAGGGTAAATGAAGATATAGATGACTATATTGAAGACACCCTAAGAGCAGGTCACTATGAAAATGATCCAGAGGTTGTAAGGGATATATTGGACAATTCATTAGAAGTTGTAAAGTCCCTAATAGGTTATGGGGTCCCATTTGAAAAGGATGAACAAGACCAATATAGTCTGCACAAGGAAGGCGGCCACAGACTAGCTAGGGTCTATCATGTGGGAGATTTTACAGGTAGATCAATCTGCGAGACTATGGCTCAAAGAGTAATGTCATCACCAAATATAGATGTGTGTGAGGATACTACATTCTATGACCTTATAGTGGAAGGAGATAGGGCTATAGGTATAAAGGTATATGCTAAGGGCAGATACCAGAATATATATTCAAGGGCAATAGTTATAGCTACTGGTGGTATAGGAGGGATATTTGACTCATCTACTAACTTCAAATCAATATCTGGTGAGGGGCTTTCTATAGCCATAAAACATGGTGTAGAGGTGTCCAATATAGAATATGTCCAGATTCATCCAACGGTTTTGTATGACCAAGAAAAGGGAAGACACAGCCTTATTACAGAGGCGCTCAGAGGAGAAGGAGGAATACTTCTTGATAAAAATGGCAAAAGATTTATAGATGAGCTCAAGCCTAGGGATATTGTCTCTAAGGCTATCAGGTCCAAGATGGAAGCTGATAGGTCAGACTACGTGTATTTATCCTTGGAGAATATTCATAATAGGGACAGGGTAGATGAAAACTTTCCTACAGTATTCAATGCTTGTATGGAAAAGGGCATAGATATCAGAAATGATATGATACCTATTTGCCCAGGCCAGCACTACCATATGGGTGGAATAACGGCTCAGATAGACGGACAAACTAGTATGAAGGCCCTATATGCCATAGGAGAGGCTGCTTGTACTGGACTTCATGGAAGAAATAGGCTGGCATCCAACTCCCTACTAGAAGCCTGCTACTGCGGAATGAGGTGTAGCGAGAATATAAATATATCGATTGATGATTTTATAACTGAAATCAAGGAAAACCATGAGACAAGGGACATAGATGAAATACTTGAAGACCACCATAGGTTACTTATAGATAGGATAAGGGAAAGGAATAAGGATTTTTATGAATACTGGCTTAAAAATGAAAATGCTTAGTAGGGTCCAAGAAGCTCTTATGGAGGACTTGACCTACAAGGATATAAGTGTTGAGGGTATAATTGACGAGTATCAAGATGCTAGGGCAGACCTAATAGCCAAGGAGGATGGTGTAATTTGTGGTATTGATATATTCTGCCATACCTTTAAGATATTGGATCCTGATGCAAGGTTTGAGCTCTATACTAAAGAAGGCGATAGGATTGTAAAGGGGCAAAAAATTGCAAGAATCTATTCCAAGGCCCAGGCCATGTTGTTTGCAGAGAGGACTGCCCTAAATTTTATTCAGAGGATGTCAGGGATTGCAACTATGACTAGGAAGATGGTAGATATCCTAGATGATGATAGGATAGGCCTTGCCGACACTAGGAAGACTGCTCCAGGCCTTAGGATATTTGACAAGTATTCGGTAACTATAGGTGGTGGGGTAAACCACAGGTACAATCTCTCTGATATGGTCATGCTAAAAGACAACCACATAGGGGTAGCAGGATCTATCAAGGAAGCCGTGAAAAGGTCAAGAAGATCAATTTCTTTTACAAGTAAGATAGAGGTAGAGGTTGAAGACCTAGACATGGTAAGAGAGGCCCTAGAGTCTGGCTGCGATATTATTATGCTAGACAATATGGATATAGGAACTATCAAAGAGGCTGTAAGCATGATAGGTGACTCAGCCATGATAGAGGTATCGGGCAATATTGGACTGGATAACATAAGTTCCTACAGGGGGCTTGGTATAGATATAATATCTTGTGGAGCCTTGACCCATTCTGTCAAGGCCTTGGACATGAGCCTTAAGAATATGAGGATACTATAAGTTTATATAAAATTACGATATAAAAAAGAATAATCCTATTTTTAGGATTTATATTTAAAAAATCATAATATAAAAGAATAAAACCCCTATTTTTGATTTATATAAAATAATATAAATCAAAAAATAGGGGTTTTTTTGAAAACTTTGGCAAAGATATCGAGAATTGATACGACGATTAAGGGTATGTTAAAAGATAATAAGTTAGGTAGCTTAGAACAAAATGGATATCTAATGGCTATAAAACAAAGACCTAAAATACATGAGTTATCCGACAAGATAAAGATAGACTTGGAGTAAAGAGTTTTGTACAAAAAAACATCTCCATGATTTAATGTTAATAAAAACAAAAAAGGAGATGCTTTTTATGAATAAGCAAAAGCTTATCTGTATTTGATTTTTAAATAGTAATACTCTTAAAGTTAACTATATCAAGAATAGGAAGACCAATAAAAAGTGTGCCAGGGAACCAAGCATGATAAATATATGGAATATATCGTGAAAGTTCCATACTTTTAGGTTTGGTCTTTTTATTGCATAGATAAGGCCACCTATAGTGTACAATATACCGCCCAAAACAAGTAGGAAGAAGGCTCCTGGCGCTAGGTTGATATATAGGTCTTTTATAACAAATATTGCTACCCATCCCATGGCTATGTACATGGCAGAGGATAGTTTCCTAGGCATATTTATCCATAGTATCTTCATGGTAATACCTAAGACTGCTATGACCCACAGGATTATAAATACCGGTATGCCAGTTCTTTTTGGTAGTACATACAGGCAGAAAGGAGAGTATGACCCGGCTATTAGGATATAGATCATAGAGTGGTCGACCTTTTTCATGATTAGGACGGCCTTCTCTTTTCTAGCGCTGATTGCATGGTAGATACCACTAGTGAAGTATAGTAGAATCATTGATGTTCCAAATATAATTGTAGATACAAAGAGGCTGACATGGATGTTTCCTACGATTACCTGCTTTAAAATTAGTGACAGCAGGGCTAATATGGAAAGTACACCTCCTATTAGATGCGTTATGGAACTGATTGGATCTCTTAGTTTTGCTATGTTCATTTAATTACCTCCCAATGGAAAATATAAGCTAGCTATTGGTTGATTGACTTATTTCATGTTGGTTTCCGGCCAGCTAGAGTCCTTAAATATTGGACGGCCAACACCAATCATATCTGCGTACTTATTTTCTATCAGATAGTCTGCAGTGTCTACTGAATGTATTCCTCCTGTCAGTATAACAGGAATAGAGACATTGGACTTGATTGCATATGTTACATCCTTGAAATAGCCTTCTTCTGTAGAATAAGGGTTGTTGAAGATATAATAACCACCAGATATATCCAGTAGGTCTATGCCGGCTTCTTCAAATGCTTTAGAGGCTCTGATAGCATCTTCTATATTGTTTCCTCCATCCGTATAGTCACAAGCACCCAGTCTAAGGGCAAGAGGATAGTCTTGACCAAGGGCCTGTCTCATTGCTTTTATTATTTCAAGATGGATTCTGATCCTATTTTCTAGGCTTCCTCCATATTCATCACTTCTCTTATTTGATAAGGGTGAGTAGAATTGGTTGAGCAAGTAGAAATGGGCTGAGTGTATTTCTACACCGTCGTAGCCTGCTGATTTTGCCCTGATTCCAGAGTCTACAAAGCTCTGTATAAGTTTATCTATGTCTTCTTTTGTCATCTCAATAGAGGCTTGTCTTTTTGTACCTCTTACATCCATTTCAAGGGCCGAAGCTGATACAACATCGCAACCTGTAATCTCGGTCTTTGCTGCATTACCAGCATGGTTGATTTGGGCAAATACCCTAGAACCGTTTTTGTGGATTACATCTACAATCCTAGATAGACCCTCAACATCCTCATCACGAGATATAGATACCTGGTTTTCACTGGCCTTACCATCCATAGATACATAGGCATGCTCAGTTATTATAAGGCCTATTTTACCGCTTTTTGATTTTTCATCATAGTAGCTAACTAGATCATCGTTTACCCACCCATCTATAGACTTAGAAGTTGCCATAGGAGGGAATACCAGTCTGTTTTTTATGTCTAGTTTATTTATTTTTATGCTTTTATCGAGATATTTCATGATTTCCTCCTCTATAATTTATAAGTTCCTATATTCATTATAAGCTTATAGGGTCTTAAATGAAAGTTACACTAGCATATATTTATAAAAAATTTAAATTTTCCGAAAAATATACTGGTTTAATTTATAAATACACTCAGTTTTATTGACATAGGCCTATTGTAAACTTACAATATAATAAGAAATATATAATTTCATTGCATTGAAAGGAGGAGTCGGACCTATCCGACTATACATTATGAAAGATGAGATAAAGAGGTTGGCAGATTTTAGGAAAAATATGCTTATTTTTGCGGGAAGTTCTGTTTTAGGTATGGCATATGCCTATAAAATTAGTGGAAATAGACTTGATAGTAGCGCTTTTAAACTTACACTAGGTATGGCTATTGTATTTACAATTGTAGCTTTGTTTTCGCATTTTCGCATAATAAGCTTGCAAAAAAATAAAGGCAAGATAAAATCAGAAAATAAGAAAGCAAGTAATAGTAAGCTAAACAATTCAAATAAAAAGTCGAAAAATACTAAAAAAAGAAATGTTAGAAAGAAAAAATAACAGATAATTTATAATTTTTAGTATAAATACCTTGACTAAAACTTAATATGAATATAAACTTAGATTGTAGGGTTGTACCCACGTAAAGACCTGTGTCATTTTATTGACATGGGGGATTAATTTAATATTAGGAGGTTTAGGTTCATGGGTGAAACTAACGCAACAACAACAAAGTACCCTATGGGGTTCTGGGTGTCTTGTCTTACTTACACATTTGAAAGATTCGCTTTCTATGGAAGTAAGCCATTACTTATCTTATTCTTAGTTACCGCTGTTAATAAGGGTGGTTTAGGAATAGGTGCAGCAGAAGGTTCTATCATAGCTGCTAACTTTACAGCTTGGACATACATCTCACCAGTTGTAGGTGGATGGATATGTGACAGGTTCTTAGGTGCTAGATATGCAGTTTCTGTTGGATGTTTATTGATGGGATTAGGTTATTTAATAGGATGGAAAGCGTATACTGTAACAGGTATAAATCTTATGATAGCCGTTGTTTCAATCGGTACTGGTCTATTCAAGGGCAACCTTGCAGGTCTTATAGGTAGATTATTCGATGATCCGGAAAAGCTTGACGCAGCATTCTCAATTCAGTATTCATTCGTTAATATAGGAGCTTTCTTTGGTTCTCTTATAACAGGATACTTATATTTAAATACTTTCAAGGTTGGTGATGTTCTAGGATTTAGACCAGTATTCCTTGTTTGTGCTATATTAGTATTTGCAGGTGGAGTATTCTTCACACTAGGTTACAAGACTCTTCAGGGTCAGGGTATAAAGCCATTTAAGTATGAGACAGATATCCACGGTAACCTTATAGGTGAAAAGGAAAATGAATCAGCTAAGGATATAGAAAAAGAGGCTGTTAAACCTCTTACAAAGATAGAAAAGAACAAGGTTGTAGCAATCTTATTCATATCATTTGTATCAATCATATTCTGGTTGTTCTACTATCAGCAGGAACTAGCACTTACTATATACATGACTAAGTTCGTTGATATGCATATAGCTGGTGTAGAAATAGCTCCACAGCACGTTACAACTACATGGAATGGTCTATTATGTATATTCCTAAGTTTGGCTGCTTCTAAGTTATGGGCAAGTCTTGCTAAGAGACCTCAGGGTGACCTTTCAATGTTCCAGAAGGTAACAATAGCATTCGTATTCCTAGGTGCTGCTTACCTTGCACTTATAGCAATGGAAGTTGTAAGAGGTGTAAGTTCTCCTGAGTCTGTTAAGGCATCTGTATTATGGATATTCTTATTTGGTGCATTACTTACTCTATCTGAAATTTGTTTCTCTCCACTTGGAAACTCATTCATCAGTAAGCATGCTCCAAAGAAGTACCTATCATTATTACTAGGTGTATGGCTATTTGCTTCATTCGCAGCTGCTAAGTTAAACGGATACATTCAGACATTCGTTGAAAAGCTTGGTATAATGACTATATTCAATACATTTGCTATAGTATCATTTGTTACAGCAATAATACTATTCTTATTAACAAAGCCTTTAACTAAGTTGATGAAGGAAGACGAAGAATAAGAATATCATTTTGAAGATAATAATTACAAACACTAGCTTGTGTACACAAGCTAGTGTTTTTTTATATTGTTGTCGATTTTACCTATATTTAAAAAAAAGACTAGAGATAAAATCCCTAGTCTCAAGATTAGTTTTAAGTTTTAGTATTAGTCGTTGCCGATTACTGTAAGTTCCTTGTCGAACTTGTTTAGTACTTCGCAACCATCTTCTGTTATAAGAACTAGGTCTTCTATTCTTACACCGAATTCTCCTGGTAGGTAGATTCCTGGCTCTATAGAGAATATCATTCCTGGCTCAGCAACTGCTGTATTTACAGAAGATACATCTCCGTAGTCGTGGTCCTCTAGTCCTATATGGTGACCAGTTCTATGAGTGAAGTATTCGCCGTAGCCCATTTCTGTTATGTAGTCTCTACAAGCTGCATCTATGTCGCAGAATCTAGCACCTGGCTTTGATGCTGCTATACCTCTCCTGTTGGCTTCAAGTACTATTTCAAATACTTCTTTGCCCTTTTCACTTACTTCCTTCCAGAATACTGTCCTAGTCATGTCTGAGCAGTACATATCCTTCTTACAACCGATGTCAATTATGATAGCATCTCCTGGCTGTGCATATCTGTCACCAGGTTCTCCATGTGGGTTAGCTCCATTAGCTGCCATACCGATGATTGGGTCAAATGATAGGCCTTCAGCGCCCATTTCTTCGTATAATTTTATTAACTCGCTAGCGATCTGCTTTTCAGTCTTGTCGCCAGTTATTCTCTTTATTATTTCTTCACAAGCTTCGTCGTTCATCAAAGAAACCTTTCTCATTAGGTCCTTTTCTTCTTCGTCCTTGTACATTCTTAGGGTATCTACTATATATGAGGCATTTACAAATTTGCCATCACAGTAATCCATTAGACCTAGAACGAATCTAGCTGGCCAGTTCTTGTCTACACCTACTGTAGCTGACTTGTCTATGTGGTTGGCAACTACTTCTATTGAGTTGTCTGTGTCTGTAAAGATTATTTTTTCAACGCCTAGGTCTTCTTCAATAGGGAATAGGGCGTTTACAAATAACTTGTGGTCACCTTTTTCGCTAAGGTATAGTGAGAATAATCTTTCTCCTGGATTTAGGAAATAACCAGTTAAATAAAATATAGAAAGTGGATCACTCACTAGGAACTGAGGAATGTTATTTTCCTTCATCTTTTTCAATACTTGACTTACTCTGTTTTCTTTCATATAAAGCCTCCTAATATCTATTTATAGTAGGTAGGTAAGTAGGGTCCAAGCCACAAAAACTCGCCTGAAATCCTTATCCAGCCCACCGATATGTATATTATAACACTTATATTCAAAAATTAAATAAAAAATGTCGATATAATTTGAAAAGTGTGAAAGTAATCTATTATTTACTATAATATTTTTGTGAAAATTGTCCTGTAACATTATTTGAATATTCATTATAGTCCTACTAGCTAGAAAAGTTAGTTCAAATATGTTATAATTTGTCTTAGGTGAGAAAAGGTTTCTTAATTATTATTGGGAGATTTTCTCGCAAATAAAACAATAGAGGTGGAATCATGAAAGAACTAAGAACACTATATCCTTCAATAGAGGCCAATTTTACAGACTTCATAAAGGTAGACGATGTACACACAATTTATTACGAAGAATCTGGTAACCCGAATGGTCATCCAGTGGTATTTCTTCATGGGGGTCCTGGCTGCGGTACAGCACCATCATGCAGGCAGTTCTTTGATCCAGAGTTTTATAGGATAATATTATTTGACCAGAGGGGTAGTGGAAAGAGTACTCCTCATGCTAACCTTACAAACAATGATACAGATAGCATTATTTGTGATATGGAAAAGATAAGAGAAAAATTAGGAATAGACAAGTGGTTGGTATTCGGTGGTAGCTGGGGATCAACTCTAGCCCTTAGCTATGCCCTACAGCATCCAGACAAGACTATGGGTCTAGTCCTAAGAGGAATCTTCCTAGGAAGACAGGAAGATATAGATTGGATCTACCAAGAGGGTGGAGCATCAAATATATTCCCAGACAAGTGGGAGAACTTTATTAAGGTTATACCAGAAGAGGAAAGAGGAGACCTTATAACTGCCTACTACAAGAGGTTGACTAGCGAAGACAGGGCTACTAGGGTTGAGGCTGCTAGGGCTTGGTCTATGTGGGAAGGTAGTATAGTTACACTTCATCCAAATGATGATTTAGTTGAGGACTTTGGTGATGAAGACTATGCAATATCTATGGCAACTATTGAGTGCCACTTCTGGATGAACAATATGTTCAGAGACAATATGAACTATATCCTAGATGAAGCGGATATTATCAAGGATATACCTACTCATATAGCCCATGGTAGATATGATATGGATTGTAGGTTTATAGGTGCATACTTACTTAGTAAGAAGCTAAATAATTGTACGCTTGATGCTACTATTACAGGTCATTCTTCAGGAGAACCTGAAATTGTAGATAGTTTGGTTAGGGCTACAGATAGGTTTAAAGAATTATTTAAATAAGGGGGTTTAACTTATGAAGGTATCTGATAGAGTTGCAAAATTAAGAGACTTAATGAAAGACAATAAGATAGATTTATATATGGTTCCTACTGCTGACTATCATAATAGTGAGTATGTAGGGGAACATTTCAAGGAAAGAGCATTTTTGACAGGATTTACCGGTTCTGCAGGTACAGCTCTTGTAAAGGAAGATAAGGCTGGTCTATGGACAGATGGTAGATATTTCCTACAGGCTGGCAACCAGTTAAAGGGTTCAGGTGTAGACCTATACAAGATGGGTGAGCCAAATGTTCCTACAATAAATGAGTTTGTAGAGAGTGAATTAAAAGAAGGTGGGGTCTTAGGCTTTGACGGTAGGTCTGTTCCATTTGGTGACGGTGTAGAACTAGAATCTATAGTAAAGGCTAAAAATGGTAGCATAGTTTACGATCTTGACCTAGTTGATGAAGTATGGGAAGATAGACCTCCCCTATCTGAGGAACCAATATTCTATCTTGATGAAAAATACAGTGGTGAATCTGCTGCTAGCAAGATAGAAAGAGTAAGGGCACAGATGAAAAAATTTGGTGCAGAAGCCCATATCATAACAACACTTGATGATACAGGCTGGCTGCTAAATATAAGGGGTAGGGATGTTGAGTACTTCCCACTTATTCTTTGTTATTCAATAGTTTACAATGACAAGGTTGTATTATACATAAATGAGGACAAGATAAGCGATGAGATAAAGGCTATATTAGTAAAGGACAATGTAGTTATAAAGCCATACAATGATATCTATGAAGATGTAAAATCTTTAAAGACAAGTGTTCTAGTTGACCCAGATAGGTTGAACTATGCTATGTATAAGAATATACCAGAGTCTGTGAAGGTAGTAGAGGCTATGAACCCTACAATACTCATGAAGGCTATAAAAAATGATGTTGAAATAGACAATATAATAAAGGCCCACATAAAAGACGGTATAGCTCATACAAAGTTTATCTACTGGATGAAAGAGTTGGTTAAAAATGGCAAGATAAGTGAAGAAACAGAAATGTCAGCGTCAGACAAGTTAGAATCACTTAGAGTAGACCAAGGTGACTTTATCTGCCCAAGCTTTGAACCTATAGCAGGTTTTGGAGAGCATGGAGCCATAGTTCACTACGCTGCTACAGAAGAAACTAATGTAAATCTTGCAGAGGGAACTTTGTTCTTGACAGATACAGGTGCTAACTATATGCAGGGGTCAACTGATATCACTAGGACGACAGCTCTAGGAGAAATATCTCAGGAAATGAAAGACGACTATACTACAGTACTTCAGTCCAACCTAAGATTAGGCAAGGCTAAATTTATGTATGGTTGTACAGGATTAAACCTAGATATATTAGCTAGACAACCATTCTGGGACGCAGGAAGAAACTTCAACCACGGTACAGGTCACGGAGTTGGATACCTAGGCAATATCCACGAACCACCAACAGGATTTAGGTGGCAGGTGAGAAAGCATGAAATACACCCATTTGAAGCGGGTATGGTAATTACAAATGAGCCAGGTATATATATAGCAGGCTCACATGGTATCAGACTGGAAAATGAATTGCTAGTTAAGTATGGACCAAAGACAGAGTATGGCCAGTTTATGGAGTTTGAAGCTATCACATATTGTCCATTTGACTTTGATGCAATAAATGTAGATATGTTAACTGATTCAGACAAGGAAGAATTGAACAAGTACCACAAAAACGTGTATGAAATCATAGGACCACATCTAACAGATGAAGAAAGAGCTTGGTTAAAAGAAGCAACAAGAGAAATATAAGCAAAAGTAATTGACATTTAGCCGTCTATATAGTATTCTATGTAAGACGGCTTTGTTATAGTCGTTAGTTTGAGTTGGAAAAATATATAAAATTAATTGCGGAAGGTAATAGTTACTTGATTTTTTCAGGAAGCTATATCATCATATAAAAATCAAATTTGGAGGTGTAACGATGAGAGTTAAAGTAACATTAGCATGTACAGAGTGTGGTCAGAGAAATTACAATACTACTAAGAACAAGAAGAACAATCCTGACAGAATAGAAATGCAGAAATACTGTAAGTTCTGTAAGAAGCACACTACTCATAAGGAAACTAAATAATAAGATAAGGATGTGAGTAAATGGCTAAAGAAAACGTAGAATTATCACAAGAAAAGGTCGGATTTGTAAAAGGAACTGGACAAGAATTAAAGAAGGTTACTTGGCCGACAAAAAAAGAACTTGCTAGTAAGACAGGTGTCGTACTAGGGGTTGTAGTTGTATCAACAGTCTTTGTATGGCTAGTGGATACAGGTTTATCAAAAGTACTTAGCTTGATAGTTAAGTAGTTTGGCAACTTTGAAAGGATGATTTTGATGTCAGAAGAAAGAGATTTAAAATGGTATGTCGTACATACATACTCAGGACATGAAAACAAGGTCAAAACGACAATTGAAAATACTGTAAAAAACAGAGGTATGGAAGACATTATCGAACAGGTGATAGTGCCTACTGAGGAAGTAGTTACAACTACTAAGACAGGTAAGGAAAAACTAACACAGAGAAAAGTATTTCCAAGTTACGTAATAGTAAAGATGGAAATGACAGACGAATCATGGTACATTGTCAGAAATACAAAGGGTGTAACAGGATTTGTTGGCCCAGGATCAAAGCCAGTACCTTTGACAGTTGATGAGGTAAAGGCGATGGGAATAGAGCTACCAGCTTCTAAGATTATTAGTGGCGAGATAGATTTAGCTCCTGGAGATACAGTTAAGGTTATCAGTGGCGCCTTTGTCGATAATGTTGGAGAAGTTGACGATGTAAACATTGAAAAAAGAGAAGTAAAAGTCTATGTAAATGCATTTGGTAGAAAGGCACTAGTAACTCTAGGGCTTGAAAATATAGAAAAAGTATAAGGAGGTGCAATAAAATGGCTAAGAAAATTATTGGACAGATTAAATTACAGATACCTGCAGGAAAGGCTACTCCAGCTCCACCAGTTGGACCAGCACTAGGACAGCACGGTGTTAACATTATGGCGTTCACAAAGGAATTCAATGCTAAGACAGCAGATCAGGCAGGAATGATTATACCGGTAGTAATCAGTGTATATCAGGATAGATCTTTCAGTTTCATAACTAAGACTCCACCAGCAGCTGTTCTTATCAAGAAGGCAATCAACCTACAGTCAGGGTCAGGAGAACCAAACAAGAAGAAGGTTGGTAAGATAACTTCAGCTCAGGTTAGAGAAATCGCTGAGTTAAAGTTAAAGGACCTAAACGCAGCTTCAGTTGAATCAGCAATGAGAATGATCGCTGGAACAGCTAGAAGTATGGGTGTTGAAGTTATAGACTAATTAAGTCTAAAGTGAGTGCTGATTATCGTCATAATTGGCGATAGTAGCATATTTTATTTATTCGCTATATAGGCAGTGCCTAATAGTGGGAGGTTAAAAACCGTAATTACCACAAGGAGGAATTTAAAATGGCAAAAAGAGGTAAGAGATACGCTCAGGCGATCGCTAAAGTAGACAGAAGTGTTTACTATGATGGATCAGAAGCTCTTGGACTAGTAGTTGATACTGCAAGTGCAAAGTTCGATGAAACAGTAGAAGCCCACATCAAGTTGGGTGTTGACTCTAGACATGCTGATCAGCAGGTTAGAGGTGCTATCGTGTTACCACACGGTACAGGTAAGACAAAGAAAGTATTAGTTTTCGCTAAGGGTGAAAAGGCTAAGGAAGCAGAAGCTGCAGGAGCTGATTTTGTAGGTGCTGAAGAACTAGTTCAGAAGATCCAGGGAGAAAACTGGTTTGACTTTGATATAGTAGTTGCTACTCCAGATATGATGGGTGTAGTAGGTAGACTAGGTAGAGTACTTGGTCCTAAGGGATTAATGCCAAACCCTAAGTCTGGTACAGTTACATTTGATGTAGCTAAGGCTATTGATGAAATCAAGGCTGGTAAGGTTGAATATAGACTTGATAAGACTAATATCATCCACGTTCCAGTTGGTAAGGCATCATTTGGTCAGGAAAAATTATTCAATAACTTCAAGGTATTAATGGAAGCTATAATAAAGGCTAAGCCATCTGCTGCAAAGGGACAGTACCTAAGAAGCGTAACAGTTGCTTCTTCAATGGGTCCTGGAGTAAGAGTAAACCCAGTTAGAGTTACTGAATAATTAAAAAACTGTTGACACAGGTTGACAAATATGATATTATTGTCAATGTTGAAAAAGAATAGATTTGCCGTAGACAGTGGGTGTTGTACGACTTAATTTCCCACCGAGGTTGCGATATACGTGATACTTGCGTCCTCCTTGTCTATGATAGGGAGGACTTTTATTTTTACGGTGAGTGCTAAACTTTATTTTTGTGAAGGAGGTGCACTAAGAAATGAGTAAGGCTATTGAAATGAAATCAGCTGTTGTAGCTGAGATTGCTGAAAAGCTAGAAAAGGCTGCTTCTGTTATCGTTGTAGATTACAAGGGACTAACAGTTGAACAGGTTACAGAATTAAGAAGTCAGATGAGAGAAGCTGGTGTAGATTACAAGGTATACAAGAATACACTTGTAAGAAGAGCTGCTAAGACTATAGAAGGTGAAGCATATGCTAACTTCAATGATACTGAATTAGTAGGTCCAAACGCTATAGCATTCGGATATGAAGATCCAGTTGCTCCTGCTAGAATATTAAAGGGATTCATGGATAAGAACCCTGATAAGATCTCTCTAAAGATGGGTGTTGTAGAAGGTGAATTCTACGATGAAGCTAAGATAGTTGCTCTTGCAGCAATACCATCAAGAGAAGAACTTATCGCAAAACTTCTTGGCAGCTTAAAGGCTCCAATGTCAAACTTTGTTTACTTATTGGATGCTGTTGCAAAGAAGCAGGACGAAGCAGTAGAAGCATAGTCAAAAAAGAGGTCCAAGAGGCTGCATAGCCTAGGATATAGTTTATGACCATTTTCGGTCGGTCAATATTAAAAAGAATTTAAAAATAACACACGGAGGTGCAATAAAATGACAATAGAACAGATATTAGAAGCTATAGAAAACATGAAAGTTTTAGAATTAAATGAATTAGTTAAGGCTGCAGAAGAAAAATTCGGTGTATCTGCATCTGCTCCAGTAATGGTTGCTGGTGGAGCTGCTGGTGGAGCTGCTGGTGAAGAAAAGACTGAGTTTGATGTAATACTAGCATCAGCTGGTTCTTCAAAGGTTGGAGTAATCAAGGAAGTTAGAGCTATAACTGGTCTTGGACTAAAGGAAGCTAAGGAAGTTGTTGACAACGCTCCAAAGGCTGTTAAGGAAGGCGTATCTAAGGAAGAAGCAGAACAGATCAAGGAAAAGCTTGAAGCTGCTGGTGCAACTGTAGAAGTTAAATAATTAAGACTTTATTTAGATATTAATTAAGATTAAACAATAGCATTTAATTTGATAATAAGGGGTCGTCTGTATCGTTAGGATCGGGGGGCTCTTTTTTTGTTGTATAATTAACCACGCACAAGGCAGGGTGTGGACTTTGTTTATTTTTTGTGGACAATAAGCTGTTAATTAAGAATACTTTGTTAATAGTAGTTACCTAAAGTCTGCTTACATGATATAATAAACGTAGAATGCCAGCTTTTACAATTTTTTAAGCGGCATAATATTTGGATGGGTGGTAATATAACTTATGAAGAAACGAATTTTAACTATCACTGGTATTTTAATTACATCTGTGATGGCGAGTCAAGTATTTGCGGCTGGCTCACTAAAAACGGATTCTGAAAGTATTAGTTGGACCAAAAACTTTTTGACAAAGCTAGAAAAACAAAACATCAATGATGTTGAGAGGGAAATAAATAAGGTTAATAAGGATACACAGCTAGGAAAGTTCGATATCAAGAGTGCTAGGAGCAGGTTTGATGATGTGGTATTTTTGGGCGATTCTATAACTGAGTACCTTAGGGAAGCTAATATTCTAGATGCAGCCAGTGTTCTAGCCATGAAGGGTGAGCACGTATTACAGGCTCGCAAGCATATAAATGAAGTCAAGAGCTTAAAGCCAAAGAGCATAGTCATATTGTATGGAGCTAATGACATCACTGCTTATTCTCCGGATGTTTTTAGGAAAAACTACATCAAGTTGATCAAGGATATCAAGGCGGTTGATAAGGGTGTTAAAATATATATTCAGGCTCCTCTACCAGTTCTTGATAGGATATCTAAGGCCAAGGATTATCGAATAAGCAACGAGAATATCAGTGAATTCACTAAGGCTGCAAAGGCTGCAGCAAATGAGACAGGTGCTACATTCTTATCTTCTGATGGCCTTGTAAACGATGAAGAACAATTTGAGCAGGATGGAATACATTTTAAGTATGGATTCTACCTAAATTGGCTTCAATTCTTGAGCGAGAATATATAGGAGGGTAGAATATGAGTGATAAAAGGGATAAAAAACAGCCTAATGCCTCCAATTATGAACAGACAGCTAGGCTCAGAATAATTACAAGTGAAGAAATAGAAGACACTGTAAAGGGTGGTAATAGGCCCAAGGAATCCATAAAGGACAGGTTTGTAAATAGAAAGCCTATGAAGATGAGTTCCATGTATAGGAAAAAGTATGCCATACTTTGGGGAATTGTCCTTATAGTATTTATACTTGCATATCAGTTTGTAAAAGTAAGGGATATAGACTTTAAGGAGCTATCTAGTCAGATTGAGAACCGGGTCAGTATGGATAATATGGTCATGGGAAATGATGCTACTCTTAGAAAGCTTTATGGTATAAATAAGCTTGAGGTTGAAGCTTATACTTTGCTGGCTCCTAAATCCAATATGGAGGCTACAGAGATTTTGATAGTAAAATGCAAAAAAGGCATGACAGATCCTGTTATGGCCAAGATTCAGGCTAGAATTGATGCCCAATCTAATTCTTTTAAAAACTATGCGCCTGACCAATATACGATAATCAGCAACAGTCAATTGAAGAAAAAGGGTGATTACATATACTTTATTTCTTCTAAGAACCAAAAAGCAATTGATGAAGCTATTAAAAATTCTTATAAGTAAGGGGGGATGATAATTGAGTTTTACTAGTTTAACATTTTTAGTTTATTTCTTCCCTCTAGCTATGATTGTCTATGCTTTGACTCCGAAGAAGTTAAAAAATAAGAGCTTATTAGTACTGAGTTTGATTTTTTATAGTTGGGGAGAGCCTGCCTATCTTTTACTTTTGTTGCTGTCTATTTTGGTGACTTGGTTTGGGGTTAGGCATATACACAGGATTAGGACGAGTAGAGAAGAAGCCAAATTCTACATGGTTTGTCTAATAGTATTTAACATAGCAATTCTAGGATTCTTTAAATATTATGGATTTTTAATCGATAACGTTAATTTTATTACTAGACTAAACCTTAAGATAATAGATTTACCGCTTCCTTTTGGTATATCATTTTATACATTCAAGATAATATCATATATAGTTGATGTGTATACAGCTAGGACAAGGCCTCAAAAATCTCTCGCAGATTTTGCCCTGTACATATCTATATTCCCTCAGGCTGGTGCAGGACCTATAGTTCAGTACTCAGAGATGGAAGGTCAGTTAAAATCTAGGACAAATGATATTGACCACTTTGGTAGGGGAGTAGAAAAGTTTATTATAGGTCTTGGTAAAAAGGTACTCATAGCCAATAACATGGCTCTTATATGGGCTAGTGTCAAGGGTATTCCAGGTCTTGAAATGTCTGCTATGACCGCTTGGTTGGGTATAATAGCCTATACCCTACAGATATACTTTGACTTTAGTGGCTACTCAGATATGGCTATAGGCCTTGGATATATGATGGGATTTGAATGGGCCGAAAACTTTAACTATCCTTATGTGGCCAAGTCTGCAACAGAGTTTTGGAGGAGATGGCACATATCATTAGGAAACTGGTTTAAGACCTATATATATTTTCCACTTGGAGGAAATAGGTGTTCAAAGCTTATAAATATGAGGAATATATTTGTAGTTTGGATGGTTACAGGTCTATGGCATGGAGCTAATTGGAACTTTGTCCTTTGGGGGCTTTTCTACGGCTTACTTATATATTTTGAAAAGCTTAGCTTGGGAAGGAGACTAGCCAAAACAAATAAGAAGATACAAAGCCTATACTGCTTGCTGATAGTTGTTATGGGATGGGTACTATTTGACTTTACTAGCCTTTCTGAGATATTTAAATTCTATTCAAATATGTTTATATTTGGATCTACAGGTCTCGTTGATAAAGAGGCCCTACACATCATAAAGACTTCTTGGAAGTTGATGTTACCAGCGATTATAGGTTCTACACCTTTTGTAATGAAAGTTATAAATAATATAAAGTCTAGGTTTGGTAAGAGGGGATATATAGGAATGTCAGTATTCTATATTGTAGTTCTTTACCTATCTGTAGCATCTCTTGTTGGAGACAGCTTCAGTCCATTCCTATATTTTAAATTTTAAATGGAGGTGAGTAGGATATGAAAAAAGTACGTTATGAAGAACCGAAAATGCCTGAAAGCCTTAGAATATTGATGGATTTGGATGCTGAAGATACCCTTGGTAGGGGCACCAAAAAAAGAGGACCCAAGAAGTATGCATCCAAAAAAACAAAGTCCAAAACTAAGAGTAAAAAAATAGATGCCAAGAGACCTAGACCGACTAAGCAAGTTGGTCCTAGAAAGGCAGTCTCTAAGAAAAATGATAAACTGACTAAGAAGACCAAGGTCGCTATTAAATCTGAAACAGAACATGCTAAAAAAGCTCCTACAAGCCAATATAAACCGGATACTAAGAGAAATAGTACCAACAATATAAATGGCAATAAAGGAAAGCTAAAAACGCCTTCTAGGGGCTTGGACGATAATAAAAAGACAAGGAGAAAAAGAGAAAAATCTTCAAAGACTTTTAACTTTTCTAACCTGATGTTTGTAATTATCCATGGCATAAGTGTCTTCTTTAACTTCTTGCTTCATGGTGGGGAGAAGAAACTCAGTGTATCTCAAGAAAAGAAAAAGCAACTTGATAAGAAATTTAATCAAGGATTTTCCCTTGTATTCATGGGCCTTATGGTCTTGTTGTTGGTTATGAACATACTTCATAAGGATCTTCCTAAATCTGAAGCAGAAAATAGGACGCTTGAACAGAGACCGGCGCTATCTATAAGTGATATAGTATCTGGAAAATATAGTTCAAAATTCTCTGATTATGTGTCTGACCAATTCCCTATAAGATCAGGATTTATAAAGGCAAAGTCAAGGTTTGATCTCCTAACAGGTAAGGACAAGATAAATGGTGTCTATATAGGTAAAGACGGTTACTTGATGGAAGGGTTCAAGATGGCGAGTGATGATGTTACACAGACTAAGATTGATGCAATTAATAAGTTTGCTCAAAACAATTCTAAATTGAATGTATCAGTCTTGCTGTCTCCTAATAAGGTCGAGATATACAAGAACTACCTACCTAAGTTTGCGCCGGAAGATTCACAGGCTGAGTATATGAAGCTTCTAAAGTCAAAGTTAAATTCAAAGGTCAAGTTAGTTGATGTTATAAGCACTTTTAACAGGCTAAAGAACAATGAGCAGCTGTACTTTAAGACAGATCATCACTGGACTGTAGAAGGGGCCTACGCAGCCTACGAGGACTATTGTAAGGCCATGAATTTACAGCCTGCGAACAGAAATTCCTTTACAAATTCACTTGCTAGCAATGATTTCTATGGAAGCCTCTACTATAAGAATGCAGCTGGTATTGGTAAACCGGATCAAATATACCTTAGCCTACAACAGGACAACAATCCAGTACTTGTCAAGTACTTTGATACAAAGAAGAAGGTAGCCAGTCTATATGATGTATCTAAGTTATCTACAAAGGATCCTTACCAGGTCTTCACTGGAGGTAACCACACTCAGATCAGGATAAGAACAAACATAGATACGGAAAGAAAGTTGTTGGTTATAAAGGACTCCTATGCAAATGCTATGTTGCCTTTCTTGGTGAACAACTTCTCTGAAATAAATGTGGTAGACATGAGATACTTTACTGGTAGTATCAAAGATTTAATGAATAATGCTGAGGTTACAGATGTATTGATTTTAGGGAATATAAATACTTTTAATACAGATGCGTCAATACTTAGCTTGAACGAGTAAAAATATAGAAATTAAATATACGAAAACACCGAGGGATTTCACCCTCGGTGTTTTTCGATGTTTAGGGATAGTGTTTAAGCTTACTCCCTCTTTTTGTTATGTTTAATCCGGCATATTTGAGTATATATCGTCTATGCTAGTCTTTACCTTGTCAATTGGTTTTGAAGCTGCTCTACGACCTACTGGTGGCCTGCTATAGCCAAAGCTACCCGTCATACCACCGCCACCTACTACACCTCTTAGAAACTCAACCTCATTTCTCATATACCTAAATTCGATGAGCATTCTCTCTAGTGCCTGGCTCTTTGTCGATATGTTATTTTCTTCCATGAACTCTTCTATCAAATCATCAAGGTCTGGACTAATGTATGAAGTTAGTCTGATCCTGTTATTTTTCAAGTCTAACACCAACCTCATACAGGCCTTTAGCAGTTGCCATCTGGCTGTCATCTACTACTGTAAATTTATCGTTTAAGTTAAGGTTTAAGCTAGTTCCACCTGATACATAGATGTTCATTTCATCTAGGTTATTCCATGTTTCTTCGATTATTTCGTTGGTATCATCAGAAGTAAGTGTGTATGCAAGATCTTTTAACTCTGGGTAGTCGTCGGCTGAGTCTATTTCTGGAAGACTCTTAGTGATACCTATATCTACAAGCCTTTTTTGTACTAGCTTCAAGGCGTTCTGATTACCTGATTCTATAGTAGTTGAAAGCTTGTCATTGAACTTAAAGCCCTTGTCGAAGTAGCTAAGCTCTGTAGTTCTAAAGCCTACATTTACCATGCCTACTGGGTTCTTGTCGTTTATTTTGCCGTCCATGGCGTATATTAGGGCTGCATCTGCTTCCCTAAATATGTTGATGTTCTCTATGTTTATTGTTTTGACACTGTTGTTTATCTTGTTTTTCACTGATATAGTAGTGTCCTTGTATTCCTTTTGTACTTCCTTCAAAGTTGATTTCTTGAATATCTTGTATGGTACACCTAGCATAATACTTACGTTGTCAGATACTGCTATTTCTGATAGGGCAGCACTTATAAGTGTTTTTACAACAGGTGAAACCTTGCTATCACCGGCATTTCTTATACATTTCATACTCTCTTTTTCAGATAAGGCTCCTACAAAGTATTCTGTACCTTCGATTTCTATATAGATCGGGTTGTCTTTATAGTCTTCCAATGATATGTTTCTTCCGTCTCCATAAACGCTCTTAAATAGGCATGAATACTCGTTTTCGTTGTATAATGAGTAGCCCTTTACATAGCCTCTACCTATATCTAATCCTATTATTTGTGTATCCATTTTTCTTCCTCCTCTTAGTTATCTTCTTAATTATCTTCCAAAAATATCGTTTGAATAATATATGTCTTATTTTATTATATTAGATTATATTTGTTTTGTTCTTTCTATTGTCTATGTATGATTATACCATATTAGTTCCTAAATAGCTACATAAATAATAGCATATTATAAAAAAGTAACTAATATGGAACTTATATAACGTTAATTTACTAATAAAAAGTACCTTTTAAGTGACTAAAATGATAGAACACAAAAATATAGTGTCTAATAAGTAACTATAAAGTAACTAAAAAGTAATTATTAAGTTGTGGTGGGTAAGAGGCATATTTCCTCCTATCTTGGAAAAATAATTTGATGAAAAACTTGTTACTTAGAGTGATTTAGAAAAAGTTGATAATAAAAAAGATTACTCTAAAATATACTAATTTAATTGAGGATTTATATACCCTATGATATAATTAAATGAATTGAATTAGCAATTAAAAAATACTTTGAGTCAGTTTTATAATATTGGGGAGGATAAAATTATGGAAGACAATAAAAATATCTCTAGGCAAGAAAATGCACAAGAAAATATGAGCTCGGAAAATAATGACCTTGGTCAAGAGAGAAGTGAAACTGTAAAAGAGGTAATAAAAGATATTGAAAATGAAACATACACTACTAACAATAGTATGTCCCTTCTTGAAGAGTTGGAGTTGTATGTTGGTCCCAAAAAAGAGGTGTATTACTCAACAAGATTTGAGGATATAATAGACAGTGAGTCTAAAATCGGGTGGAATTGGCCTGCCCTATTTGTTCCTGTATTATGGATGGCCTATAGAAAGATGTATATAGAGTCAGGTATATTACTGGTTGTTTCCACAGCGCTAAGCCTACTCACTAAAAAGATAGGATTTTTACATGTGATAAGCCTTATAATTACATTTTTGGTGCCAGCTACTGCCAATTGGTTGTATTTTAGGCATGCAAAGAAGGATATAGAGGCTATAAGCTCAAGAGGGGAAGAGAGAAAGTCTGAAATTATAGCAAAGGGTGGAACATCTGTTGCTGCAGTATTTGTATTTTTAATTATATCTATAGTAATATCTGGTGTAGAGCTTATGAATAATCAGGAGTTTATGAATATTATAGGAAAGATGTAGTAGTGCCTTAGAAAGATGTAGTAGTGCCTTATATTGAGATATAGTGGTACTTGAATAAAACAAAGCCTATAAAACTATATGTGGTTTTGTAGATGATTTTATTTTTAAAAAAAGAGGGAGGAAGTATCTCTGGTCTTGATAGACTGGTTATACTTTCTCCCTTTAATTTTTGTATTAAATGCTATATTTTATTTTTAAGATTGTCTAACATATCCCTTGTCATGGCGTCCAGGTCATATCTTGGTTTAAAGCCCCATTGTAGTTTTGCCTGACTAGTATCAAGTGAATTAGGCCAAGAACCTGCTATAGACTGCCTGATAGGGTCTACATCGTAATCCATAGTGAATTCTGGTATATATTTTTGTATTGATCTTTTCATATCTTCTGGCTCGAATGACATAGAAGAAACGTTAAATGCATTTCTATCTATAAGTTTGTCGGGGTCTGCTTCCATTAGTTTGATAATTGAATCTATAGCATCTGGCATATACATCATGTCCATGTAGGTACCCTTGTCTATAAAAGAAGTGTAGTGCTTATTTTTAATCGCTTCATAGTAGATGTGTACAGCATAGTCTGTAGTTCCGCCACCTGGAAGTGTCTTGTGGGATATTAATCCTGGAAACCTAACTCCCCTCGTATCTAATCCGTATTTTTGGTGGTAATAGTCACATAGGAGTTCTCCGGTCACCTTGCTCACTCCATAAGCTGTAGTTGGTCTTTGGATTGTATTTTGAGGAGTCTTGTCTTTTGGTGTAGATGGACCAAATGCACCAATTGAGCTAGGCACAAAAAGACTTGCTCCAATCTCCTTTGAGACCTCAAGGGCATTGTAGAGTCCGTTTACATTTATATCCCAAAGTAGGTTTGGATCTTCCTCGCCCTTGGCTGACAGTATTGCAGCAAGGTGGAGTATTGTATCAACCTTCTCCTCCTTGGCTATCCTATAGAAATCATCAAGGTTTCTGCAGTCCATTGAATAATAACGATTGCAGTCTAGGTCTAGAGGATCTTTTCTTCTTGCACTTCCTATGACCTTGTCCTTACCATATATTCTAGATAATTCGGATATTAAATCTCCGCCTATTTGACCTGTTGCGCCTGTAACTAAGATTTTTTTCATTTGTGTCCACCTCTCATTTTAATCTAAATACTATTAATTATATTATACGAAAAAAAATAAAAATTTAAAATGGCTATCTATAAATTAGAATTTTATATATTTTGCATATTAATCACCCTAAAAATTAGAGTTGATTTTTAAACTACCCTTAAAATCCTGCATAGATAGTTTTATTAAGTTTATTTTGGGTTAAACTAGATATAAAACAAAAAAATAAGGCATTTTGGGAAAATTATTTAATATAGATTTTCACGATTAATTAATCCAGAAATAGAAGTTTTTTTGATAAGTGTAATTGTTGACAATAGAATTTTATAAGAGTATAATTCAAGATAGATAAACAAACTATAGTCTAGTACTTAGGATAAAACTAAAAAGACGTTATAGCTTTAATATATTTATAGGTTTTTGGTTATTTGGCATATGTATATGCATATTTGTTTTTATTCATAATGGGAGGTAATATTATGGGTCTTGGTCCAAGTATTAAAATGACGACACTACACCACTTTGACTGTCCTTTGACTAGGGCATTGAGAGAAGACAAGGACTTAGAGTTCTGTGGAATTGTAGTTGATGGTGTTTCTGAGGTCTTTGATGACAAGGTATACACTGCCAAGAGGTCAGCTGATTTAGCCCAGGCTATGAGAGCAGATGCGGCGATTGTGGCTATAGACGGATGGGGTAATCACCATGTGGATTTTGTGAATGTGATAGAACAATTGGGATTAAAGGATATACCTTCAGTTGCCTTGAGTTTTGTTGGACTTCAAGGTAGGTTGGTGTGTTCAAACGAGTATGTTGATTGCCTAATAGACTTTAATAAGGGCGAGTCAGGCTATGAAAACTGTGTAGTAGGTTACAACAACCTTACTTATTTGGATGCTAAAAAGGCGGTTGCTATATTGAAAAGTAAATTAAGAAAAGTTGGAAAGCCTGTTGATAACACTAGAAATTTAGATGAAGAGAAAGTTTTGAAAAGATTGACCGTCAAAGAATACCCAGTCAAAAATGTTGAATTTGGAGACAAAACTGAGATTTCTAGGGGGACTCTTACTATAGATAGAAACCTAAAAAATAAATACAAGGATAAGCTTATTAAGGATGTAAACATATCTATCGTAAGTCCGGGAGAATATGATTTCTTTGTGAATTCTAATTTGGACTTTTCTCCGATTGCTGTCAAGGAAAGAGGGGAGCTAGGGCAAGGTATAACTAGACTACTAAAGGGAGTAACTACAATGCTTACTGGAGTAGAAGATAAGAGTGGTTTTCAGCCTTCCAATATAGGATCTTCCGAGGGACTTTTAAGAGACCAGGTTACATTTGATAGGGAGGGTACACCGAGTAGCCAAGACTATCTATTGCACATAGACTTCTTGTTTGAAGAAGGCCAAGGAAGGACTGCAGAAGGTCTGATGGCAGCCCACAGAATAGGAGATATGATAGTAAATGATATAAGGTCCAAAATTAAGGATATTGATGATATGCCGTACGAAAGAAAAGAGTATTACGATTTATACAAACCTGGTAAGAGAAAGGTTGTACTGATTAAGATAGTTTCAGGTCTGGGCAATATGTATGATACATCTATGTTCCCATTTGAGCCAGGAGGATTTTTAGGTTCGAGGAATATGATGAATTCTCAAAATGTACCATATGTTATTTCACCTAACCAATGTAAGGATGGGGCAATACATTCATTGTTGTAATTATATATTGAGTGGAGGTAGAAAGATGCAAAAGTATTATGATTTTCTCCTATCACAAGGGGTTGGGGCACCTAGTCAACCTGTTGTAAAAGAGGGGGAAGAGGTTAAAAGAGGACAATTGATAGCTAAATGTCCTGAGGAAAAACTGGGTTCTAATCTTCATACTAGCGTTTCTGGCAAGGTTTCAGAGATAAATGACAAGGAGATTAGGATAGAAGCATTTGAAGATCAACCTAGTGATTATGTTAAGCTGACTTCTGATAGTCCTCTTGACTTGGTCAAAGAATCAGGCATGGTTGGACTAGGAGGAGCAGGGTTCCCTACTCATGTCAAGCTTGGTAAGAAGTTTGAAAAGGATGGTCTTGTAATAGTCAATGCTGCTGAATGTGAACCTATACTAGGTCACAATATAGCCTTTATTGAGAAAAATCCTGGATATGTTATCAAGGCCCTAAAGACAGTTATGGATATCGTAAATGCTGAAAACGGTGTCATAGGTATCAAGGAGACTCACTTAGAAGCCATAGAGCTTTTAAACAAGTCTATAGATACTGATAAAATATCTGTAAAACCTTTGGCCAATGTCTACCCGATGGGAGAAGAGAGGGCTCTTATAAGAGAAGTTTTAGGAAGGCTTCTTTTGGTAGACCAGTTACCTCTTGAAGCTGATTCTATAGTTATCAATCTTGAAACTGTATGTAGGATTCAGGACGCTGTAGAGTTTAAAAAACCTCTTATAGACAAGAATCTTACTGTTGCTGGAAAGATAAATGGTGAGATCATAAAGACTTTTGAAGATATACCTATTGGAACAAGAGTTGAAGAAATAATAGATATGGCAGGTGGTATCTCAACTCAGGATTATGGTGAAATAATAATGGGTGGACCATACACAGGAAAGAGAACTTATTTGGACAGGCCGATAGTTAAAACTACAGGCGGAATACTTGTAGCAGAAGAGTTCTGGAAGGGCCCTGAAAAGATAGGTCTACTAGTCTGTGCTTGTGGTGCCAATAAAGAAAGACTAGAAGAAATAGCTGAAAGTATGGGAAGTCAGGTTGTAGGAGTTGATTACTGTAAACAAGCTATAGAGATGAAAAATGGAAGCAGAAAATGTGAAAATCCTGGTATATGTCCAGGTCAAGTTGCCAAGGTTATGAAGCTTAAAAAGGATGGAGCACAAGCTATCTTAATAAGCAACTGCACAGACTGTTCAAACACCGTAATGTCTTGTGCACCTCAAATGAAACTTCCTGTTTACCATTGTACTGATGGTGCCTTGAGGGCTGTAAATATGAAGCTTATTAGAAGGATAAAGGAAAAGTAGGCTAGTTTAAAATAAGGTAGACTAGAGTTTAAAATAAGGTAGACTAGTTTGAAGATAAATAAGGCTATGTAGTTGTGGATTTACTTTAGGTTAGTAAAACCAATAAATTTTGTGAAATTTTAATTGTGTCAACTGTTAATTGTGTCAACTGGATGCAGAATAGTCTATGGCTATGAGCATTTAGAAATATATTTTAAAGGAGTGGTTAAAGTGTCAATTACAAAGGAAACTGTACAGGCTCATTTAAAGGATCCAGCGATTTTCTGCTGTCGTAGAAACAAAGGAACTGTTGTTGGACCCGCAGATCTAGAAGATCCAAATCTATTTGAAGATATGGTAGATGCAGGATTATTAACACTTGATGAAGATGGACTTACAATCGAACAGGTTCTAGGAAGGACTTTGTTAGAAGATTGTGAGGCTCTAACTCCAATCAAGTCAAAATTCTTAGATGGTGTAAATGAGGTAGAAGGTGCTGAAGCTTCAAAGGTTGAAGAACCTGAAGTTAAAGCTGAAATTCCAGAGAAAAAAGGAACTTTTGTAGGAGGAAATGGTATGATTCATTTAAAAATTGATAAACTTGAAGGATTAAGTCTTGATTTGCCAGCCGGAACTACTATAGGTGGTATGGGGTCTGATTTTGTTGCTCCAGAAATGCCTACAGGCGAGAAGAAGGTTATCAGAAAGCTTGTTAAAAAGCACATTAAGATAACAGATGCTGAAATAGGAAAAGAAACTTCTATAAAAGACGGTAAGATCACTGTTGATGGAAGCTTAGTAGAACAGGCTATTAAAGAAGATGAACTTTGTGTTAGCTTATCTCTTGACGTTATAAAGCCAGAAGATCGTCACATATACACTGAGACAATAATGGACGTTTGCCCTATAGCTACAAAGGTTGAAGGCGTTCTAGGAGAAGGTGTAACTAAGGTTGCTGACGGTGTGGTATTCATGCTAACTGGTGTAGACGAAGATGGCGTTCAGATACATGAATTCGGTTCTTCAGAAGGTTTCCTTGATGAAAAGATGTATTTTGGCCACCCAGGTTGTGCAGATGAAAACGATATAATCATTCGTTGCCACGCTGTAGTTAAGAGACTTACTGGTATGACAAGACCAGGACCTCTAGCTGCTCATAAGTGCCAGGACTTCATAATTCAGAAGGTTAGAGAACAGTTAAAGACTTATGATGGTGAAGTTGTAAGAGAAGAAATTTGTGAAGACGTTAGAAGAAAGGGTAGACCTAGAGTTGTACTTATAAAAGAAATAATGGGACAGGGTGCTATGCACGACAATATCATATGTCCAGCTGAACCTTGTGGTGTTATGTCAGGACGTAACAACGTTGACTGCGGTAACGTACCTATGATACTTACTCCAAACCAGGTTAGAGACGGTTCAATCCACGCTCTTACTTGTATAGGACCTGCAACTAAGGAAATGACTCGTCACTACATCCGTGAGCCGTTAGTAGAAGGACTATCTGCAGATGAAGAATTAGACTTAATAGGTGTTGTATTTGTAGGATCACCTCAGGTAAATGATGAAAAGCTTTGGGTATCAGAAAGATTGGGTTCTATGCTTGAAAGTATGGACGTTGATGGTTGTATAATAACTACTGAAGGATTCGGAAACAACCATATAGACTTTATAGAACATATAGGCCAGGCTGGTAAGAGAGGAATACCAGTAGTTGGAGTATCATTCTGTGCATATCAGGGACAGCTAGTTGTTGGTAACGAATATGCTACTGCAATGGTAGAAGAAAACATGGATATGGGCGGATTTGAAAACGACATAGCTGGATGCTCTTGTGTAACTGTAGAAGTAGCAGCACGTGCTATACAGATGCTAAAGAACAAGATGTTAGGCGTAGAAATAAAGCCAGCTCCAAAGAAATGGAATAACGATGTAATAAATGCTAATAACAAGATCCTTGGTCTACCAGAAACTGTTCTAGTAAACAGTGGAACACTTCACTAAGATGATGGATTACCAGATAAATCCCGTTGTAATGGGAGGTAAAATCAAAGAGATATTCAGCGATGGTACAGTAAAGATAAATCTTAACGGTAGACTAGGAGTTATAAAGGTACCTAAGGATATAGTATTAGATAGCGAAGGATTAAAGGCAGGAGACAAGCTTAAATTCTATTTTAGCTATATAAGAATATCGGATGGAATCATAGAGTACGATGACTCTGATATGAATGTTGAATATGGTATGAACCCTACGATTATGGGAGGACAGCTAAGAGAAGTAAATGATACAGCAGCGGAAATAGTTATAATGAACGGCAAGGGCTCTGTAGCTGTTCCACGTCGTTGGATGTTTACGAATTGTGAGCTTGAAGAAGGACAGAACTGTGAATTTTATCTAAGCTGCATGACAAAAGTCAGCTAAATAAGAAACCGACAAGTATGTTTATTCTGATAGCAAGTTAATTAGATAGCAGTTAAAACTAATTTTTAAAGGAGGTTAATTTCATGAAATTAACAGGTAAAGAAGGATTACAATCAGAAATATTTGTTCCAGTAACACCTAAGCCAGTGTTTGTTGAATTAAAGAAACCACTTAGTGAGTGTAAAGTTGCATTTATAACTGCTGGTGGTATACATAAAAAATCTCAGACACCTTTCAATACATCAGGAGATTTCTCATATAGAACTATAGAATTCGATACACCAACATCAGAATTGATGGTTACACATGGTGGATTTGACAACTCAGATATAAATAAGGACGTAAATGCTATGCTTCCAATAGACCGTCTTCATGAACTAGTTGAAGAAGGATTTATAGGATCACTTTCTCATGAGACTTATACATTCATGGGTGGTGGCGGAAACGTTGAAAAATTCCGTGGAGAAACTGGACCAGAAATAGCTAAAAAGTTAAAAGAACAGGGTGTTGACATAGTACTTTGCACAGGCGGTTGTGGTACTTGTCACCGTTCAGCTACAATAGTTACTCGTTGCTGTGAAGAAGCTGGTATGAGCTGCTGCGTTATAGCTGCACTACCTCCTATAGCAAGACAGCAGGGTGCTCCTAGAATCACTGCTCCACACGTACCAATTGGATCAAATGCAGGAGAGCCAAACAACCCAGCAATGCAGACAGCTATAATTAAGGAATCTTTAGAATGGGTAAGAGATTGTCCAAGCTTCAACCAGACTAAGATACTTCCTTATGAATACAGACATAACGTATAAGAAATAGCTTTTGTTTATTGATTAAATCATGTTTATTGAGTGAATCATTTTTTGAATAAAAGTGCCATATACTAGTAAGGGGCGACGTCATTAGTTTGGTGTCGCCTTTTATAGTATTTGTAGATTTAATAGTTATAGAGTTTATAATAAGCATTACAAATACTTGGTATCGTTTTTTTCTATAGGGAAATCAAATAAAAGCATTGACTATATATTTATAAAAAGTATAATTAAAGGTATTGGTAAAGTAGTTAGGTTTGATAGGTGGTGAGTTTATGAAAGAAATGTCTACAAAGGATAAAATAATAAAAGTTGCATGGTCATTGTTTGATGAATACGGTTATGATAATACAACTGTAGACAGGATTATTCAAACTTGCGGAATATCTAAGGGGAGTTTTTACCATCACTTTTCTTCTAAAGATGACCTGTTGGGGAGTTTGGCATATGTGTTTGACTCACAGTATGAGATAGCCCTTGAAGAGGTTGGAACAGAAGAGATGAATTCATATGATAAACTTATATATTTTTCAGAGTTTTTATTTAGATATATTGAAGAAAATATACCTATTGAGATACTATCTATAGTGTATTCCACTCAGGTTATAAAGTCCGGTAAAAAGTTTTTACTTGATCAGTCAAGGTTATACTATAAGGTTCTTTCAACTATTATAAAAGAAGGTCAGGCTAAGGGAGACATAACAGATGAAAAGTCTCAGATGGAGCTAGTTAGGCTGTATGCGCTTCAAGAAAGAGCAGTCTTGTATGATTGGTGTATATCAGAAGGTATGTATCCATTGTCTTCATATGGCATAGATATATTGAAGTTTTGTACAAGCAGTATCAAAAATACTAATTAACAGTTTAAATATATATATAGTTAGCTGTCGTCAGATTGATATTTGGCGACTTTTTTTATGTGCTTTAAAAAACAAAAAGTTCTAAAGGGCTTGAAAAAAATACAAAAAACGTGTATAATAAAATACTGTTTAATATGAGAGACTAGGCTGATTTTTAGGTTGAAACTCGGTTTTTTAAGATTGAGAAAAAGTTCTTGTAGTTGAAAATCAAAGGGTTCACAATTTTATAAAAAAATCAAGCCATAAAAGTCATTAAACACTTATTTTGTATATTACGGTTAATAAAGTGGGCTCGCAAAGGTAAATTTCTGCATTTAATTACAAAGAGCGAGGTGGATTTTTAATCGTATACTCATAAATTAACAAATGCAATCAAAATTTAATTTAGTGAGGTGAAGATTGTGCTACCACATCCAGTCACGATTGGAAAAAGAGAAAGAATGAGCTTTTCCAAGATCAAGGAAATAGCTGACGTGCCTAACCTTATAGAAATCCAGGTGGATTCTTATAAATGGTTCTTGGCAGAGGGCTTAAAAGAGGTATTTATCGATATGTCTCCAATTGAAGATTACACAGGTAATCTAATATTAGAGTTCGTTGACTACTCTTTAGATGAAAAGCCAAAGTACGATATTGAAGAATGTAAGGAAAGAGATACTACTTACTGTGCTCCTTTGAAGGTAAAGGTAAGACTTATCAACAAGGAGACAGGAGAAATCAAGGAACAGGAAGTATTTATGGGTGACTTCCCTCTAATGACAGACAGGGGTACATTCATAATAAACGGTGCTGAGAGAGTTATAGTTTCACAGCTTGTAAGATCTCCTGGTGTTTACTATGCAGAGGAAAGAGACAAGGCTGGTAACAGACTTATATCTTCTACAGTAATACCAAATAGGGGTGCTTGGTTGGAATACGAGACAGACTCAACAGGTGTAATATCTGTAAGAGTTGACAGAACTAGAAAGCAGCCAGTTACAGTTCTTCTAAGAGCCTTAGGAATTGGTTCAGATGCAGAAATCCTAGAATTATTAGGAGATGATGAGAGACTAAGACTTACTCTTGAAAAGGACAATACTACTAATGTAGAAGAAGGTCTAGTAGAGATATACAAGAAGTTAAGACCAGGTGAACCACCGACAGTAGAGAGTGCTTCTTCACTATTAAACTCACTGTTCTTCGATCCAAAGAGATACGACCTAGCCAAGGTTGGACGTTACAAGTTCAACAAGAAGCTTGCCCTAAGATACAGGATCATGGACAAGATAGCTGCTAGAGATGTAGTAAATGAAGAAACAGGTGAAGTATTTGTTAAGCAGGGCGAAAATATAAGCTTTGAGACTGCAACAGCAATCCAGAATTCAGGAATAAATGCCGTTTGGGTAAGTGTTGCTGAAGACAAGGAAATAAAGGTTATAGGTAACAACTTTGTAGATATCAGAGCCCATGTTGACTTTGATATAGACGAACTAGGTATCAAGCCAGAGGTTCATTATCCAACTTTAAAGGAAATCCTAGACAAGTATGAAGATGATGAAGAACTTAAGGAAGTAATAAAGGCCAACCACAAGATCCTATCACCAAAGCATATATTATTAGATGATATCATAGCATCTATATCATATGAATTTGGCCTATTCTATATAATAGACGGTAAGGAGAGAGTTGGTAATATAGACGATATAGACCACCTAGGAAACAGAAGAATCAGATGTGTAGGTGAACTACTACAGAACCAGGTTCGTATAGGTTTTTCTAGAATGGAAAGAGTCATCAAGGAAAAGATGACAGTTCAGGACATGGAATCTATGACTCCACAGGCCCTTTTAAACATCAGACCAGTGTCTGCTGCTATTAAGGAATTCTTTGGATCATCACAGCTTTCTCAGTTCATGGACCAGACAAACCCACTATCAGAACTAACACACAAGAGAAGACTTTCAGCTCTAGGACCAGGTGGTCTATCAAGAGAAAGAGCAGGCTTCGAAGTGCGTGACGTTCACCACTCACACTACGGTAGAATGTGTCCGATAGAGACTCCAGAAGGTCCAAATATCGGTCTTATAAACTCACTTTCTACATATGCGAAGATAAATGAATATGGATTTATAGAATCTCCATATAGAAAATACGACAAGGTAAATAAGGTTGTAACTGACGAAATACACTACCTAACAGCAGATGAAGAAGACCTATATGTTAGAGCCCAGGCCAATGAACCACTTAATGAAGATGGTGGATTCATAAATAACAGGGTAATCTGTAGAACTGTACTAGGTGCTGTTGAACTTGTATCAGAGGATAGGGTAGACTACATGGATATCTCTCCTAAGCAGGTTGTATCAGTTGCCACAGCCATGATACCTTTCCTTGAAAACGACGACGCCAACAGAGCCCTAATGGGATCAAACATGCAGCGTCAGGCGGTACCTCTAGTGAGAAGAGAAGCTCCTATCATAGGTACAGGAATAGAGTATAGAGCAGCTAAGGACTCTGGAGCAGTTGTCGTATCAAAGAACGATGGTGTTGTTGATAGAGTATCAGCTGATGAAATAGTAATAAAGAAGAACAACGGAGACAAGGATAGATACAAGTTGCTTAAGTTCAAGAGATCTAACTCAGGTACTTGTGTAAACCAGACTCCTATAGTAACAAAGGGAGAACTAGTAAAGGCTGGAGACGTTATAGCTGACGGTCCTGCAACAGACCTAGGAGAAATTGCCCTTGGTAGAAACTGTCTGATAGCCTTCATGACATGGGAAGGTTACAACTACGAGGATGCCGTCTTAATCAACGAAAGACTTGTAAAGGAAGACAGATTATCTACTATCCACATCGAAGAATACGAATGTGAAGCTAGAGATACAAAGCTTGGACCAGAAGAAATCACTAGAGATATACCAAACGTAGGTGAAAATGCAATCAAGAACCTAGACGAAAGAGGTATCATCAGAATAGGTGCTGAGGTAGACTCAGGAGACATCCTAGTAGGTAAGGTTACTCCTAAGGGAGAAACTGAGCTGACAGCTGAAGAAAGACTTCTAAGAGCAATCTTCGGTGAAAAGGCTAGAGAGGTTAGAGATACTTCATTAAAGGTACCACATGGTGAATCTGGTATTATAGTAGACATCAGGATATTTACTAGGGAAAATGGAGACGACCTATCTCCAGGAGTAAACGAACTAGTAAGATGTTACATAGCTAAGAAGAGAAAGATAAAGGTCGGAGATAAGATGGCCGGACGTCACGGTAACAAGGGTGTTATCTCAAGAGTCCTTCCAGAAGAAGATATGCCATTCATGGCAGATGGTACTCCTATGGACATAGTACTGAATCCACAGGGTATACCTTCTCGTATGAACATCGGTCAGGTCCTAGAAATGCACTTGGGACTAGCTGCTAAGAAGCTAGGCTGGCATGTTGCTACATCAGTATTTGATGGAGCCAACGAGTACGATATCATGGACGCTCTTGAAATGGCAGGCTACCCAAGAGATGGTAAGCTACAGTTATTCGATGGACGTACAGGTGAGACATTCGACAATAGAATCACAGTTGGTTATATGTACTACTTAAAGCTACACCATCTAGTAGATGACAAGCTACATGCAAGAAGTACAGGACCATACTCACTAGTAACTCAGCAGCCACTAGGTGGTAAGGCTCAGTTCGGTGGACAGAGATTCGGGGAAATGGAAGTTTGGGCCCTAGAAGCATACGGTGCATCTCACATCCTTCAGGAAATCTTGACAGTTAAGTCAGACGACGTTAAGGGTAGAGTTGAGACTTATGAAGCTATCGTAAAGGGTGAAAACATACCTGAGCCAGGAATGCCAGAATCATTCAGAGTATTGATGAAGGAATTACAGTCACTTTGCCTAGATGTGAGTGCTCTTGACCAGGACGGCAAGATCATAGACATCAAGGAATCTGTTGATGAAGAAATACCAGAAGATTTTAAGATAGAGAGCATAGTGCCAGAAGATATAGAAGAAACTCATGTGATTGAGGAAGTTGAAGAAGATTCATATGACTATGAAGAAGAGGAATTCTCTGCTGATGCAGAAGATGAAGAAGACTTCATGGAAGATGATGAGTTTGAAGAAGACTTTGAAGATGAAGAGTTTTAGTAGATAAGTAAATCCTTGGTGCATCCTTTCCAAAATGATGGATGCATCAGAGGTTTTGATATTATTTGCTAGCTAGAGGGTAACAGGAAAAATGTGGAGTATGTTTTGATATAGAGCATATTAGAGCCACTGAATATAAATTAGTATCGAAAGAAGGGAGAGAACTCCTTGTTTGAATTAAACAATTTTGAGTCGATAAAGATAGGTCTTGCTTCACCGGAAAGAATCAGACAGTGGTCAAGAGGGGAAGTCAAGAAACCAGAAACAATTAACTATAGAACACTAAAGCCAGAGAAGGATGGTCTATTCTGTGAAAGAATATTTGGACCTACTAAGGACTGGGAATGCCACTGTGGTAAGTATAGAAGGGTAAGATACAAGGGCGTAGTATGCGACAGATGTGGTGTCGAAGTTACTAAGGCCAAGGTAAGAAGAGAGAGAATGGGTCATATAGAGCTAGCTGCTCCTATGTCTCATATCTGGTACTTCAAGGGTATACCATCAAGAATGGGACTACTACTTGATATGTCACCAAGATCTCTTGAAAAGGTACTTTATTTTGCATCATATGTAGTAATCGATCCAGGGGAAACAGGTCTTGCCCACAAGCAGGTCCTAACTGAGAGAGAGTACAGAAATGCAGTAGAAAAGTATGGTTATGACTTTGAAGTAGGTATAGGTGCAGAGGCTGTCAAGAAGCTTCTTGAGAGAATAGACCTAGACCAGCAGTCAAAGGAACTAAGAGAAGACCTAGTAGATGCTACAGGTCAGAAGAGAATAAGAACAATCAGAAGATTGGAAGTTGTTGAAGCCTTCAAAAAGTCAGGCAACAAGCCAGAATGGATGATACTTGAGGCTATACCAGTAATACCACCAGACCTAAGACCTATGGTTCAGTTAGATGGTGGTAGGTTTGCGACATCTGACCTTAATGACCTTTACAGAAGGGTTATAAACAGAAACAACAGACTAAAGAGACTTCTTGAGCTAGGTGCTCCAGAAATCATCGTTAGAAATGAAAAAAGAATGCTACAGGAAGCAGTAGATGCCCTAATAGACAATGGTAGACGTGGTAGACCAGTTACAGGACCTGGTAACAGACCACTTAAGTCTCTATCAGATATGCTAAAGGGTAAACAGGGACGTTTCAGACAGAACCTACTTGGTAAGAGAGTTGACTATTCTGGTCGTTCTGTTATCGTAGTTGGTCCAGAACTAAAGTTCTACCAGTGTGGTCTTCCAAAGAAGATGGCTCTTGAGTTATTCAAGCCATTCGTAATGGACAAGCTAGTAGAAAAGGGATATGCCCACAATATCAAGTCTGCAAAGACTATAGTAGAAAAGGTAAAACCAGAAGTTTGGGATGTGCTTGAAGAAGTAATCAAGAGCCACCCAGTCCTACTTAACCGTGCCCCTACTCTACATAGACTTGGAATTCAGGCCTTTGAGCCAGTTCTAGTTGAAGGTAAGGCTATCAAGCTTCACCCACTAGTGTGTACAGCCTATAATGCCGACTTCGACGGTGACCAGATGGCCGTTCACGTTCCGCTATCAGTAGAAGCCCAGGCAGAAGCAAGATACCTAATGCTATCAGTAAACAACATACTAGCACCTAAGGATGGATCTCCTATTACGACTCCTTCACAGGATATGGTTCTTGGTTCATACTACTTGACTATAGAAGCTCAAGAAGGTGCTAAGGGAACAGGTTCAGTATTCAAGGACTACAACGAACTACTACTTGCATACTTCAACCACAAGGTAGAAATACATGCAGCAGTTAAGCTAAGAGTTACTCTAGAAGATGGTAGAAAATCTCTAGTAGAGTCAACTGTAGGTAGGTTTATCTTCAATGAAGGTATACCTCAGGACCTTGGATTTGTAGATAGAGAAAAGGATCCATTTAGCCTAGAAGTAGACTTCCTTACTGACAAGAAGTCACTAGGAAAGATTATAGATAAGTGCTTTAGAAAGCACGGAAATACTAAGACTGCAGAGCTACTTGACTATGTTAAGTCAATGGGTTACAAGTACTCAACAGTAGGTGGTATAACAGTTGCCGTTGCAGACATGGATATACCAGAGGCTAAGTATACATATATCAAGGAAGCAGAAGCCCTAGTAGACAAGTACGAAAAGGCCTACAGAAGAGGTCTAATATCTAATGACGAAAGATACGAAAAGGTAATCGAGACTTGGACAGAGACAACTGAGAAGGTTACTGATGCCCTAATGGATGGACTAGACAGAATGAATAACATATTCATAATGGCCCATTCAGGAGCCAGAGGTTCTAAGAACCAGATAAGACAGCTGGCTGGTATGCGTGGTCTGATGGCCAATGCATCTGGTAAGACAGTGGAAATTCCGGTTAAGTCTAACTTCCGTGAAGGTCTATCAGTTATGGAATACTTTACATCTTCACATGGTGCCAGAAAGGGTCTTGCCGATACAGCCCTTCGTACAGCCGATTCAGGTTACTTGACAAGAAGACTAGTTGACGTCAGCCAGGACGTTATAGTTAGAGATATAGATTGTGGTACTACTGAAACTACTGAAATATTTGCTATCAAGGATGGAAATGAAGTAATCGAGGAAATCAGAGATAGAATAGTTGGTAGATACACAATAGACCCAATCATTGATCCTGCTACAGGTCAGGAATTAGTACCAGCAGACACAATGATCCTAGAAGATGACGCAGACAGAATAGTTGCTGCAGGCATCGAAAAGGTAAAGATAAGAACAGTACTTAATTGTAAGACTGAACACGGTGTTTGTGCTAAGTGTTACGGTAGAAACCTTGCAACTGGTAAGCCAGTAAACATCGGTGAATCAGTAGGTATAATAGCTGCCCAGTCAATCGGTGAACCGGGTACACAGCTTACAATGCGTACCTTCCATACAGGAGGAGTTGCCGGTGGAGACATCACTCAGGGTCTTCCAAGAGTCGAGGAATTGTTCGAGGCTCGTAAGCCAAAGGGTCTTGCAGTCATCACAGAGATATCTGGTACAGTACAGATAGATGAATCAGGCAAGAGAAAAGAAGTTATAGTTACATCTGCAGATGGTGAATCTGAAGTATATCCAATACCTTATGGTTCAAGAATAAAGGTAAAGAACGATATGTATGTTGAAGCCGGAGAGCCACTTACTCAGGGTTCTATCAACCCTCATGATATAGTAAGGGTAAATGGTATCGGTGGAGTTCAGGAATACATCGTTAAGGAAGTACAGAGGGTCTACAGACTGCAGGGTGTTGATATCAACGACAAACATATAGAAGTAATCGTAAGACAGATGCTATCTAAGGTAAAGGTTGAAGATCCAGGAGATACAGACCTACTACCAGGTGGATACGAAGAAGTTCTTACATACAACAAGTGCAATGAAGAAGCAATAGCTAAGGGACTTAGACCAGCAGTAGCTAAGAGAGTCCTACTAGGTATTACTAAGGCATCACTTGCTACAGACTCATTCCTATCAGCAGCATCATTCCAGGAGACTACAAGAGTCCTTACAGACGCTGCTATCAAGGGTAAAGAAGACCACTTGATAGGTCTAAAGGAGAATGTAATCCTTGGTAAGCTGATACCAGCAGGAACAGGTATGAAGAAGTATAGAAATATAGCGATAGAAAAAGACGAACCAGAAGTTGAAGAAGTTGAAGAAATTGAAGAAGTTGAAGAAATTGAAGAAGTTGAAGAAATTGATGTAGCTGAAGACGATATGATGGTATAGTCTAAAAAGACCCCCGAGTGGGGTCTTTTTTTATAAATTTTTAAAAAGTGAAAGAAAATTACACACAATCAAAAAGAGAGGTGTTAATCTCTCTCTTTGATTTATAGTTTTATCTATATAAGAAATCTATATTTTCTGTTGGAGTTATTATGTCTGATGAATCAACCTCTGCATTGTTAAGTATATAGCCATAGATACTATTTTTAGATATAGCCCCATATGATTTTGGCATCTTATTTTTAAAATATCCTACAACATTCATTTTATGCCAATTACCGTCTGTTTTAACTAATGATAACATATGTTCATCATTATGAATTTCAAACGCCTTTATTCCCATTCTAAGCATAGCCTGATTGAAAGTGTATGTATATCCCTCACAAACTGCTGTCTGATAATCTGATAATGAATATGGACTATGTGACCTTAGTATATTTTCTTTAGACATATCCGTTGTATTTTCGTTATATGGATATGTTATTTTAAGATACCTTGCAAACCTCAAAGATTTTTCTTCTTGTGTAGTTAATTCATTAGCCCCTGATTCTGCTATCATTCTATCTATTACATTTAAGTTTGATTTGTATTTATCTTTATTATAAACTTCTTTAGTTAAATTACTGTGTGTCATTCCCATTATTATTTCTATAGTTTTGAAATTAGTTCCGTCAATGTTTTCAACTTCTTGATCCATAGCAAAACCTAAAGATCTTGCAAGCATCATTAATGACTTGTTTGAATTAACATTCTTGTCTACAACAATAGTTTTTAAGTTGCTATTGCTGTCTACTGACTTATATATTTGGTGATTTAATTAAGAAAAAATTAAGCTTTAATTAGGTTTGATTATTAGCTTTACCATTAAACAAAAATAGCAAGAGCATTAAGCCCTTGCCATTTTTTATAAGATATTACTTATAAAGATAATTTATCTTTTCAGTAGGAGTTATTATATGTCTAGATCCTACTATTTCATTATTAGATATAGTTTTCTGTGTAAAAATTGGAACGGTATCATAAGTCAATTCTATCTTAACATCCTCCTTTGCATAACCAGATACATCTAAATATGTCCATTTATTATCTAGATTAGCTAACACCTGCATATGGTTGCTGTCATGAACTTCATGTGAAACAATCCCCATTCTTAACATGGCTTGATTAAATGTATATGTATAACCCTCACATACAGCAGTTCCATAGTCTGATATGGAATAAGGACTTCTTGATTTAAGCTGATTTTCAACACTAAAGTTATTTATATCAGTATTATAAAAATAATTTATTTTTAAATACTGGGCGAACCTTATTGCCTTTTCTTTTTCTGTTTTCATTTCATTAGCACCAGAAGCATTTATCATAGTATCTATCTTAGATAGATTTGACTTATATTTTTCCTTATTATAGACTTCTTTAGTCTTCATGCTTTGAGTTATTCCCATAATTATCTCAACAGTCTTGTACTTGTTGTTTCCAACATTTTCTACTTCCTGATCTAAACCGAAACCTAAAGACCTTGCTAACACTTTAAATGCGTCATTTGAATTGACTGCACTATCGACTAAAACCTTTCCCGTATCAAGACCCTCATTTTTCAATCCATTGAATATATATCTATCATAGTCCTGCTGTGTTGCAAAGTACTTCATTGAACTAGGCTTAACATACAAAACGCTTGTACCATTAACCCTAAAAGCATTAACCTCTTCTCTTGTACTTAATATGCTGTAGCCAGATGGTATACTTTTTTCTACTGATTCGTAATTCAACTTGTCTACAACAACAGTTTTCAAATTGCTATTGTTGTCTACTGACTTTATTATATATGTGTACTTGTTTTCTGCTGGCTTTGGAGGTGTTACAGGACCAGGATTTGGCTTTGGAGGTGTTACAGGACCAGGATTTGGCTTTGGATTTACTGATGTTCTACCATATATAATGTTTTCAACTGGAGTAGATAACATTCCACCTATTATAAACCTGCTCTTTATATCCTTGATGTAGTTTTTCTGGCTTTCTGACATACTAGAGCCTACAAGCATAATTGATGTATTCGCTTTGGCATTAAGTATATTTATTGATGAAAGTGCATCT
>NZ_KB906611.1 GCF_000381525.1 Peptostreptococcus anaerobius VPI 4330 = DSM 2949
CTTTCTAATTAACTTCAATTCAGATTTTGTGTGAGCATTTGGACTGCGTAAAGGCCTTCTAGAGCCTAATGCTAAGCTCCTTACTGTGCCATCATACTTTTTTAGTTGTCTATACACAAACTGACGGTTAGTATGATATCGCCTTGCGGCTTTTGTAACTCCATATTTTTTAGCAAATTCACATAATTTTTGGCGGTAACGCATTTCTTCTGTTATAATAGACATGAGAGGACTCCTTTACTAAATGGTTTTGTTGATATTACTATTGTATCAGAGTTCCTCTCTTTTTTTATTCAATTGTGTAACATATGTTATAGCACATTACATTTTTGACCTATTTGATATTATTTATTTGTATTTTTTAACCACCTATAGCTTACTTTTTAAATTTATTTTTTTGTGGTTTTTTCAAATCCTTTTATAGTGAATTTTTTTCACTTTTGCTTTTTAAACTAGGCTCTTTCTGCTTGGCCTTCTTCAATTTTTTGTGGAGGTCTTTTTCTCTCTTGACCCTGGATGCACTCTCAAATAGCCTGTAGACAACTCCGTACATTATCTCCCTTTTTTCAGGATCTAGCCCCTTCATATTCCTTATAAAGTTCATAGTCAACCTCAGTTTGCTCTCAGATATGTCAGAGAGTTTCTTGGCATCTGTCGTCATAAGTATGATATTGTACATTTCGTTGACAAAGAGAGCTTTTTCCATATCGTTCAAGGTAGATAACCAACACCTTATGGTATCGTCTAGAAATTGGGCTTGTTCACCACACTCTTCTTCTACAAATTCATTGCCCATGACCTCCCAATTTTGAGCATCATGTTGGATAAAGCCAGTTGAGCCTAGGGCGTTCACCCTCTTGGTTTCCTCTTCATTGTCCATCAAGATACCTACTATAGAGTCCTTTGGTATTATCTTCTTGACCTTGACCGATGTATCCTTGTAGGCCTTTGTCTCTACAAAAGCCTTGGAAAAACCAGGCCCGTCATTATTAAATATCCTTATGACCCTATCTCTTTTGTCCTCTTTTAAGCCACATACAGAGTATACGGCAAAGTTTCCTCCCTTTGAATGGCCACCTACATATACATCGCTGCCCTTGTACTTGTCCATTAGATAGTCTAGGTATTTGACAGCCTCTAGTTGGCCTTGAACATGTTGGGAATAACTCATATTAAAATCTTCCTTAAATCCTACAAAACTATTATCCGTTCCCCTAAAGGCTACAAATATACCCGTATGTCCAAGTATAAAGCACATAGCGGAAAACTGGGTCTGGTTTTTTTCGTCTAGCATATCACAGTAGTCAGACACCCATACATCCTTGAACCTATTAGTTGTGGACATCTTTTCTAAAATATCCTCTATGCCCTTTATAAACTTGCTATGGTAGTAGGAGCTCTTGGTCTTATCCATATATCTACTGTACATATTAACTAGGTCTTTTATTTTTGCACTTCCAGATACCACACTAAAATCAAGGTAAGCCAATAGTGAAAATATAGCATTGTCGACTTCATTTAAGGGATCCTGGTCAAAGGTCAAGTCCCCCCTCCAATTTAGATAATTCTTTATTGTATTCATGTCCTCACCTACCTAATCCAGTCCACAGCAGTCCTCATATTATCCAAATAAGTTCTTCCACCCTCGGCTCCTATTGTCACAGGTGTTATCTTGCCTGAGTATACCCTGATGTATCTTCCATTTTCATAGTGGCCTGCATACTGGTGAACCATCTGGTGTTTACCACTTTTATCCTTGCCTATATACAGCATAACATGGCCCTTCATATAAAGAGCAGTTCCCGGCTTCATACCATCCAACTTGGCTAGCTTTAAAGCCCCCCTCATAGACATCTTATGACCAAAATTCACAGCTTCCTGGTCTTTTGAATCTCTTGGAATCATGACTCCCATAGACTTAAATACATCTTGGACTAGGGATGAACAGTCATGAGCATTCTTACTTCCACCCCAACCGTAGACCTCATTTTGGAACTTGAGAGCCTGCTTTACTATATTGGCCCTTGTAAGAGGAAGGTAACCCCTGTTCATAGACCCGGAATCAAAGTTTATCTTTCTAGTTGTAAGCTTACCATTGGCCATTCTTACAGGCAATAGGACCATATTTTTTTCCATAGGCATCCTATTCCCCATATCTATCCTTGTAGTACCATTTAAGTACTGTCTATTCTTTATTATTGAAAAAGGCATTGCTTCATAGGTCCTTATGTCCTCTTTGCTGGTTATGGCAAAAGAATCAACTGGCAACCATCCATATGAATTGTATGACTTAACATATGCCCACTGTCTATTAGGAGAATAGGACTCAATATATATGGTCTCCCATGGGTTAAGGGCTGTATTGGCAGTAGAGTCAAATGAAACATTACCCGGATAACCTGGTTTTAGTCTTGCTATTTCCCTTCTAGTCATCACTCCATAAGTCTTATTGGCAACAGATAGGGGATCTCTTAAAAGACCTGTTTTTTTAAGATTTTCTCTGTTCCATGCCCTTATCTTCTCACTTGTCATCAATATGTCATTAGAATACTTGTTGGCTTCATTCCAATAGTCAAAGCTTGCCCTATCTTTTGTACCTGTACTTGGTCTAGGCTTTTGAATTGGTCCTTCTGATGGTTTTTCTATTGGTAGGACTATATCTGTATTTCCCAACATCTGGTCAACCTGAAGATCAATTCCACCACTGATCTTAACTACCCTATCCAAACTTTCTCCTATCAAGCCCTTGGTACTTGCCTCTACATTCAAATTAGGATTTAAGAGTATTACAGGTGCAGACTCTCTAGCAGCAAGTCCTCCAATAGCAACTGAATCTATAAGTTCAGATGGATTATTTTTTCCGTCCTTGGCAATATATGCTTTTGTGAAACCTTCTGGATAAAATTCCTTTATTAGGTTTACATTTGTCCTGGTCCTATTTGATCCAGATATAAGAATCGGACTCTTAAAGTAAGATGACAAGCTAGACGCCACTCCACCTACTATATAGACCTTTGCCCTATCTAAACCATTGGCTATACTTTGGTTTAGGTTTTCTGTCTTAGATGCCATCAAGAGTGGATAGCCAAGCCTTGCTGCAATTGCACCAGCCCCAGCAGCATCAGCTAGTCCCTTGTAGCCATCAACTACCATTAGACCATCTATAGACATATTCTTTTCATCGTATACTTCCTTTATCTTATCCGCTATCTTATAGGAAGTATCGTTCCTGTTTATTCCTGCTATTCTATCAACCTTATATCCCTTGGCCTCTAAACTTAGGGCAAGAGACCTTGAAAGAGACCCCTCTCCTCCTATAAGGGTGATACTTTCTGGCTTTAACCTATCTATCTCAGCCATACTTTCACTGCCTATCCCATCCCTAGCGCTCAAAAGAACAGGAGCATCCTTAATCCTAGCTAATGGACCTACAGCTAGAGCATCTGCAACTGAATCCGAATTTACTATTATGACATCCTTACTTGTGTCCTGCCATCCATATCTAGATATGCCAATAGCTGTTCCATACCTATTCTTACCAGACAAACTCTCAATTTCTACCTTATTTTTTGCAAATGTAGATAGACAACTTGAAGACACCATAACTCCTGCTAGAAATAAACCTACGCATTTTCTCCTCATTTTTACACCTTCTTTCCTAATTAATGAGTTTAATTTTGATTGATTTATTTTATTGTTAATCGTTTTGATAATAAATACCTTATCTTTAGTACATTATACTTCATATAAGCAAATCATTCAATCTATAAGGCCAATAAGGCTTATATTACATATTCTAATCTATATATATTTTTTATTGTTACTTGTTGTCATATTTTATTTTTCTATTTATATAAATTTTTCTAATAACCTTTACAAATTTAATAGAAAATACTATATAATAGTATGCAATAATGTTAAATATTTTATATATAACTTTTTAGGAGGATTAACATGAAATTAAAAAAATCTAAGTATTTACTAGCTGCTCTACTAATGGCTACATCAATCGGAGCAACTGCATGTTCACAGAAGCAGGAAGCTAAGCCAGAAGCTAAGCAGGAAGAAACTAAGCCAGCTGAAGTACAGGCTATGAAGGGTGAAGACCTTGCAAAGATTGAAGCTGACAAGAAGCAGAAGGAAAACTACCTAGTAGTTGACGTTCGTGCAGCTGAAGAATACAAGGCTGGACACATCAAATTTGCTATAAACATGCCTATAGACTCATTTGAAAAAGACTACAAGAAGATAGAATCTTTCAAGGACAAAGATGTAGTACTATACTGCAACTCTGGAAAGAAGAGTGGTAAGGCTGCTGAAATCCTAGTAAATAATGGATTCACTAAGGTTTACAATGCAGATGGAGTTAAGCAGTTCAAGTATGACCTAGTAACTTTCACAAACCTTATGGGTGCTGATTTTGAAAAGGATATAGCTGACGGTAAGGCTGGTCTAGTAATAGATGCTAGAGATGAAAAAGACTTCAAGGATAAGACTTTCAAGGATGCTGTAAATATAGGTCCTGACTCTTTCGAAGCTAACAAGGATAAATTACCTAAGGATAAGAACACAGCTATATATGTATTCTGCTACTCAGGAAACAAGTCAGCTACAGTTGCTGGTGAGTTAACTAAGTTAGGTTACACTAATGTATTCAATGCTTTAGATGGTAGCAAGGAATATGCATTCAAGTTCTAATTAGGACACCATAAACTTAATATTAGATAGACTAAGAGGGGTGGATTTTCGCCCCTCTATTTTTATTGGTAAATATAAAAGAGCCTAGCTTTAAGCTAGACCCTATCATAAATCATCTGCATATATTCTAATTCTTCAAATCCGCCTGCCTTATACAACTTGATGGCCCTCTTATTATTTCTGGCAACCTCTAACCTAAACCTTTTGGCTTCTGGGAATTTGTCCTTTATCCTCCTGAAATACTCCTTGGCTATACCCTTGCTCCTGTATTCCTCTTGGATAAATAAATCTTCCAACTGGATAGTAATACCTGCAACCTCTGATGCATAGTATCTAGTCATAACACCAAAGCCAACCAAGTTGTCGTCGTAATACACCTCATATCCTCTTATAGTATAGTCTCCTGTCAATATATCCTCCAACAACCTCTTAATAATATCCAAGTCTATTGGATGGTCAACCGCATCAGACCTATAAAATTCAACCATCATACTATAGAGTCTGTCATAATTTTCTTTTGAGAACTCCTTAAATCCAATCATACATACCTCCTCCGTAATCACATTGTAAATCATATAAAATTATATTAATCTTGACCTAGGCACTCCTTTTGAAGATCTTTTGATAGATTCATTATCTTTCTTATCAAGGCCTCTGCATAGTCTACATATTCCACCTTAGACACCGAGGACCTCCACTTATCTACAACTGCCTCTTCCCTATCAGGATGGAATATCTCAAGTCCATTGTCTCTTTTATAAGAGGCAACTTTCTTAGATATATCAAGCCTAGCCTCAAATAATTCAAGCATTTTTCTATCTATATCGTCAATTTCTCTCCTGTATTCTTCTAGCATAGTACCTCCTGCATATATCTATATACTATTATCATACATCAAGGAGTCCAATATGGCAATGGCAAGTCCCGCCTCCAAGACTGGTCTTACCCTGGCTATAATTATTGGATCATGCCTTCCCTTAACTTCTATACAGGTCTCTTTTCCCTTCCTAAAATCCACTGTATTTTGTAGCTTACCTATAGATGGGGTCGGTTTAAGAGCTACAGACAAGCTAAGAGGCATACCATTGGATATTCCCCCATTTATACCACCGTTATGGTTTGTCCTAGTCCTAATATTTCCATCTTCATTTATGTAAAATTCATCATTAGCCTGAGACCCATACATACTAGCAAGGTCAAAACCTGATCCAAATTCAAGTCCCTTTACAGCTGGTATTGAAAACATCATAGAAGATATACTTGACTCTAGACTGTCAAAAAACGGGTCTCCAATCCCAGCCTCAAGACCAGTCAAGCCCAGCTCTATTATACCTCCTAAAGAATCTTGGTTTTTCCTAGCATCAACTACCATATCATGGGCTTTATCTTCAAGCCTATCATCCAAAAATCCTAGCCTCTTAGACTCCAGTTGCTTAAATACTTCCCTAGTCATGTCATCTAGGCAAAACCTCCTATCTTTCAAGTCCTTTATTGACCTGACATGGCTGCCTATATATATGCCCCTGTCCTCTAAAATCTTCCTAGCTATAGATCCGGCAAACACTAGACCTGCTGTAATCCTACCAGAAAAGTGACCTCCACCCCTATAATCATTATAACCCTTGTATTTAACAAAGGCTGAATAATCTGCATGGCCTGGTCTTGCTAGGTCCTTGATGTTTGAATAGTCCCTGGATTTTTTATCTTGGTTCTCAATTATCATATAGAGTGGGGCACCAGTGGCCATTCCTTCAAATACACCGCTGATTATATTGGGTCTATCTGGCTCTTTTCTTGCTGTACTCATCAAGTCTTGGCCCGGAGACCTCCTCTTCATCTGGTCCATTATATAGTCCACATCTATCGGAGTTCCTGCTGGTATCCCGTCTATACCAACTCCTATATGGCTACCGTGAGATTCCCCAAATATAGATACCTTAAACTTTCTACCCCAAGTCGAACTCATATACTTCACCTCCAAGCTTTTTATAGTCATCCCAAAAATTTGGATATGACTTGGACACCACATGGGCATCTTTTATCACAAGGTCTTTGTCGGACACAGTAGCTGCAATCGCAAGTGTCATAGCTATCCTATGATCCTTAAAAGAATCCACCAAATAGTAGTCATCACCAGTAGATTGGTCCTTGTTGCCCCTATCCAGATTCCCATTTATAAGTAGGCTTGTTTCCTCTTTTTCACCTATTATTTCAATGTCCTTTCCCAGTATCCTCAACTGGCTACTAGTAGCTTGAAGCCTGTCCGATTCCTTTATCCTAAGCCTTTCTACTCCACTTATCTTGCTAGGATATTTATAGTTTGTAGCCAGTAAGGACATTATAGGTACAATATCCGGTATATTGGTCGCATCTATACCTATGGCTAAATCACTAGCTATACACCTGTCTCCACCCTCATTGCAATAATACTTGTCATATCTGTCTATGATATCTACTATCTCCTTGTCTAGCTGGAGACTGCCTGGATCTAGTCCCTTGATTTGGACCTTGTTACCCAGAGCATTGGCCACAAGGAAGAAGGCCGCCTGTGAGTAGTCACCCTCTACGCTTGCCTTTACTGGCTTGTAGCTTTGATTGCCCTTTATTTTAAAGGTCTTGTAGTCAATATTTTCTACCTCTATTCCGTACTTATAAAGGGCATCAAGGGTCATATCGACATAGCCCCTTGACTCTAGCCTGTTTTTTATAACTATCTCAGTATCAAAGTCCATAAGAGGTAGGCTAAACAAGAGACCCGATATAAACTGTGAGCTAATTCCCCCATCAATTTCATATGAGGACTGGCTAAAGCCCTTCATGCCCCTTATATATAGGCTGGTCCCATCTATATTATAGTCTATGCCTTCTCTATCAAGTATATCAAAGTAAGGTTCAAGAGGTCTTTGAAGTAGTCTTCCCCTTGTATCCAACCTGTAATTTACAAGTCCATACCTCTTGGCAAAAACGGACAAAATAGGAATAATAAACCTAAGAGTAGAACCTGATTCTCCACAATCTATAGTCAGGTAATCATCTGCTAGTCCATCATTTCTTGACCCATCTATGCCGGATACTTTCAACCTATACCTTCCACCTTCCAGTAAGTCTTTTTCTATTTCTAAGCCCAAGGACCTCATAGCACCTATGGTAGCTAAAATATCATCTGACATGGCTATATTTTCAATATTTGTATCATGGTCACAAGATAAGGTTGCTAGACTGGCACATATTATCATCCTGTGGGCCATGCTCTTTGAAGGTGGTATATTTATACTCCCACAAAGTTTCTTGGGTCTTATTCTGATATCCAAATTGCCACCTCCTATATAAATTCTATTCCCTTACAACTTACCAAGGCCTTTTTTATAGAAACACTGCCGATTTCTTCTACAAGAATCAAGTTTAAATAACCATCCAAGACCTTCTTGTCCTTGCCTATAAAGTCGACTAACTTGCCTATTGCTACTGGTGACTTGGCTTTTAGACCGTACTTGATCAGTATCTCCTCCAGCCTTTTTACTAGTCCTATATCAACCATAGCTTGAGAATATGCCAGGCTCGTAACTTCATACATACCTATAGCAACTGCCTCTCCATGGTTGTAGGTCTTATAGTCATAGTAGGACTCTAAACCGTGTCCTATTGTATGCCCAAAATTAAGGACCATACGACCACCCCTATCAAACTCGTCTTCTTCTACTATGAATTTCTTTATAGAGCAAGACCTGTATACAATCTCATCCATCTTATCAAAAATAGCCTGGTCCATATGGTCATTTCCTATTTTTTCAAGACTTTCAAACAAGTCCCCATCGCTTATCATACCATACTTTATGACCTCTGCCATGCCCGACCTAAACTCCCTAACAGGTAGGGTCTTGAGCACATTAGTATCTATCAAGACTATACTAGGATGGTAAAAAGCACCCACTAGGTTCTTGCCTGAGTCAATGTCTACTGCAGTCTTGCCACCTACACTGGAGTCTACCTGGGCTAGGAGGCTAGTAGGAACTTGAATATAGTCTATGCCTCTTAGGTAGGTTGCCGCTACAAAACCAGCAAGATCTCCAACAACTCCACCACCTAAGGCTATTATTATATCAGATCGTGTGATCCCCTTTTTAGATAGGTCATCATAAATACCAGAAAGATTTGATATATGTTTTGAAGCCTCACCCGCTTGTATAACTCTCTTGTAGATCTCATAGCCAGATTCTTTTAGGCTATACTCTAGCACCTGTGAATAGCTATATTCACTTGTAGCAAGTCCTTGTCTATCTATATTAGTATCTGTTAGTATATATATCTTACTCAATGACCTAGTCTTTAGATAGGCTATGAGATGTTCTCCTATTCCATCCCTCGATGTAGCACATCCTTTTTCTATTATTATATCATAGTCGCCTGATGACGCTCTTAAGTTAAGTCTCATAATATCACCTCGATATTTGTATTTTAAAATAAGGAGTGCAGCCAATATCTCCGTCACTCCTTATCTTTGTATTTTATATAAGTTCTATCCACCTACTAGCAATTGTAAAGGCCACAAAGGCAAACATTATAAAATTCGCTATGTAGTCTTGCCTAGTAAGTATGGACTGCTTCATCTTAGTCCTATTTTCTCCTCCCCTGTAGCACCTAGCCTCCATGGCCATAGCGAGTTCATCAGCCCTCCTAAAGGCACTGACAAATAGGGGTATTAGTAGTGGTACCATATTCTTGGCACGGTTGATGATATTGCTAGATTCAAAGTCTGCCCCCCTAGACATCTGGGCCTTCATTATCTTGTCGGTCTCGTCTAGAAGTGTAGGTATAAACCTAAGGGCTATAGTCATCATCATAGCCAGTTCATGGGCTGGAAAACCAATCTTTTTAAGTGGTCCACAGGCGTTTTCTATACCATCAGTCAGCTCTATTGGAGATGTCGTAAGTGTTAAAAGAGACGTAGCGACAACCAACAATGTCAACCTAATGGCCATAAATATAGCTGTATGTAGACCCTTATCACTTACCTTCAAAAATCCAAACTGCCAAAGTATATGGTCTCCTTGAACAAAGAAGATATTTATTACAAATGTGAACAGGATAATCCACCTAAGCGGCTTTAATCCCTTCATAATATATGAAACTGGTATTGTTGATAGCTTGGTAATAAACAGCAAGAATAAGAACAATACTGAATATGGCCAAAACTGGTTTATAGTAAATATCGCCACCATCAAAAGTAGGGTAGCCAGTAATTTTGTCCTAGCGTCTAGCCTGTGTATAACAGACTTGGAAGGGTAGAACTGGCCTATAGTAATATCTTTAAGCATTATTTCTATCCTCCTTGATACATCTTAATATTTCTTTTTCTATCTCATCTACAGTTATGACATCATCACTAATTTCAAAGCCATTTTCTCTAAGCTTCTTAGCCAACTGAAGTACTTGTGGAACATCTAGACCCATAGACTTTAGCTGGTCTGCATGGTCCCTAAATATCTCTCTTGGACTTCCCATAAGCTCTAGCCTACCCCTGTTCATAACCATAAGGGTATTGACTAGTTTGGCCATATCATCCATGCTATGAGAAGATAGGATTACCGTCATATCGTTGTTTTCATATAGGTCCTTGATCAGCTTAAATATCTCATCCCTTCCACCAGGATCAAGTCCAGCAGTAGGTTCATCCAGTATCAAGACATCGGGCTTCATAGCTATCACTCCTGCTATAGCAACCCTTCTCTTTTGCCCACCTGATAACTCGAATGGAGACTTTTGAGCATAGTCATCATAGGAAAGACCTACATCTTCCATGGCCTTTTTAACCCTTTGGCTTATCTCTGCCTCATCAAGACCTAGATTGGTAGGACCAAAGGCTATATCCTTTTCAACAGTTTCCTCAAATAGCTGGTATTCAGCATACTGAAATACTATACCAACTCTCTTTCTTATATCTGTCAAGTTCTGATTTTTCTTGGTAATCTCGTAGTCATTGATAAATATTGACCCTGAGCTAGGCTTCATAAGTCCATTTAAGTGTAAAATCAAGGTAGACTTACCTGATCCCGTATGGCCTATAAGACCTACAAAGTCCTTGTCCTTGATCTCAAAAGAAACATTGTCAAGGGCCTTGTGGGCAAATGGCATACCCTCATCGTATATATATGTTAAGTTTTCTATTTTAATCGACATAGTTCACCCACCATTTCATCAACAGTTAGAACGTCAGATTTAATATCTATACCCTGGCCAACCAACCTCTTGGCTAGGTCAGTCATATAAGGTACATCAAGCCCTATGCTTTTTAACTCATCAACATGAGAAAACACCTCTTTTGGACTTCCCTCTAGTATCTTTCTTCCCTTCTCCATTACTATCACCCTATCAGCCTCAACAGCCTCCTCCATAAAGTGAGTGATATGTAATACTGTTATATTGTATTCTTTATTTAACTTTTTAATTGTAGACATGACTTCTTTTCTACCTGATGGGTCAAGCATGGCTGTTGCCTCATCAAATATTATACACTCAGGTCTCATAGCGATTATACCCGCTATAGCTACCCTCTGCTTTTGTCCACCTGATAATAGGTGGGGCTGTCTTTCCCTGTATTCGTACATATCTACACTCTTTAATGCTTCATCTACTCTTTTTCTTATCTCACTTGATTCAATTCCTAGGTTCTCACATCCAAATGCAACGTCTTCTTCAACAATAGTAGCAACTATCTGGTTGTCTGGATTCTGAAATACCATTCCAGCTGTCTGTCTTATATCCCATAATCTATCATCATCCCTAGTATTCATGCCACCTACCAAAACATCCCCCTTAGTCGGAACTAAAATAGCATTTAGATTTTTTGATAGAGTTGACTTTCCAGAACCGTTATGCCCTATTATGGCAACAAATTCACCCTTGGTAATATCTAGGTTAAAATCGTCGATCGCACGATGGATATCCTCATCACTGGTATATTCGAATGTTAAGTTCTTTACTTCGACTATTTTATCGGTCATCCATTTCCTCCGTATTAATTGTTTAATATATTGTATAAGTCCTATTATACCCATAGACAATATTTATAAGTAGTCTCTTGTATTCTAGGATTATTTTTTATAATCTACTCTTCATTATACCATATCTAGACCCTTTATTGACTAAATATTCCTTTATATGAGCCTTTAAAATCTATATTATTCCTAAAAATAATCTCAAAATAATTAAGAGAGACCACTAGGCATACACCTAAGCGGTCTCTCTCAAAACTTACATCATAGTTTGTCTTTCCGTTTATCTTTGGATACTTGTATATCGAGTCCATTATTGAAAACTCCCTGATCTCCTAGTATCCTCTGTTTATATCCTTGACCCAAGTCTTTGGTCTACCAGTCTCTATAAATGATTTTAAGTTTTCGTATACTATGTCTCCCAACCTCTCTATATTATTTTCAGACACCCAGCTATTGTGGGGGCTAACTATAATATTATCTAAATCCCAAAGAGGGCTGTCTGCTGGTAGTGGCTCACAATCTGCAACGTCTATTACAATCCCCCTAAACTTAGGTCCATACTTGACCAAGTCCTGGTGGTTGACTAGGTTACCCCTGCCTATATTAAGGAAAGTAGTCCCTTCCTTCATCAGCTCAAATTTTGAACCATCTATTAGGCCACTCGTCTTTTCTGTAGCTGGCATCAGGCCTACAATTACATCACACTCTTTGAAAAACTCATCAGATTCTCCAAGGGAAAAAGTCCTATCAAAGCCCTCAACAGACCTACCGTTTGTATTGACTCCCCATATCTCGACATCAAAGGCCCTGAGTCTCTTGGCTGTTTGGTAGGAAATATTTCCTGTCCCCAAAAATCCTACTCTTTTTCCAGCTAGTTCTATCCAGTTAGAATCCATCTTCCATAATCTCTTGTCCTGCTTGTCAAACATAGTCCTAGTATTCTTAAAGACCTCTAGTATATACATAATTATTGATTCAGCCATGGGTACTGAGTATCCTGTAGTATTACAAGAAAGATAGCATCCCCTATCCACTACAAAATCCTTGGGTACCTGGTCTATCCCCCTACTAGTAGTGTGAATATATTTTAAGTTTGTCCACCTGTCCATATCTACCTTGGAAAATCCCTGGTAGGTAAACCAAACATCTGCATCATAATAATCATCTCTAGACTTTAAATCCTTTTCAAGTATCAACTCCACATCATAACCCAAGTCTCTTATCATATCAATCTTTTTTTGACCTAAATCCCTATTTAATATAACTTTCATAGCAACCTCCAAATGCAATATATTTACATATTAAAATATCACTACCCTTATTTTACCAAAAATAGAATAATTTGCCTATTGGATTAACTATGACATATATTTGTGGTAAAATTATATACAGAAGAATAGGGGTGAAATTATGACTGACAAAAGACAGATGTCTGAATCCGTCCGTGTGGGTATGTTTCTGACCCTTGCTGGAGGCTTTATGGATGCCTACTCCTATATCTGTAGGGGAAAGGTCTTTGCCAATGCTCAGACCGGCAATATAGTCCTCCTGGGTCAAAATCTTGCTGAAGGAAACATCCACAGGGCACTTAACTATATACTTCCAATATTTACATTCGCACTTGGCGTATATCTGTGTCAGAGGATTCAAATAAAGTACAAATACACAAAGAAAATACACTGGAGACAAATAATACTAGCTATTGAAATACTCTTTATTATAGCTATAGGGTTTTTGTCCAAAAACTATGATAGTCCTGCAAATATGCTAATATCATTTGTATGTGGTATGCAGGTTATAGCCTTCAACAAATTTCATGGTAATTCCTATGCTACTACTATGTGTACTGGCAACCTAAGAAGTGCTACAACCCTCCTATGCAAGTATCACACAAGTGGAGACAGTGATCTCTTGATAAGAAGTCGTTACTATTTTTTAATCATATTGGTATTTTCACTTGGCGCAGGATTTGGAGCACTTATCTCAAGACATATGGGACTTCACTCTATATGGCTAGTGGCTCTACTCCTAAGTGTTGGACTTGTCATGATGTTTAAGGAAAATATAGGTTAAATAGGTACTTGCATATTCTGTACAGTATTCTATGCAGTAAATTTCTAAAAAATTTCTATAAAGAAAAAGATGGAGCAAACAGCTATAACTGATTGCTCCATTCTTAATGAGATTATATGTTTTATGTATTAATAACCTATTAGCTAAGATCTTTTAAATAAACCTATTCAACAGGGCTTGGTGTTTCTGGATCAACTATTTCAGCAGTTGGTGATGCTGGACTAACTGGAGAAGCAACTGGCTTTGATGATGCTGCAGGTGATACAGGAGACTGTACTACATCTCTTGATGCTGCAGGTGATACTGGTGATTCACCAGGTGAGTTTGGCACTACAGGATTAGTAGATTCAGCTGGCATAACGATAGCATTATTGGTCGCTACGTATGCCTGCGACACTGGTAAAACATTCGCCGCACATATACCCATAACCATAAAACCAACAATAACTAAGACCATCTTACTCTTCATCATAATACCTCCTCAATGTTTTTTAATAAGCAATAACTTTCAAATATTTAAAAGTATAATTCCTTTGCTCACATAGATTATACAACGAATAATATAAAATATCTAGGGGTTTTTACTAAATATTTTTTTATTTTTTAAATGTGAAATTACTCTTGCATAAAGTGGTCTTAGCCCTTGTTTTTCAGTGGTTTCAGCCCTGTTTATTGAATCTATTTATTCATTCGTTAAAGTTTATTTTATAGCCAATATAATCACGATTACTTTAAAATATTCAATTTATAAAACTATAGCTTTTTATAGATATTTTCTATATATTGCCATATCACCTATATATAGAAATAAAAAACCGTAGCTCCCCTATATGTAGGTTGCTACGGTAATTTTATCTATTGAATATATATTATACTAATTCGATGAATGCCATTTCAGCACAGTCGCCTCTTCTTGGTCCCATCTTTATTATTCTAGTATATCCACCATTTCTTTCAGCATACTTTGGTGCTATGTTTTCAAATAGGTCAGTCACTACTGTTTCATCAAGGATGTAAGCAAGTGCCTGTCTTCTAGCGTGAAGATCTCCTCTCTTTGCAAGAGTTATCATCTTTTCAGCCATTCTTCTAGTTTCTTTAGCTCTAGTAACTGTAGTTTCTATTCTACCTTCTCTTAGTAAAGATGTTACAAGGTTTCTTAACATTAAGTTTCTATGAGCTGTTTCACGTCCTAATTTACGGTAAATTGCCATCTATTTCCCTCCTTTACAAGAATTATTCTTCGCTAGGCTTTAATCTTAGTTCAAGTTCTTCAAGCTTGTGTATTACTTCTTCAAGAGACTTCTTACCAAGGTTTCTAACCTTCATCATATCGTCTTCAGACTTGTTAGATAGCTCTTCAACTGTGTTGATACCAGCTCTCTTTAGACAGTTATATGATCTAACAGACAAGTCTAATTCTTCTATTGTCATTTCAAGGACTTTTTCTTTCTTGTCCTCTTCTTTTTCTACCATTATTTCTACATTGCCTACGTGCTCAGTTAGGTCAATGAATAACTTCAAGTGTTCATCTAATACTTTAGCAGCTAAAGATATACCTTCCTGAGGATTGATACTTCCATTTGTTAAAACTTCAAGTGTTAGTTTATCAAAGTCTGATCTTTGACCAACTCTAGTATTTTCAACATGATAGCTTACCTTTTCAACTGGAGTATAGATTGAATCAACAGGTAATACTCCTATTGGCATACTTTCCTTTTTATTTTCTTCAGCTGAAATATATCCTCTTCCTTTATTTACATAGATTTCCATGTTTAGCTTTGCACCTTCGTCAAGTGTTGCTATGTGTAAGTCTTTGCTCACTATGTTTACTTCAGGAGGACATATTATGTCTGATCCCTTGACTTCACAAGGACCAATCGCCTGAATTCTTAATACTTTAGGTTCTTCATCGTCTATTGTAGCTGATAATTCTTTTAGAGAAAGTATTATTTCTGTTACATCTTCCTTAACACCAGGAACAGTTGAGAACTCATGAAGTACTCCATCTATTCTTATAGCGTATACTGCTACACCTGGTAGAGAAGAAAGGAGGATTCTTCTAAGTGCATTACCTACTGTAATACCGAAACCTCTCTCTAAAGGTTCAACAACAAATTTTCCAAATCTATAATCTTCGCTTAATTCGACAATATCAACTTTTGGCTTTTCTATTTCTATCATGGATAAACCCTCCTATACATATATTGGTCCACTGAGGGTGAAATACCTCAAACACTACACTCTTCTTCTCTTTGGTGGTCTACAACCATTGTGTGGTATTGGAGTGACATCCTTTATCATTGTAACTTCAAGACCAGTAGCCTGAAGAGCTCTTATTGCAGCTTCTCTTCCTGAACCAGGTCCCTTTACAAATACTTCAACAGTCTTTAGACCGTGTTCCATTGCTGCCTTAGCTGCTGTTTCAGCTGCCATCTGTGAAGCAAATGGAGTAGCCTTTCTTGATCCCTTAAATCCTAACTGTCCTGAAGATGCCCAAGATATTGCATTACCATGTACATCTGTCAATGTTACTATTGTATTGTTAAAAGTAGACTGTATATGTGCATGTCCACGTTCTATATTCTTACGTTCTCTTCTTCTAACACGCTGAACGACTTTCTTATTGCCTTTTGCCATAATATTTCCCTCCTTTTACTGTAATCTATATTTACTTCTTCTTCTTACGAGATACAGTCTTTCTAGGACCTTTTCTTGTTCTTGCGTTTGTCTTAGTTTTCTGACCTCTTAGAGGTAAGCCCTTAGCATGTCTCATACCTCTGTAGCACTTTATATCTCTTAGTCTCTTTATGTTTAGTGATATTTCTCTTCTTAAATCACCTTCAACTAGATAATCTTCATCTATTATCTTTCTAAGTACGTTTACTTCATCATCAGAAAGATCTTTAATTCTAGCATCTTTGCTTATACCAGCCTTAGCTAATATTTCATTTGAAGTAGCTCTACCTATACCATATATATATGTTAAGCCTATTTCAGCTCTTTTTTCTCTAGGTAAGTCTACACCAGCTATTCTTGCCATATTCGCACCTCCTACGTTTACTTAGTATATCTAATATCTATATACCGTAACTGCTTAACCCTGCTTCTGCTTATGCTTTGGGTTTTCGCATATTACCATTACTTTACCTTTTCTCTTTATAACCTTGCACTTTTCGCATATTGGTTTTACAGATGGTCTAACCTTCATTATTTATCCCTCCTCAGACTAATAAATAGTCTACTTCTTACGCCAAGTTATTCTTCCTCTCGTAAGATCATAAGGGGAAAGCTCTATATTCACCTTATCGCCTTCGAGAATCCTTATGAAGTTCATTCTTAGCTTTCCAGAAATATGGCACAATACTTCGTGACCATTTTCTAATTTAACTTTAAACATTGCATTAGGTAGAGTTTCTGAAACTGTACCTTCTAGTTCTATTACATCTTTTTTGGCCATTAATTAACCAAACCTCCATTTCACAAGTTAAGTATCTACTTTAACTCATACAACTTTGCCCTTAAATAAGAATCTGTTATTTTATCGTTTTTAAGCAATGATTGCCTAACTTCCTCATCAATAAAGTTGCTTATATTCAAATGCTTTATCTTTTTTAGTTTTGGTTTGTCCAGCTTCCTGCTCTTACCGTTTACGATCAAGACGTATTTTTCATCCACAATCTTGGATATGAAAAATGCCTGTCCCTGGTCTCTTCCGCAAGAAGCTATGACTAACTGACCTACATTTAAATCACTTGATAGCATAACACACCTCCCGTTCGGTTTGTGAAGCCATCATAATGCTCCTCTTTTTATTACCGTAAAAGTGATTACTTCCACGGTAAACCAATTGTCTTCAAACAGGGCCCGATTCAAATCCCACATCCTTTTGCAATTGGTGGTAAATACAAATCTTAAAGAGCCTTCGGTTTTAACTAAGCCAATGCAGCTTTAATATCTTCAAAAACCTTATTTATGTCCTGAGCACCATCTATATCAGCTATTATGCCCTTTTCAGTATAGTAGCTAACAAGTGGTTTTGTTTCAGATAAATAAACATTTATTCTATTAGAAACTGTTTCTTCGTTGTCATCCGGTCTCTGAGTAAGAGCGTTTGAACAAACATCACAAACACCTTCCTGCTTACTTGGATTGAATTTAACATGGAATGTAGCTCCACATGTCTTACAAATTCTTCTTCCACAAGCTCTCTCAACTAGTAGTTTAGGATCAACTTCAATGTTTACCACTTTATCTAAGCCTATGCCGTTTTCAGATAGATATTTGTCTAGGTATTCTGCCTGAAAAATATTTCTAGGGAAACCATCCAACATAAATCCGTCCTTACAATCTTCTTCTGAAAGCCTTGATGCTACCAAACCGCATGTTAGCTCGTCTGGAACTAGCTGTCCATTGTTGATGTATTCCTGAGCCTTCTTACCAAGCTCTGTTCCTTCTTTAATGTTCTTTCTAAAAATATCTCCTGTTGATATGTGTGGTATCTTGTAGCTGTCTACTATGTTGGCAGCCTGTGTACCCTTACCTGCACCAGGAGGTCCAAGTAAAATTATTCTCATATTTATCATCTCCAAAATTATTTTAAGAAACCTTGATAATTTTTCATTACAAGATTTGATTCTAACTGTCTCTTTAACTCAAGTGCAACACCAACAACGATTAGTAGTGATGTACCACCAAGGTTCATAGGTATCTGCATATAGTGAGTTATTAGGGCTGGAACCATGGCCATGATGCCTAGGAAGGCAGCTCCCACGATAGTTAGCTTTGAAAGTATGCCATTTAAATACGTTTCAGTTGGATTACCCGGTCTTATTCCCGGTATAAATCCACCACTATTTTTCATATTCTTTGCTATGTCTTCAGTATTGAATGATATTGTATTATAAAAGTATGAGAACAGTACTATAAGCACTATTTCTATAGATCTATATGTCCAAAATCCTCTATCTGTTGACATATTGAATAGATTATTTACAATAGCCTGCATCTTAGGTCCACCAAGAAGAGCTACAGTCTGTGGAAGCGCAAGTATTGAACTCGCGAATATGATAGGCATAACACCTGACTGGTTAACCTTCATAGGTATATGAGATGAATCTCCACCGTACATTTTTCTTCCGACAACCCTCTTTGCATACTGTACTGGAATCTTTCTAGTAGACTCATTGATGAATGTAACACCCGTTATTGTAATCAATATAACCACAACAAGAACTGCTATCGCTGGCCACTTTATGATTCCCTGTGAAGTCTTCTGTGATATTGCTATTATATCTATTGGTGTCCTTGATATGATACCAACAAATATTAAAACAGAACTTCCGTTTCCAAGTCCCTTTTCAGTAATCCTATCTCCAAGCCACATTACCATCATACTGGCAGCTACCAATGTAATGATAACAGTGAATATAAAGAATGGACTGTTTACCTTTAGGGCTCTTCTAACAATACCTAATGTTATACCTATTGCCTGTATAACTGCAAGACCTAACGCTGTAAATCTAGTGTATTTATTTATTTTCTTTTTACCTTCTTCACCAGACTTCTGTAGTTCTTTCAAACTCTCGAAACCTGCTGTAAGAAGCTGAATAATGATTGATGCTGTGATGTAAGGACCAATACCTAGAGCAAATATAGTAAAGTTACTGAATGCTCCTCCAGAAAACATGTTGTATAACCCTAGTAATGAGTTATTAGCAACCATGTTTTTGATTATAGATGTATCTATACCAGGTACTGGAATTGTTGTACCCATCCTAAACACTATAATCATCAAGAAAGTAAATACTAGTTTCTTTCTTATATCTTTTATCTGTAATGCCTGCTTAAATTTGTTTAACATAATCCAATCACCTCCACATCATTAGAAATGATTAAACTTCTTCTACTGTTCCACCAGCAGCTGTAATCTTTTCCTTAGCTGATGCAGTAAACTTTGCAGCCTTAACTGTAAGAGCCTTATCTATAGCACCATTACCTAAAATCTTAAGTCCGTCCTTTTCAATCTTAGCTATTGTCTTATTCTGCTTTAAGAATTCTGCTGTGATTTCTGTTCCAGCTTCAAACTTGTTAAGAGTTTCAACGTTGACTTCTGTGTATTCTTTCTTGAATATGTTAGTGAAACCTCTCTTAGGCAGTCTTCTTGCAAGTGGCATCTGTCCACCTTCGAATCCTACTCTAACTCCTCCGCCTGATCTTGACCACTGGCCCTTCTGTCCACGACCAGATGTCTTACCCTGACCAGTCGCAGTACCTCTACCTAGTCTTCTCTTCGCTTTAACAGCTCCCTTGGCAGGTTTTAACTCATGTAACTTCATTATGTCGCACCTCCTTCTCTTTCTATTTCTATTATTCTGCTATCTCAGTTACTTCAACAAGGTGACTAACCTTGTTTATCATTCCTCTTATCTGAGCGTTATCTTCCTTTACTACTACTGATTCTCTCTTCTTTAATCCAAGAGCTTCAACGTTCTTTCTCTGATTAGGAGTAGTTCCTATAACGCTTCTAACTAACTTTATCTGTATCTTAGACATTGTGAAACCTCCTATTTATTATCCAAGCAGTTCTTCTACTTTTTTACCTCTTAATCTTGCAATTGATTCTGCAGTCTTAAGACTCTTTAGTCCTGCTATTGTTGCGTTTACCATGTTTCTTGGGTTGTTTGAACCAGTTGACTTAGCTCTAACGTCCATTACTCCAGCAAGTTCTAGTACGGCTCTGACTGGACCACCAGCTAGGACTCCTGTACCTTCCTTAGCAGGCATTATAAGGATGTTACCTGCACCAAAGTGACCAACAACTTCGTGTGGTACTGTAGTTCCAACTCTTGGTACTACTATTAGGTTCTTCTTTGCATCTTCAACAGCCTTCTTTATAGCATCTGGAACTTCCATTGCTTTTCCTGATCCGATACCAACGTGTCCGTTTGAATCTCCAACTACAACTAGTGCTGCAAATCTGAAGTTTCTACCACCTTTTACAACCTTAGTAACACGTCTAACTTCTATTACTCTCTCTTCTAAATCGAATTGAGTTGCATCTATAGGTTTACTATGTAGCATATTCTTCCTCCTTTATTAATTAGAACTTAAGACCAGCTTCTCTTGCGCCTTCAGCTAGCTCTAAAACTCTACCGTGATAAATGTATCCACCTCTGTCGAATACAACTTCTGTTATACCCTTTTCAGCGGCTTTCTTTGCTACTAATTCTCCAACTTTTCTAGCAGCTTCTTTATTTCCTGTGTATGATACTGCACCCTTGATTGCTTCATCTAGTGAAGAAGCAGATACAAGTGTAACTCTGTTAGCATCATCTATTATCTGAGCGTATATATTCTTTGAACTTCTGAATACACAAAGTCTTGGTCTTTCAGCTGTTCCTGTTACTTTCTTTCTTACTCTCTTATGTCTAGCAACTCTGTTTGCGTTCTTATCGATTTTCTTGAACAAAGTACTCACTCCTTTCGTTAATTATTACTTCTTACCAGTTTTACCTTCCTTACGGATGATAACTTCATCAGCATACTTAAGACCCTTGCCCTTGTATGGCTCTGGCTTTCTCCATGCTCTAATCTTAGAAGCGTAATTTCCAACCTTCTGCTTGTCTATACCCTTTACGATTATTTCAAACTGGTTTGGTACTTCAACAGTTATACCTTCTGGATCTTCCATTTCTACTGGATGTGAGAAACCTAAGTTCATAACAAGTGTCTTACCCTGCTTTGCAGCTCTATATCCAACACCCTTTACTTCTAGCTTCTTTTCGTATCCTTCAGACACACCTATTACCATGTTGTTTATAAGTGTTCTTGTAAGACCGTGAAGACTCTTATGCTTCTTGTTATCAGTAGGTCTTTCAACTACTACTGTATTTTCTTCCTTCTTTATAGCCATATCCTGACTGAATGTATTTGTTAATGTTCCCTTCGGACCCTTTACAGTTACTACGTTTCCTTCACCTATAGTTACTTCAACGCCTGCAGGTATCACGATTGGCTTTAAACCTATTCTTGACATTATTACACCTCCTTACTCTACGAAATAATTACCAAACGTAGCAGATTACTTCTCCACCTACGTTATTTTCTCTTGCCTGCTTGTCAGTTAATATACCGTTTGATGTAGATATCATTGCAATACCTAGTCCGTTCAATACCTTTGGTACATCAGCTGCTGATGCATATATTCTCATTCCCGGCTTAGAGATTCTCTTTAATCCTGAGATTACTCTTTCACCTTCCTGTGCATACTTAAGCTGTATTCTTATTATTCCCTGCTTACCATCTTCGATTACGTCATAACCTCTAATGAATCCTTCTTCAAGAAGTATTCTAGCTATTTCTTTCTTTATATTAGAAGCCGGAACATCAACAGTTTCATGCTTTACAGTGTTAGCATTTCTAACTCTTGTCAGCATATCTGCGATTGGATCTGTCATTGTCATAATAAAACCTCCTTCCGATTTATCTTAATCTTACCAACTTGACTTTCTTACACCAGGTATTTCACCCTTGTATGCTAGTTCTCTAAAGCATATACGGCAAATTCCGAAATCCTTTAGTACTGAATGTGGTCTACCACATATTGTGCATCTTGTGTATTCTCTTGTCTTATATTTCTGCTTTTTCTGCTGCTTTACTATCATCGCTTTTCTAGCCACGTGAATTCCTCCTTTACCTACTTAGAAAATGGCATTCCTAATAACTTTATTAGTTCACGAGCTTCTTCGTCAGTCTTAGCTGTTGTTACGAAGATTATGTCCATACCTCTAACCTTATCAACCTGATCGTAAACTATTTCTGGGAATATAAGCTGTTCCTTAACTCCTAGTGCATAGTTACCTCTTCCGTCGAATGAATTAGGGTTAACACCTCTGAAGTCTCTAACTCTTGGTAGAGATACTGAAACTAATTTATCCATGAAATAGAACATCTTGTCACCTCTTAGTGTAACTTTTGCTCCTATTGGCATACCTTCTCTTAACTTAAAGTTTGCTACTGATTTTCTTGCCCTTGTTGTTACTGGTTTCTGACCAGCTATCTTTTCTAGCTCTTCGATAGCTTTTTCTAGGGCCTTAGCGTTATCCTTAGAATCGCCAGCTCCCATGTTTATTACTATCTTATCAAGCTTAGGTATTTCCATTATATTCTTATATCCGAATTTCTCCATTAGTGCTGGAGCAACTTCTTTATTGTATCTTTCCTGTAATCTTGAAGCCATTACATGTCCTCCTTTCGTCTAGTTATTTCTATAATTCTTTACCGCTCTTAGCAGATACTCTAACTTTCTTTCCGTCTTTAACTTCGTATCTAACTCTAACGCCAACTCCTGCTTCTGCATCAAATGGCATAACATTTGATATATGTATAGGAGCTTCCTTTGTTGTTATTCCACCCTGCTGGTTTGTAGCAGATGGCTTGTTGTGCTTAGTTACAACGTTTATTCCTTCAACTAGAACCTTATCGTTCTTAGCATCTACGCTTAGTACTAGACCCTTCTTACCTTTGTCCTTACCTGCTATAACTACTACAGTGTCGCCTTTCTTTACACGCATCATTTGTCTATTGCACCTCCTCTAATTATAGTACTTCTGGAGCAAGTGATACGATCTTCATGAAGTCTGCATCTCTTAACTCTCTCGCAACAGGTCCAAATATACGAGTACCTACTGGTGTCTTATCGTCCTTTATAATAACTGCAGCATTTTCATCAAATGAAATATAGCTACCATCGTTACGTCTCATACCCTGCTTGCTTCTAACTACAACAGCTTTTACTACTTTACCTTTTTTTACAACTCCGCCTGGTGTTGCACTTTTAACTGTTGCAACTATTACATCACCTACGTTAGCGTACTTTCTCTTACTTCCGCCAAGAACACGTATGCATAATAGTTCTCTAGCACCTGAATTATCAGCTACTTTTAAACGTGATTCCTGCTGTATCATCGCAATTCCTCCTTCTTGTAAAACTATTTTACCTTTTCAACTACTTCAACAAGTCTGAATCTCTTGTCTTTTGATAAAGGTCTAGTTTCCATTATTCTTACTCTATCTCCAATGTTGCACACATTCATTTCATCATGAGCCTTGTACTTCTTTGTTCTCTTTACACGCTTATTGTAAAGTGGGTGTCTAACGAAGTCTTCACAAGCAACAACTATTGTCTTGTCCATCTTATCGCTAACAACACGGCCAACTCTAACTTTTCTTCTGTTTCTTTCTTCCATGTCTATAAAGCCTCCTTTTTCCAATATTAAGCTCTAGCTTCGTTTAACTTTCTTTCTGCAAGAACAGTCTTAACCTTTGCTATGTCTCTTCTAACAGTCTTTATTCTAGCTGTATTCTGTAACTGACCAGTAGCTAATTGGAATCTTAAGCTAAATAATTCACTCTTGAATTCGTCTAACTTTGCTAGCAACTCTTCACTTGTTAAATTTCTTAATTCTTTAGCTTTCATCCTATTCACCTACCTTCTCTAAATCTTCTTTCTTAACAAACTTACACTTGATAGGTAACTTATGAGCTGCAAGTCTCATAGCTTCTCTTGCCTTTTCTTCTGAAACTCCTGCAAGTTCAAACATTACTCTACCTGGCTTTACTATTGCTACCCAATATTCTGGAGAACCCTTACCAGCACCCATACGAGTTTCTGCAGGCTTTCTTGTTATTGGCTTGTGTGGGAAGATTTTGATCCAAACCTGACCACCTCTTTTGATATATCTTGTCATCGCGATTCTGGCTGCTTCTATCTGGTTAGAAGTTATCCATGAAGGCTCTAGGGCAACAAGTCCAAACTCTCCGTAAGTTACTTTATTACCTTTATTTGCCTTACCAGCTAAGCTTCCTCTGTGTACTCTACGACGCTTTACTCTCTTTGGCATTAACATGAGTTGTTTCCTCCTTCCGAACTAATTAGTCCTGCTTTGCTTCTCTTTTTGAAGCTCTAGGACCTCTATTGTTACCTTTTCTGTCGTTATTTCTGTTTCCTCTTCTGTCGTTTCCTCTGCCGTTTCTCTTGTTATCTCTTCCATTTCTCATTTCGGCTCTCTTTTCTTCTCTTTCAGTTGAAAGATTTCTGCCTGGAAGGATTTCACCGTTACAGATCCAAACCTTGATACCTATCTTACCATAAGTAGTGTTTGCTTCAGCAAATCCGTACTCTATATCAGATCTTAATGTCTGTAGAGGTACGTTTCCTTCTGAATATCCTTCAGTTCTAGCCATTTCAGCTCCACCTAGTCTACCAGAAGCACTAACCTTGATACCCTTAGCACCAGACTTCATTGTTCTACCAACTGCCTGCTTCATAGCTCTTCTGAAAGCAATTCTTCTTTCTATTGCCTGTGCTATGTTTTCAGCAACTAGCTGAGCATCTCTGTCTATGTTTCTTACTTCGATTATATTAAGTATAACTGTCTTACCAGTCATCTTTTCTAATTCTTTCTTTAGAGCTTCGATTCCAGCTCCTCCCTTACCTATTACAACACCTGGCTTTGCAACATGTAAGTCCATCTTTACTTTGTTAGCTGATCTTTCTATTTCTATCTTAGCAAGTCCTGCTGAGTATAATTCTTTCTTTAAATGCTTTCTAAGAACATTATCTTCCTTGATGAAAGCGCCGAACTCTTTTTTATCGTTAGCGAACCATCTTGAGTCCCAATCTTTAATTACACCAACTCTTAAGCCGTGTGGATTTACCTTCTGACCCATTTGTGTCCCTCCTTCTTATTAATTTTCTCTTTCCTTAACAACTACCTCTATGTGAGATGTTCTTTTTCTGATTGCTGTTGCTCTACCCTGTGCTCTAGGCATGAATCTCTTCATTGTAGGTCCCTGGTTTGCAACTATATGTGATATGTATAATTTATCTGCGTCCATTTCGTGGTTGTTTTCAGCATTTGCAGCAGCAGACTTTACTACCTTTGCAACTATTTCAGATGCGTATCTTGGTGTAAACTTAAGTATTGCTAATGCTTCATTCACGTTCTTTCCTCTAACTAAGTCGCATATCTGTCCAGCTTTTCTAGATGATACACGAACGTATTTAGCTGTAGCCTTTGCTTCCATTCTTATTCCTCCTTTCACCTTCAATTAGTTATTTTCTCTTTGAAGATTTTTCATCGTCCTTGTGACCTCTAAAAGTTCTTGTAGGAACGAATTCTCCTAATTTATGTCCAACCATATCTTCTGTGATATATACTGGTATATGTCTTCTTCCATCGTGAACTGCTATTGTATGTTCTACAAACTGTGGGAATATTGTTGAAGTTCTTGACCAAGTCTTAATTACTTCTTTATTTCCGCTAGCGTTCATCGCTTCAACCTTTTTAAATAATCCTGCATGGACAAAAGGTCCCTTCTTTGTTGATCTTGACATTAATAATCCTCCTTCCTGAGTAAATTAAATCTATTACTTAGTTCTTCTAGATACTATCTGCTTATTAGAAGCCTTGTTTTTCTTTCTAGTCTTGTATCCAAGAGCTGGTTTACCCCATGGAGTAACTGGTGATGGTCTACCGATTGGAGATCTACCTTCACCACCACCGTGTGGATGGTCATTAGGGTTCATTACAGAACCTCTTACTGTAGGTCTGATACCCATGTGTCTCTTTCTACCAGCCTTACCGATTACTTCGTTAGCGTATTCTACGTTACCAACCTGTCCAACAGTTGCTCTACAGTTATCCTTAACGTATCTTACTTCGCCTGATGGTAATCTAAGAAGTGCTCTTCCGCCTTCCTTAGCCATTAACTGTGCAGATGCTCCAGCAGATCTAACTATCTGGCCACCCTTTCCAGCCTTTAACTCTATGTTATGTACTAGTGTACCTACTGGCATGTCTCTTAATTCAAGGCAGTTACCTGGCTTGATGTCAGCACCCTTACCTGATAGTACTACTGTACCAACCTTTAATCCCTGAGGAGCTAGTATATATCTCTTTTCACCATCTGCATAGTTTAGAAGAGCTATATTAGCTGTTCTGTTTGGATCGTATTCTATAGTTGCTACCTTTGCAGGTATTCCATCTTTATTTCTCTTGAAATCTATTATTCTATATTTTCTCTTATTTCCGCCACCCTTATGACGTACAGTTATTTTACCATGAACGTTTCTACCAGCGTTCTTCTTTAACTTTACAAGAAGTGATCTTTCTGGCTTGTCTGTAGTAATATCATCTGACTTGTAAACTGTCATCTGTCTTAAGGCAGGAGAAGTAGGTTTAAACTTTTTAATAGCCATTATTTATTTCCTCCTTTATCTGAATTACATTCCTGTGAAGAATTCAATATCCTTGCTTTCAGCTGTTAACTTAACAACAGCCTTCTTGAAGCTTGCAGTCTTTCCAACTGTTCTTCCCATTCTCTTAGTCTTTCCATCGTAGTTTAGCGTATTTACTGCTGCTACCTTTACTTCGAAAATCTTTTCTACTGCTTTCTTTATTTCAGTCTTGTTGGCGCTCTTTGCAACAACAAAAGTATATTTCTTATTACCCATCTCAGCCATTGACTGTTCAGTAACGACTGGCTTTATGATTATATCATGTGGATTTGTCATTACGCGTACACCTCCTCCACTTTCTTAACTGCGTCTGTTGTTATTATGAATGAATCACAGTTTAGTATATCGTAAACATTTAGTGTGCTTACGTGAGCTACGTTAGCTCCTTCTATGTTTCTTACTGACTTAACTACGTTTACGTCGTTTTCTGCAGTAACAACAAGAGTCTTCTTTGCTGCGTTTACATTCTTGAATAGATTTACTATTTCCTTAGTCTTAGGAGCCTCTAAGCTAAGTGCGTCAAGTACTATTATTTCCTTATCCTGTACCTTTGAAGATAAAGCAGACTTCATTGCAAGTCTTCTAACCTTCTTTGGTAGTGAGTAAGAGTAATCTCTTGGCTTTGGTGCGAATGCAACTCCACCGCCTACCCACTGTACTGATCTTATAGAACCCTGTCTAGCTCTACCAGTACCTTTCTGTCTCCATGGCTTTCTACCACCACCTCTAACTTCAGCTCTAGTCTTTGCAGACTGTGTACCCTGTCTCTTATTAGCTAACTGGCACTTTACAGCTTCGTATAGAACGTGTTCGTTTACTTCTATATCAAATATTGAATCGTTTAATTCTATTTCACCAACATTCTGGCCTGATACGTTTAATACATTAATCTTTGGCATTTGTTAATCCTCCTTTCCTCTAGTGATTAGTTAGAACCCTTAATAGCTGCCTTAACAGTTACTACAGATCCCTTAGCACCTGGGATGGCACCCTTTATTAATAAAAGATTCTTTTCAGCATCTACTCTTACTACTTCTAGATTCTGAATTGTAATCTTAACACTTCCCATGTGTCCTGCAAGTTTCTTGTTCTTAAATACTCTACCCGGATATGAACAAGCACCCATTGAACCTGGTCTTCTGTGGTATCTTGAACCGTGAGATTCTGGACCTCTACTCTGTCCATGTCTCTTTATTGGTCCCTGGAATCCCTTACCCTTTGAGATACCTGTAACATCTATCTTTTCTCCAGCAGTGAATAGGTCAGCCTTTATTTCCTGTCCAACTTCATATCCTTCTACTGTGTCAACTCTAAATTCCTTTAGATGTCTCTTAAGTACACCAGCCTTAGCTAGATGTCCCTTCTGTGGCTTGTTAAGTGCCTTTTCCTTAGCATCAACATAACCAACCTGTATAGCTTCATATCCATCGTTCTCAAGAGTCTTTATCTGAGTAACTGCTACTGGACCAGCTTCTACAACTGTCACTGGTATTACAAGACCTTCTTCAGTGAATACCTGTGTCATTCCTATTTTCTTTCCTAAAATTCCCTTCATATTTACCTCCTAGTTCTTACAGCGGATTACCAACTTGGGTAATCATTCTAAGATATTTCTATCTTAGGCGGCTTATAATTTGATTTCTATATCTACACCAGCTGGCAAGTCAAGCTTCATTAATGAATCAACTGTCTTTGGTGTTGGATTAGCTATGTCGATAAGTCTCTTGTGAGTTCTTATTTCGAACTGTTCTCTAGAGTCTTTGTACTTATGTACAGCTCTTAGTATAGTCACAACCTTCTTCTCTGTTGGAAGTGGTATTGGACCTGAAACTACAGAACCTGCTTTTTTAGCAGCTTCAACTATCTTAGTAGCTGAGTAGTCTAATAACTTATGATCATATGATTTTAATCTTATTCTTATCTTTTCATTCTTAGCCATTTTAGTCCCTCCTTCTGATTTTATTTACCTGGCCAGATAAATCAAAACACCGATACACTGTTCCGGGTGTGTCGTATTTCCTTAATCGATTTTTGTTTATCCACCCAAAACTTACTCACTTGTGTGAGCGTACTAGATTATTTTAACAAAAAAGCCTGCATAATGCAAGCTTTTTTTTAAAGTTTTTCATCTAATTTTTTATTATTTTTCTTGAAATTTCAATCACTCTAGGACCGGCCTCTTGCCATCCGTTTTCACATATTTTTAGCTTGCTTCTATTATCCTAGCTAGCCTATCAAAGTAGGTATTATTCTTCATATAATCTCTTTTTATATTCAAAAAAATACTCGCTTCATCAGTTATTATACCATCAACAGGTCTTTGTAGGTACTGGTTCATCTTTCCTTCATCGTTAATGGTCCATACATATACATCCTTGCCCATCAACTTAGCCTCTTCAACATACCTATTTCTATATGAAAAATCCTCTATGACAAAGAAGTCCACGTCTTCATCGGAAAAACCACCTATCTGAAGGGGTATTACATGACCTGTCTCCATTTCTGGGGCCTTCTTATTGATCTCTTCCATCAAAGACTTTGACAATGACATATATTTATATTCTTTCCTTATACCCAACCTGTCAACCTCTTTTATAAATAAGTCTGCGTAATTCTTGGGTTCTCCACCGTTGGGCTTCAACTCAACTAGTAACTTTATATTTAGTTCTTTTGCCTTTTTAACATATTTTTCAAAGGAAACTATATTACCAGTGAATCCATGGTCCCTTATTTTAATACCAACTATATCCTTATAGTACATATCTTTGACGTAGAGTTTTTTACCCGTCAGTCTCTTGAGGTTAAAGTCATGGACAACCACAAACTTATGGTCCTTAGTCATCTGAACATCCATCTCAGCATAGTCTACACCTACCCTCTTGGCTCCTTCTAGGGCCTCTATGGAGTTTTCTGCCCCATAACCTACACATCCCCTGTGGGCTATAGTTTCCATATCCTTATTTATATCCCACAAAGACAACCTAAAACCATTTACAACTATAGATGATATCGACACCACTACAAGAGATGATATCAGGAGTTTTGACTTTTTCCTCTCTTCCTGACTTATAGTATCTATATCCTCTGATAGGTCTTGGCCACCACTTATAATAGATATTATTATCTCAAGTATACCTATCTTAGTCATAACCAAGAAAAAGAATATGCCTAACTTGGTGGCACTCAAAAATATAGCCTCACTGACCAGGTCCTTTCCCTGGGGATCCACCATAGATAGGACTGTTACTATACCTGCATAAAATAGCAAGTTTGCCAAAGAGAGTGGCACTTCAAATAGGACCATGGTTGTAGCCAACTTCAACTTTTTCTTACGTGTCAATTTCCAGCTTTCAAAAAGACAGGTCCTAAAATCCTTACCCTTTATAAGCAGAATAGGTATAGAGAATATGAGCCTAAAGTTAATATATATAAATACTAGGGAAATCATCGGTATAAAAAACCTTCCCCACCCCATCTTCAGTATCTCGTCAGTTATAAACTTTGGAATATATAATTTTTCTGTCAATATCGACATCATACCTGTATTTGCTGTCGGTATAGTCACCAGTAGATAGCCTATAAAGAATATAAATGAAACTCCTATCAAGCCCTTGAACCTCTTGCTCGCTATTAGTAGGGCAGACTTAATAGAATAGTACTTATTATTTTGCTTCCCATATACCATCATACACATAACAGAAAATTCTATAGTTATGAGAAGGGCAAAAAATAGAAGGTATACTGCTACCATTACAAGGCTAACAGGATTTTTCACCAGTACTCCTATATTATCCATATTTATATTTGTTTGCCTAGAACTGGCTAAGACTAGGTTGAATATTTCGGATAAGAGATAGGTCCCTATACTCGTCATTATCAGCTGGAGTACGGATGCATTTATAAGGTAATCAAATTTATTCCTATAAATACTCCTCCACGTCCTCGATAATATTCTAAAAACTCCTTCTTCCACTTACATCTCCTCTAAATTTTTCCTATAAATCACTATCTAAAAAGTCTAGTGCAAACTGGGCAAACATGGCAGTTCCGTACTTCATGTAGTCCTCATCTATCTTGAACTTTTCATGGTGTGGGAAATAGATACATCCCTTTTCTGGATTTCTATAACCCATATTTATATATACTCCCTTGGCATGCTGGAAGTAATATGACATATCCTCTGATGCCATGACCCTCTTCATAGGAGCATTCTTTCCTGGTCCCATTACCTTCTCGCAAGTAGCCTTAGCAAGTTCTGTCATAGCCTCGTCATTTCTAAGACTTGGGGTAGATTCTTCTATAACAACCTCTACGCTTATTTCAAATGCATCAGCTATAGACTTGGCATGTCTCTTTATACCTTCATGTATAGCAGCCCTAGCCTCTGGATCATAGTATCTCATAGACATTTCAACTTCTGCATACTTTGATATTATATTTGGCTTTGTTCCTGCGTGGAACTGACCAACGGATACGATAACTGGCTCCTGTGGGTCAACATTCTTTGTAACAACGGACTGGATATCAGTAACGAACATACAAGCCGGATGTATAGTATCCTTAGCTAGGTGTGGAGCTGATCCATGACCTGATACTCCCTCGAACTTTACAAATATAGTATCACAACCTGTAAGTCTGTAGCCTGGCTCGATATTTGCGTATCCTACATCTATACCTGGTAGACCGTGCATTCCAAATACACCATCTACTCCATCCATACCGCCTGCAGCTACTATCTTCTTAGCTCCTGAGAAGTTTTCTTCACCTTCTTGGAAGAAGAACCTAACCTCTCCTTTTATGTCGTCCTTCATAGATGTCAGAATCTTTGCAGCTCCTAATAGCATGGCACTGTGGGCATCATGACCACAGGCGTGCATTACTCCCTGGTTCTTTGAAGTAAAATCAACATCTGACTGCTCTATTATTGGAATAGCATCCATATCAGCCCTAAGGGCTACAGTCTTTCCTGGCTTAGAACCCTTTAGTCTTGCAATTATAGATGTATTTCCAACCTTCTCTATATCAAGTCCAAGACCTTCAAGTTCAGCAAGAATGACCTTTTGTGTATTGTACTCTTCACCACTTAACTCTGGGTTTTCGTGGAAGTACCTTCTCATTTTAACTATATAATCTTCAATTTGCTTAGCTCTATCTATCATTAGTAAACCTCCTTTCAATATTTACAATTATAACATAAATTCAATCAAAACATAAGCAATAAAAAGGGCCCCTGTCAATCTACCTGTATTAGGATTGGATAAACCTATACAAATAGAACAGGAGTCCTTTTAAAGCTATAGGCTTTGTCGCTTATAGCATTTATCATCTTCAATATCCTACTGCTTACTAGTATCTGTTTTTTCTAAAACTTCATTCTGATAGAAGAGTATCTCATTAGTATCAACCGTAAGCTTTGCTAGTCTGTCTAATCTAACATTTGCAAAGTACAAGTATTCCAAACTAAATCCAGCAGCAAATAGTCCTAGGGCAATGCCTAAGGCTAACAATAAATACATCAGAGCCACCATGAAAAATGCTCCACCAAGCCCACTATCTATGCGATTACCAAACATACTTGCATCCGGTTTTGAAAACAATATACCAAAAAATCCGATAACACCTATTACAATAGAGATGATTGCCAAAACCTTTAAAATCTTAGCAACTAAAAGTCCTCCCGAACTTACACCGGAAACACTTGACTTCATCTTAGATGCACCTCTTTTAATGGCCTTGCCACCAACTCTTACTACATCTTTGCTGACCCTTCTAAACTCTTGACCTAGATCATCCTCAGGATATATATCTTCCTGATATGGCTCCTCTTCGTAATACCTTCCCATTATATACCTCCTATCTGATTGAATAATTCATAGTATTATAAGATATCCATCCTACAGTGCCACCAAAAGATACCTTACACCAAATCCTATCTGCACTCTCTACATATGTATCTTCTACATATACAGTAGAACCCCTGTCTATAGATGTTATTATAGATGAACTCTTGCTAGGACCAGTTCTAACATTTGCAGCACCTGATGTTATAGACTGACTAGTACCTATTATGGACTGGCTGTATTCCTCGACAGCTCTTTTCCTACTTGTATCTGCTATTCTCTCTATACCCTGAGTCTTGTATACAATTGTAGTTTCATTAGGCTTATTTTCAGCTACCTTCTTTTTCTTTTCCCCTTCACTTATCTTGGTTTCTAAACCAGCATATCTAGAGTCATCTGGCATGGATGCCTTTAGGCTATCGAGATTGGACCTAGCAGTTGTGAAGTCTTCATCTCTTACATAATTGTTAATCATGTCTATTGCCTTAGACTGAGCTATTTTAGCAGCCGCTTGGGCCTTTTCATAGTTCTTAACATCTTCACTGCTTACGCTAGCATACAGTCTAACCGCCTCTACATAGTCACCTGCATCAGCTGAATTCTTGGCAGAAACAATGATAGAGTCGTTTTCTTTACTAACCAGTACACTTTCTCTAAGTTTCTTATACTTCTGGTCACCTGTTCTCTTATAAAGGTCTGAGTATAGGTTCTCAGCTTCATCAAATTCCCCAAGTTCGAGGGCCTGACTAGCTCTTTTTTCATCACTGTATACCTTGTAGAATCTAAAACCAAAGAATGAGCCTACAACTAATAAAATAGCAAGTATAATTCCTCCTGCAAGCATCTTCTTTTGTTTAGAATCCATCTGGCTTCTAGGACTCCTATAGTTATTATAGTCGTCTTCATCAAATTCATCATCCTCTGATTCATCGTAATAATCTCTTCTAGGTGGTGGAGTCTCACTTACTGGACGCCTCTTAAGCTCAGGCTCTACTCCTCTTCTGTGAGTCTGATTATCCCTTGAAGAACCATACTTATTTCTCAATGCCTCTTTTCTTTCATCCACTGTCATATGTCCTCCTAAAGTTAATATTTTACTGCTCACTTATTTAATATTGAGCAATTTTTAAAATTTGTTATCTTAATAATAGTATAACAGGAAAACATTAACCATACAATTACTTATATCATAAATCCTATTTATTTCTTTCTATTTAATCTGGTTCTTTGTCATGTGATTTATCTGCCTTAAGCTTAGACTTTTTTGCATAAAAAAAGAGAATCCCAAATAGGAATTCTCTTTTATATCTCGTATTGTAGTTATACTCTAAAGTATAGATTATTCTATTATAGAAGCAACAACACCAGAAGCTACTGTTCTACCACCTTCTCTGATGGCGAATCTTAAACCTTCTTCAACACATATAGAGTTGATTAGGTCAACTTCGATTGTTACGTTGTCACCAGGCATAACCATTTCTGTACCTTCTGGTAGCTTACACTCACCAGTTACGTCAGTTGTTCTGAAGTAGAACTGTGGTCTGTATCCATCGAAGAATGGAGTATGTCTACCACCTTCTTCTTTCTTAAGAACGTATATTTCTGCAGTGAACTTAGTATGAGCATGAACTGTTCCTGGCTTAGCAAGAACCTGTCCTCTTTCGATTTCATCTCTCTGAACACCTCTTAGAAGTGCACCGATGTTATCTCCAGCTTCTGCCTGATCTAGTAACTTTCTGAACATTTCTACTCCTGTTACTACAACCTTTCTTGGCTGTTCTGTTAAACCAACTAGTTCAACTTCATCAGAAACCTTAAGAACACCTCTTTCAACTCTACCAGTTGCAACTGTACCTCTACCAGTGATTGAGAATACGTCTTCTACTGGCATTAGGAATGGCTTGTCAACTGCTCTTTCTGGAGCTGGTATATATTCGTCTATCTGGTTGAAGAATTCAACTATCTGATCTCCCCACTTAGAGTTTGGATCTTCAAGAGCCATAAGAGCTGAACCTCTTACTATTGGAGTATCATCTCCTGGGAATTCATATTCGTTAAGAAGTTCTCTAACTTCCATTTCAACTAGTTCAAGTAATTCTTCGTCGTCTACCATATCACACTTGTTTAGGAATACAACTATGTAAGGAACACCAACCTGTCTAGAAAGAAGGATATGTTCTCTAGTCTGAGGCATTGGACCGTCAGTAGCTGCAACAACTAGTATAGCACCGTCCATCTGAGCAGCACCAGTGATCATGTTCTTAACATAATCGGCATGGCCTGGGCAGTCAACGTGAGCGTAGTGTCTAGCTGGAGTTTCGTATTCAACGTGAGCTGTAGAGATTGTGATACCTCTTTCTCTTTCTTCTGGTGCCTTATCTATGTTAGCGAAGTCTACTGCTTCACCTAACTGATACTTGTTGAATAGAGTCTTAGTTATTGCTGCTGTTAATGTTGTTTTACCGTGGTCAACGTGACCTATTGTACCGATATTAACATGTGGCTTACTTCTTTCAAATTTAGCTTTTGCCATTTCAAATTTCCTCCCTGTTAGAAAAATAATAGTTTATTTTGTCTGGGGAACACGAGGTTCCCCTATTTTACAAAAATCTTGTAAATCTTTAATAAGTATATCACTTTTTCATTTAAATTTCAATGTTTCGTTGAAAAATCTCAACCTAATTTTGCAAAAATGAATACTTGTTTTTATATTACTTACCTTCTACTAGCTTCTTAGCAACTGATGCTGGAACCTGTGAGTAGTGGTTGAATATCATTGTGTAAGTTGCTCTACCCTGAGTGGCAGATCTAAGGTCTGTTGAATATCCAAACATTTCAGATAGTGGAACATGAGCCTTTATTACCTGTGCTCCGTTTCTAGCTTCCATACCCTGGATCATACCTCTTCTTGAGTTAAGGTCACCCATAACATCACCCATGTAGTCTTCTGGAGTAACAACTTCAACTGCGAATACTGGTTCAAGAAGAACTGAGTTACCCTTCTTCATAGCGTCCTTAAATGCCATAGAAGCTGCCATCTTGAAGGCCATTTCTGATGAATCGACTTCGTGGTAAGAACCATCATATAGTTCAACACCGACGTCAACTACTGGATAACCAGCTACGATACCTGACTGCATAGCACCCTGGATACCCTGGTCAACTGGACCAACATATTCCTTAGGAACTGAACCACCAACAGTCTTGTTTTCGAACTTATATCCTTCGCCTGGTTCAAGTGGGTTAACTCTGATCTTAACGTGACCGTACTGACCTCTACCACCTGACTGCTTAGAATACTTGTATTCTACGTCTACTGGAACTGTTATTGTTTCTCTATATGCAACCTGAGGAGCACCAACATTAGCTTCTACCTTGAATTCTCTTAGTAGTCTGTCAACGATGATTTCTAGGTGAAGCTCACCCATACCACCGATTATTGTCTGTCCTGTTTCAGCGTCAGTTCTAACTGTAAATGTAGGGTCTTCTTCTGCAAGCTTCTGAAGAGCTACACCCATCTTTTCCTGAGCTGCCTTTGATGATGGCTCAATAGCAACGAAGATAACTGGTTCTGGGAATTCCATTGATTCAAGAACTATTGGGTTAGCTGGATCACAAAGTGAATCTCCTGTAGTAGTATCCTTAAGACCTACTGCAGCAGCGATGTCTCCTGCGTAAACTTCATTTATTTCTTCTCTTGTATTGGCATGCATCTGTAGGATACGACCAATTCTTTCTCTCTTCTTCTTTGTAGCATTAAGTACATAAGAACCAGATTCTAGCTTACCTGAGTAAACTCTAAAGAATGCTAGCTTACCAACGAATGGGTCAGTCATGATCTTGAATGCAAGAGCTGAGAATGGTTCATCATCTGATGCATGTCTTTCACTTTCTTCACCATCTTCTAGAACACCCTTTATTGATTCTATATCTGTAGGAGCTGGTAGGTAGTCTATTACAGCGTCTAGTAATAGCTGAACACCCTTGTTCTTGTATGCAGTACCGCATAGAACTGGGTTCATTTCACAAGCTATTGTAGCCTTTCTGATTCCTGCCTTTAATTCATCTTCTGTTATTTCTTCACCTTCTAGGTACTTCATCATTAGTTCTTCGTCAGTTTCAGCAACTGATTCAACCAAGATTTCTCTATATTCATTAGCCTGATCTACCATATCAGCTGGTATATCAGTTATTTCTATATCAGTACCTTCATCGTTCTTGTATATATGAGCCTTCATAGTCATAAGGTTAACTATTCCTGTGAAGTTATCTTCTGCACCTATTGGTAACTGTATAGCAACAGCATTAGCCTTTAGTCTTTCCTTCATCATTTCAACAACATTTAGGAAGTCAGCACCCTGTCTATCCATCTTGTTTACGAATGCTATTCTAGGAACACCGTAAGTTTCTGCCTGTCTCCATACATTTTCTGACTGAGGTTCAACTCCTGATCTAGCACAGAAAACTGCAACAGAACCGTCAAGAACTCTAAGAGATCTTTCAACTTCAACTGTGAAGTCGACGTGTCCTGGAGTATCTATTATGTTTACTCTATGGCCATTCCACTGACAAGTAGTAGCCGCAGAAGTAATTGTGATACCTCTTTCTTTTTCCTGATCCATCCAGTCCATCTGAGATGCACCGTCATGAGTTTCACCTATTTTATGAGTACGACCAGCATAGAAAAGAATTCTTTCAGTAGTTGTTGTCTTACCTGCATCTATGTGGGCCATGATTCCTATATTTCTAGTTTTTTCCAATGGAAACTGTCTAGCCATTATTTTCCTCCTTCATTTATTGAAAGTTAAAAGCTTACCATCTATAGTGAGCAAATGCCTTATTAGCTTCTGCCATCTTATGAGTATCTTCTTTCTTTTTAACTGAAGCTCCAGTGTTGTTAGCTGCGTCCATTATTTCCTTTGCAAGCTTCTCAACCATTCCCTTTTCGCCTCTAGCTCTTGTATATCTAACTAACCATCTTAGTCCTAGTGTCTGTCTTCTATCAGCTCTAACTTCGATAGGTACCTGATAGTTTGCACCACCGACTCTTCTAGCCTTAACTTCAAGTACAGGCATGATGTTGTCCATCGCCTTACTGAATACTTCTAGAGCGTCCTCACCAGTTCTTTCCGCTATTAATGCAAATGCATCATATACTATTCTCTGTGATTTTCCTCTTTTTCCGTCATACATTAAATTGTTTATTAACTTTGTTACTACCTTACTTCCGTACATTGGATCTGGTAAAATTTCTCTCTTTGGAACATTACCTTTTCTTGGCATTTCGCTTCCCTCCTTAATTATTAAAGTTAAATCATAGGTACTCGACAATTATTGCCGTGATGCCATAAATATATATATTTAAAGCATCTAACTATAATCAATTGCTGTCAACCAGCTAACTTTTTAGGCTACTAGCCTTACAATTTTAAATTAAATTCTTACTTCTTTGCTTCCTTTGGTCTCTTAGCACCGTACTTAGATCTTGACTGTCTTCTCTTGTCAACACCTGCTGTATCTAGTGTACCTCTTAGGATATGGTATCTAACACCAGGAAGGTCCTTTACTCTACCTCCTCTGATCATAACAACACTATGTTCCTGAAGGTTGTGTCCTTCACCTGGAATATAAGCTGATACTTCTATACCGTTTGTAAGTCTTACTCTGGCAACCTTTCTAAGCGCTGAGTTAGGCTTCTTAGGTGTTACTGTCTTTACAGAAGTACAAACACCTCTCTTCTGTGGAGCACTAATGTCAGTGGCCTTCTTGTATAAAGAATTGTAGCCCTTTTGTAGTGCTGGAGCTGTAGATTTCTTTTCTACTGCTTTTCTACTTTTACGTACTAATTGGTTGATTGTTGGCATCAACTGCACCTCCTTTTTTTAAAATTTTCGATCTTAATCAGTGATCGCCAACCCCATCAATATTTTCATATTGATTGATTAATTGATTGATGCTTTAGTTATTCACTAAAAAGGTATGCAATCCGTAGATTACATACCTTATAAGTTTACCATCTCACACATTGTGTGTCAACTAGTTTATGTATTTTATTTTCTATAACTTACCGATTTTTCTATGATTTTACCACAACAAATTAAATCATGCCAGTATTAGAAAAGCTACTTTTATACCAAACTATTATTCCAAAAATTCCTTAGGAACAATACTGTTTACACTATTCTTATATAGTTCAATATTATATGCTCCTGCTCCCCTCATATAAAGGTGTCTGTTGGCTAACTCGACCGGATACTCATCCAACCTGTATACACTACCATCATAGCCATACTGGTTGGCCTCTAGGTGACATACTAGTGGTATAAACTTTGGATTATCTATGTACTTGTCATTTCCCTTTTTCACAAAGTCAAAGCTTGCCATACCCTCTAAATAAGTATGGGCTCCTATCATATTGGCAACAAAATTACCTGTTCCATAATAAATAAGGGTCTTTTTGCCCTTGTCATTGGTCTTCCACTCAACTTTTTGAATTCTATGAGCGTGTGTTCCTAGGACAACATCAACACCTAGATCATTAAAAAGTTGAGCATATCTCATCTGAACTGAATCTATGGCAAGTTGCCCTTCCTGTCCCCAATGTGCAGATGCTAATATAAAATCAACACCAGCTCGTCTCAGTCTGGCAATATCACTTCTTATGTCCTTCTCATTTAAGTAGCCAATCCTATAGGGAGTATCTGGACTCATACCATTAGTTCCATATGTGTATGCTATAAGACCTATCTTGATGCCCTTCTTTTCTATTATTACGGGTTTTCTTCTGCTTTCTTCTGACTCATAGGCCCCTATATGACAAAGTCCTGTCTTATCCCACAACTTGATTGAATCTACCAGTCCCTGACTTCCCCTATCTAGTGAATGGTTATTTGCCATATTTATAATATTAAATCCAGCCTTTTCTATAGAGGGTATGATTGCCTGAGGTGTATTAAATAATGGATAATTGCTCTTTCCATATTGGTCACCAGCTACTATAGACTCTTGGTTGATGTATCTTAGGTCATACTTGTCTAGACTAGGCTTGATATTTTCATATAGCTTGTCAAAATCATACTGACCATCTCCATATACACCCTTTCTCATGTCAGCTGCATTGTATATTGAGTCATGGATCAAATTATCACCAACACCTGCAAAACTGACCCTTTTAGCTGTATCCTCACTCTTTTCCTTATATGTATTTTTTTCTGTAACCTGACTAGTAACTTGGTTTTCAGCCATATTATAAGTCTTTTCCCTTACCTTATTAAAGGCTATTACAAGACCAAACAAAAGCAGACTTATCAAAATAAATACAGATATAATTATTCTCTCTTTTTTTCTACGTCTCATACCAATCTCCTTATAAATTAATAGATATACTAACTTTCATAATAACAGTATATCATGCCTGCTAGCTCTTTAGGCATTTAAATATGTATAAAAACCAATTTTTGTATGCAAAATCATGATTTTAGCCTATAATATATAGGAGGTAAAAATTATAATCATTTAAGGAGGTATTTATGACTTTAAATACTAGAATAGATAAATTCGCAGAACTAGCTATAAAAACCGGCATCAACGTACAGTCAGGTGAAAACCTGCTTATAAGAGCAGATGTTGAAGCTATAGATTTCACAAGAAGGTGCGTCAAAGAAGCCTACAAGGCTGGTGCCAAACAAGTATACGTTGAGTATTCTGACGGAGTTATAACAAGAGAAAAATATATGAGTGCTCCAAACGATGCTTTTGATGAATATCCTCAGTGGCAGGCAGACAAGTACACTCAGATAGCCAAGGAAGGTGGATCTTTCTTATCTATAATATCAGATGATCCAGACCTACTAGCAGGTGTTGATCCAGACAGGATAGCCAGGTCTCAAAAAATCGCCGGCAAGTACCTAAAGGAATGGAGGTCATATACACTTTCAGACAAGGTTAAGTGGTCAATAGTAGCTGTTCCATCCCTAAAGTGGGCCAAGAGAATCCACCCTGACCTTGATGATGAGGATGCTGTAAGAGAGCTTTGGGAAAATATCCTAGACTGCTCTAGGGTATCAGAAGACCCAATAGGCGATTGGGCTATACACAACAAGAATCTCCACGATAAGAGGGACTTTTTAAACGAGATGAACTTCAAGGAACTTAGGTATAAATCATCAAAAACAGACCTAGTAGTAGGCCTACCTGAGGGACATATCTGGGAGTCAGGTGCATCATTTGATCCTAAGAAAAATATGTTCAATCCAAATATTCCCACAGAAGAAGTGTTCGGCATGCCACACAAGTACAAGGTTGACGGTATCGTATATTCTACAAAACCACTTATCTATGCAGGTAGCCTAATAGATGAATTTTGGATTAGGTTTGAAGAAGGTAAAATCGTAGACTACGATGCCAAAATAGGTAAGGAAAACCTAAAAAACCTAGTTGAAACAGATGAGGGATCACTTAGGTTGGGTGAAATAGCCCTAGTGCCTTATGATTCTCCTATATCAAATAGAAATATAATATTCTACTCTACCCTATTTGACGAAAATGCATCTTGCCACCTTGCAATAGGTGCAGCCTATTCTTCTTGTATAGAAAATGGAGCTTCATTTAGCGAAGAGGAAAAAGACCAAATAGGAATGAATGTAAGCATGACTCACGTTGACTTTATGATAGGCGACAAGGACATGGATATAGTAGGTATCAAGCAAGATGGAACAGAGTTTGCCATATTTAAAGACGGCAACTGGGCATTTTAATCGGGGGGTAAATAATGAATAAAAGTAAGAAAATGATCGCCTTTGCAATATTCGCCTGCTCTTTTATGAGTGCGGTTGAAATAACAATTGTAACGACAGCGATCCCCTCAATAGTAAAGGACTTGCATGGTTTTAACCTTGCCAGTCATATATTTTCTATATACCTGTTGACCTCAGCAGTGGCAACAGCAGTCTTCGGCAAGCTATCCGACCTCTATGGTAGAAAAAAACTCCTACAGATATCCATACTTATATTTTTGATAGGCTCTATACTTTGTGGTATGTCAAAAACAATGTTTATGCTGATTGTAGCTAGAGGTGTCCAAGGTATCGGATCTGGTGCAATAAATACTCTTAGTATGGCTATTATAGGTGATATCTTCGCTGTGGAAGAAAGAGCCAAAATACAGGGCTACAATTCCACAGTATGGAGTCTTGCTAGCCTTATAGCTCCAGTTATAGGTGGTGCAATACTACTAAAGCTTACGTGGAATTGGATATTCTATATCAATATCCCAATCGGTCTTTTAAGTATGTACCTGATAAAGGAAAACTACCATGCATCAGAAACAAGGTCGGATTCAAAGCTAGATGTCAAGGGCTTGGTTATACTTACCCTATTTATAATTGCCCTGATACAGGCTATGACAGCTCTTGAAAAGCACTCACTAAGTGATCCTCAGGTACTTATACCTGTTCTAATAGGACTTATACTAGCTCTTGTATTCAAGAAGGTAGAAAAAAATGTAGAACATCCTGTTCTCCCTATACAGCTATTTTCAAAGGATATATTCTTGATTATGGTGATGTCATTCTTGACATCTATGGTCCTTATTGCCATGGATGTGTATAATCCACAGTTTATGCAGAATGTGTCGGGTTATCCACCTATGTATTCTACAGTGGCTATAGTCCCTATGTCAGGAGCCTGGGTGCTGGCATCATTTTTACTATCTAAGATCATACACAAGTATACAACTAAAATCATTATGGTAGTCAGCCTAGCACTACTAGCCTTGGGTCAAGTTGCCCTAATTATCATGAAGCCTGATACAGAACTCCTACACATAGGCCTTGCCGTATTTTTGGTAGGTCTTGGTTTTGGCGGTTGCTTTAATATGCTCCTATTTATTGTCCAAGAAGCCCTAGACAAGGATGATATGGGTATGGCTTCTGGATCTGTAATGCTTGTGAGAACCCTAGGCCAGACACTTGGAATAAGTGCTTTTGGCCTTAGCCTAAATGTAGCAGTCAACAATTACTTTATGAAAAAGGGCATGAGTGTAGACACAAGCAGTCTCCTTACCAATACAAGTATTGACAAAATAGACCTAGTAAATTCCCTATTTAAGGGATACAATATAATATATATACTTTGTCTAGTGGCAACAATAGCCTGCATCCTTTGCTCGCTGATGTTGACTTCCAATAGACTTGCAAATAGCGATAAGCAATAAAGAGGAGAATGATATGAGAACAGACACTTTAAAACAACTTAGAAATTCTTGTATAGTAGGGCTTTTGTTCGGACTAATACTCAACTCAGCCCACTTTTACCAATATGGATTTGCAAAAGGTATAGGACAATTCTTATACGTCTTTATACTTATGGGCGGTACCTTCTTTTTGACAGGCATGATGTCATCAAGAAGGGGTAGACACACTACAAATATGAGGATATTTGCCAAAAAGCTCCATAACGAGGGAGACCTCATAATGGACGCCCAGGCTGATATGATAGTAGCCAATAAAAAAAATGTGACAAAGGGTTGGTTGTACCTAAATTCAAGGTTTGTAATATTCGCCAATACTCCAGATCCAAACCTAATAGAGAAAAAGGCTATTAGGATGCCCCTTTCTAAGGTCTCTAAGATAGAGAGATTCAAGCCAACACCATTTACAAATGACGGAATAGAAATATTTTTAGACAAGGGTATCAGCCACAAGGTCCTAGTTGGAAAGACAGACCAATGGCTTGCTGAAATAAATTCAGCCGTAGAGAAAAGACAAAATAAAAAATCTAGCAAAAAATCTAGTAAATAGATAAGACTTATGAATTTATACTAAGAAGGCTATACGATCAAAGACTGGCTAATCTAGCAAAAAGTCAAGTATCTATAGTCTTCTTATTGAATATTAGGAGGATATATATGATAGACCTTATACTATTGGCTGCAGGATCTGGAAAAAGAATGAAGTCTTCCACCAACAAGCAATTTCTAAAGATAGATGACAAGCCAATCCTAATCCATAGCCTAGAAAAATTCTATAACCACAAAAATATAGATAGAATTATCCTTGCAGTCAAAGAAGATGAAGAAAAGTACGTAAGGTACCTTCTGGATAAATACGGATTTGAGGGTATATACCTAGTGCACGGAGGTAAGGAAAGGCAGGACTCTATATTTAACTGCCTCAAATATATAAAAAACTTAGGCCATAACCTAAGTCATAATAGGTCGAGTATAAAATCTCAAATAATAAGTTCGGATAAAGAACCAGCTCTAGGTATCAATGAAGATATACACATAGTCTTGGTCCATGATGGAGCTAGGCCTTTTGTATCTGAGTCTACTATAGATACTTGTATAAAAGAGACCCTAGTCCACAAGGCAACCTGTCTAGCAGTCCCAGCAAAAGATACTATAAAGCTAGCAGATAAGGACCTCAATATAGTAGATACGCCTGATAGAAAGTACTTATGGTGTGCCCAAACACCCCAGACATTTGACTTTGACCTACTACTTAGGGCCTATGAAAATGCCTACACAAACAAGCTATCAGTAACCGATGATGCAAGTATTGTAGAGGCCTACTGCCACCCAGTCAAAATCATAAAGGGTAACTACGACAATATAAAGATTACAACACCAGAAGACATAGGCTATGCAGACTACATAGCCCAAAAATATAAGTAATTATAAGAGGAGGTAACTAATGAGAATAGGAATTGGATATGACGTTCATAGGCTGGTAAATGACAGGGACCTGATTATAGGAGGTGTAAAAATAGACCATGAAACAGGTCTACTGGGACATTCTGATGCAGATGTTTTAACACACGCTATAATAGATGCAATATTTGGAGCTCTTGCAATAGGAGATCTTGGGAGACACTTCCCAGATACCGACCCAAAATACAAGGGTGCAGATAGCCTAAATCTACTTTCCTATGCCCACGACAAAATGACAGAAATGGGCTACAAGGTAGGAAATATAGACTCGACGATTATAGCCCAGGCTCCAAAAATGGCTCCCCACCTAGAATCAATGATAGACAACCTTGCAAGAGTCCTTAAAACTGACAAGTCAAGGATAAATGTCAAAGCTACTACAGAAGAAAAACTAGGCTTTACAGGTGAAAAACTAGGTATATCATCTCAGTGCGTTTGCCTGCTAGAAGAAATATAAGTTGATAAAACTTATATCTGTATTAGAAGCAAGTAGCATACATGGAGTTTGTTAGCCAAAAATATAAAACAAAATAATAGAATTAAAAATCACAAAATAAAAAATAGACCTCCCCAACGTTAACACTTAGCCTTAACTTCGGGGAGGTCTCTTATTTAACTAGTATATATTCGAGCTTGAATTTATAACTTGGCTAAACACTCTTCTATATATATTCTCTCATTTAGTCTAGCTGAACAATAGTCTATATCAGCATCATTTACATGGTCACCTAGTATCTTATAAACTATTAAGTTCTTTTCATCTAGCATATGAGCCTTAAATGCTTTTTCACCTATAGTTTCAGCCTTCATATGCTTGATTCCCTCTAATACCCTCATATTTATCTTACCGCAAGCCATAAAATAACCTATTATCTTACAAGAATCATCAACAAGACCTACTACATTTGCCATAGATTTTTCTCCATGGTCTGAATCTGGAAGGTGACCCATAGTACCAAATAAAAATACCTTCTTGTCCCTAATACCTGATATAAATTCACCCATCTCCTTGTTGGCAGTGGACCTATCTACCCAAAATCCGCATGCTACTATGTCATACCCGGAAATATCTGGCTTGTCCTTTAGGTTAAATAGGTCCTTTTCGTGACCTTGTATTTTATCAAATATACCCCTTGCCAATTTTTCAGTATTACCAGTCATTGAACTATATATCACAGCTACTTTCATATTTAATCCTCCTAATATTTTTTGTATTATCTTACCAGTTTATATTATCATACTTTATTAATATATAATTTTTGTTTCTTTATTAAAATTTCCATTATATTTTGTTTTTATTATGATATAATAATATCATGCAATACAAAGTGATAATTATTATGTATAGATAATCAATCAGTGGTATGTATTGTAAAAGGGGGGTGAACAAAAAATGGACAAACAGCTAGATCAATTGGATTCTTTTGATATGAATGTAGACTATAGGATGCTTTGTGAGTATTTGGTAAGGGGCAACCTAGACTATGCAACAAAAGAGTTTGATGTTATAACTTTTGATTGGGTAGACAGTAACAACCTGGTCGCATACAGGGTTTTTTTGAATAGCTTAAATTCAGCAATATACTACTATGTTCTGTTCAAATACGAAAAATCCTTACTTAAGTGCTATTTTCAGTGTACTCTTCTGATGCATAAACATATAAGTAAGAGTAATTTTAGGGATACTGCTATACACATTTTAAATGACTACTACAATGTTATGTTAAAAGAAAATATAATAGTCATAAATTCATTTTTGAAGGATGTTTTGGAGTACATAGAAAACAACCTAAACAATTCAATCACACTGGAAGAAACTGCCAAAGAGATGTTCGTAAACAAGAGCTATCTTTCACATATATTCAAGCAAAAAATGGGTCAGACCTTCAGTATTTATGTGACAAATAGAAAACTCAACTATGCAAGAGAGTTGTTGATCAATACAGACCTATCAGTCGTAGCAATCAGCAATAAGTGTGGTTTTAGAAATCCTACTTATTTTTCTACTGTGTTCTCAAAACATATAGGTCTTTCTCCTGCTAAATTCAGAAAAAGCAGTTCATCATTTAGAAAGTCGTCTAATCGAGATGACTCGGGGCAAGATGGTCCGCCTAAGGGACATCCCCACCATATTAAGATATAGAACTCGTCATCTAGTAAAATAGATCATAGCAAACCACAAAAATAGCCAACTCTATTATTTTTGAGCTGGCTATTTTTGTCATTTTAAATTTTTATGTATTCAACAATAATCAATTTTATCTATCCAATAATAATCAACTAACTTGTTAAATTAAAGGTTTTAATTCCCCATTTTTGCAAGAGTATATCCTATCACAAACTCCAAGTGTAGACTCCCTATGAGATACCAAGACTATAGTCTTTTCCTTCATTCCATCCATCATAGACTTTAGTATTACAGCCTCATTGTGGGAATCGAGATTTGATGTTGGCTCGTCAAGTAACAATAACTTAGAGTCAGTCAGAAAACACCTAGCTAGGCCAATCCTCTGCCTTTCTCCACCTGAGAAATTGTCACCTAGGTCTGATACCCTAGTATCAAGCCCATGCTCCAACTTGGCAACATGGTCATAGATAGAAGCCTTCTTAAGGGCATCATATATTTCTTCATCTGTTGCATCTAGCTTGGCAACCCTCAAATTATCCCTTATGTCTCCTGCAAATAGGATTGTGGACTGGGTCATATAGTCTATATTTTCATATAAAGAATCTGTATTTATATCCTTTATATTGACTCCATTAATAGATATCGATCCCTTTTGTGGATCCCAAAACCTCATTATCAACTTTAGGATTGTAGACTTACCACTTCCACTCTTGCCCATGATGCCAACTGTCTCCCCTAGTTCAAGATCAAAGTTAACATCCTTTAGGACATCGACATCTTCATACTTAAATCCTATATTCTCTGCACTCAAGTTCTTCATTTCTACGTCTTTTCCGTCTACTAGCCTTTCAACTATAGGCTCTTCTTCTATCAGGCTAAGAACCCTATCTCCACAAGCAAAGGTCTGTGTAAGTGTAACACCTAGGTTTGCTAGGGCTATAAAGGGTGCAAAAGTAGATATCTGAGTCAAAACTGCTATAAAGGCTTCACTTGGCCTTAGTATACCCTTTGATACCAAACTCATACAAAGTATAGCCTGAAGGACTGAGAATACTATTATTATAGTATCTGTGTTAGATTGCAGACCAGCTACCTGCATCCTTAGGTCTTCCTGGTTCTTTAGTATCTGCTCTGTAGTATCGGCCAGCTGGTCTATAGCTACATTACCCTTGTCATACTGGATTACTTCTCTGATGCCCCTTAACTGGTCTAGAAACTTGCCATTTAGTAGACCTAGTTCTCTTCTTATCTTTACACCAACTGTCTTACTCTTCTCAGATGCTATAATCGGCACTACAAGACCAACTACAAGTTCTGAAGCCAAGGCAAGTAGGGCAACATATATATTTATATTTACAAAGAATACAAATAGGCACACTAGTGTAAGAGCAGCTATAAGTATTGGAGATATGGTATGGGCATAGAATACCTCCAACAACTCTATATCACCCATTATTATAGATATCAACTTGCCCTGGTTTTCTCCCTCTAGCTTGGCGGGAGCAAGTCTTCTCATGGCTGAAAATACCTTATGTCTTATCTCTGCCAATATCCTAAAAGCTATATAGTGGTTCAAGAACTGCTCCAAATAGTGAAGAACCCCTCTTAGAACTGCACATACTATAAGAGCCCTTATATACCATGCAAAATCATGTCCCCCAAATGGTATATTCTCAAGTCCTTCAACTGGTATAGGAAGTAAGCTAACTACTGCATATCCACCAAATATACCCAAGCCAAAGGACAGTAAGAAACCTACAACCCCAAGCAGGATTGCTCCCATCATCTGGAATTTTAAGGGGGCTACTAGGCCAACCATCTCTAGCATCATCCTTAGGGTGCCCCTTCTTGTATCTGCTGAATTCGTATTTTTATTATTCATTAGAAACACCTCCTCTATTTGATAGCTTATGGTTCCTATACCTTTCCAATTCTTCCTGTTGGCTAAATAGGTGTTCATATAGGCCCTTATTTTCCATAAGCTCCTTATGGTTGCCTTCTTCAACCAATCTTCCGTCTTCCATAACATATATCTTATCCGAATTTACAACAGACTGTAGCCTATGTGAAATATAAATTACAGTCTTATAGGCAGATATTTTTTCTATTATGTCAATAATTATATTCTCAGATTCTATATCTATACTTGATGTCGCTTCATCAAATATGTATACCTGAGCATCATATAGTAGAGCACGAGCAAGAGATAATCTCTGGGCCTGACCTCCTGATAGGTTCTTACCTTGTGATAGAACTTGTGTATCTAGGCCATCCATCTTTGAGAATATATCCCATAAACTCACCTGTTCTAGGACCTCTATCATCCTCTCTTCTGTCACATTTTCATCTCCCAAAAGAAGGTTCGACCTGACAGTTCCTGCAAATACATGTCCATCATGTGTTATCCTTATTATGTTCTTGTTTATTTGACCCTTGGCTAGGCTATAGGCCTCACTATTGCCATAATAAACGGCTTTTTGTGGCTGTAGGTACTCACCTGCAATTACAGATGCTAGTGTAGACTTACCACATCCAGACGGACCAACAAGGGCTGTCATCTTGCCTGGTTCAAATACCATGTCTATATCTCTTAGGGCTATTGTCCCATCACCATAGGCATAGGTCATATTTTTAACCCTTATAGGAGTATTTTCCTCGTACTCATCATGGCCATATACAATATCGCTTGGTGAGTTTAAGAAATCCAACATATTTTCACTTGCAGTAACCCCTGTCATGGCTATATGGAAATATGATGTCAAAAGTCTCATAGGAACAAAAAAATCAGCTATTAGAAGCATTATTAGGGTAACTTCATAGACTCCCATATTGCCTGCCGCATACTCATTAAGCGCAACAATAATCCCTGCTGCTGCTCCACCATAGGCCATCCAGTCTATAAACATTATGGAATTCAACTGCATTGATAATACCTTCATGGTCTGTTTTCTAAACCCTTCAGCCATTTCATCCAACTCACTTGCCCTATGCTCATCTGCCTTAAATACCTTTAAGGTAGTAAGCCCCTGTAGACTATCAAGGAATAGGTTACCTACATCCGCATACTTCGACCAATACCTCTTCTGTACATTCTTTACTATTTTCAAGATCAAAAGTAAAAAGAGTGGTATCATAGGGGAAAGTACCAACATCACCAAGGCTACTTTTATATTTATAGGTAGCATTACCAAGAATAATATAAATGTAGATACAAAGCTATAGTAAAACTGTGTTAGGTACAAACCAAAATAACTCTCCAACTGTTCTACACCTTCAACTCCAAGATGGACTATCTCTTGGGTAGTCAACTTCTCCTGGTATAGTGTACCCATTGACAAGACCTTCTCATATATGGCCCTTCTTAGACTATGCTTGACCTCATGTACTACCATATGGTTCTTTCTTGCAGCAAGTCTAGTACATAGCTGTCTAAATAAAAGCGATACTAGAATCACAAGACTGACTAATTTAAAATCATATATAAGATCTCCTGTTATGAAGTATGCCATAAGCGATGCAAAAGCAATTGAAAAGGCTATATTTGCCATCAATTTTATGCAATTTATAAGAACTGCTTGTACGATATATTTTTTGGTTTTACCACAAAATTCGAATAAACTCTTCTCTATCAATTTACTTCCTCCTAAAATTTATTTATATGTAAGTCAAGAGCCTAAGACTACTTACAAGATAGATTATATACTGTGACATAATAGGCCACAGCTCATACTGTACAATTATTATTTTATAAGAACTTTTATCAGTTAACAATATTAAATAATACATATGTGAATATATAAAAACTTATCCTAAACAAATTGAAACTACTATATTAAGACATTAAAAATTAAGTTGTAACTTAATCATGCTCAAAAATGGCCACCCCCTAAAGAGTGACCATTTTCAACACTATTATTAATTTTTATATAGGCTATATCTTAGTATGCCTTTGCAAATATTACCATATTATCTGCCTTTTCACCTGTGTAGAAACACTTGTCTCCTAGGTCTTCCTGGGCAAAAGGTATAACTCTAATTGTAGCTCCTGTTAATTCCTTAATCTTTGCTTCGTTTTCTGCATCGTTCTTCCACATTACCTTAGCAAAGCCCTTCTTATTTTCTATGATGTCTACAAATTCATCCATATTGTTGGCTACATAAGTTCTTTCGTCCCTATACTTTCTAGCCTTTTCAAGCATATTCTTCTGGATTTCATCTAGTAAAGCTGCCACATCATCAACAACTGTGTCAAGTGACATTTCAGACTTAGTAAGCTCATCTCTTCTAAAGGCCAGGGCCTGGTTCTTTTCTATATCCTTTGGACCAATTTCAAGTCTTACTGGTATACCCTTCATTTCAGCATCGTTGAACTTGTAACCTGGGCTGTAGTTGTCTCTGTCATCAACTTCTACAGATATTCCCTTGGCCTTTAAGTCAGCTGCAACCTTATCTACTACTTCCATTACTCCACCCTTGTTGGCAGCTATAGGTATTATGATTACCTGAGTTGGTGCCATCTTTGGAGGAAGAACTAGACCCCTGTTATCTGAGTGTACCATGATTAGCCCACCTATTAGTCTAGTTGATATTCCCCATGAAGTATGGTATGGGTTTGCTAGTTTTCCTTCTCTATCTGAGAAAGTAATATCAAACGCCTTTGTAAAGTGTTGGCCTAGGAAGTGTGATGTACCAGACTGAAGAGCCTTACCATCATGCATCATAGCCTCTATTGTATATGTAGCAGATGCTCCTGCAAACTTTTCACTTTCAGACTTTCTACCGTCTATTACTGGTATAGCCATTAGATCTTCTGCAACAGACTTGTAAGCTGCTAACTGCTGTAATGTTTCATCTATAGCTTCCTGTTCTGTCTCATGTAGAGTATGACCTTCCTGCCATAAGAATTCAGATGTTCTAAGGAATGGTCTAGTTGACTTTTCCCATCTTACAACTGAGTTCCACTGGTTGTATAGGAATGGTAACTGTCTATATGAGTTTAACCATTTTGCGTACATAGTACATATTATAGTTTCTGAAGTAGGCCTTACTGCTAGTCTTTCTTCTAGAACCTTATTACCACCCTGAGTTACCCAAGCAACTTCTGGAGCAAAACCTTCAACGTGTTCAGCTTCTTTATTTAATAGACTTTCTGGTATCAATAGTGGGAAGTATACATTCTTGTGTCCTGTCTGCTTGAATAGTCCATCTGCATAGTCCCTAATCTTTTCCCAAAGTGCAAAACCGTAAGGCTTGATTACCATAAATCCTTTTATAGGTGCATAGTCTACTAGGTCAGTCTTAGTGATTACATCTGTATACCACTGGGCAAAATCATCTTCCATTGGAGTGATTTCTTCAACAAATTGATTTTCTTTCTTTGCCATATTAGCGTCCTCCTAAATTTTAATAAAATTATCAGCAACAGCCTTGAAGAACATAAAAAGCCCTTCATCTCCTTAAAAAAGAGACGAAAGGCTGTTAGTTTCCGCGGTACCACTCTTATTAGCCAGGTTGTCCTGACTCCCTCGATAGAATATAACGGTTCAAACCGTGGAGATTGTTACCTCTCCAAGCTAAAAGGCTGGTTCACAAGCTCAAATCTAGGACCTCACACCATGGATAAAAAGTATCATAAACACCCTTATATCCCAGTCCCTCTCTGGTAAACTTTTGCAAGTTACTATCCCTTTATAATTGCCTCTATTTGGTATGACATTATAATATAATATATTTAATAAAATGTCAAATACTTTTTTTAATCACGATTAATCAATAGTTACAGTATCTTCAGCTACCATCATTAAGGCTTGCTTTGAAGAGGAATCAGCATAGTTCAAAACCTTAGGTGTATCTGCGGTAAATGAACCACCAACACCAAAGAATTTCTCAAAGAATGATTTAAACTTTTCAATGACACCTTGCTTCTTAGTAGTTCTGTTGCCACCTCCGAAACGAGATATAGGAGGCATAAGTCTATCTATATCCGTACCTGTTGTTTTGATTTCACCATCACAAAAGGCATTCTCAATGAACTTCCTTGTTTCAGACTCTTTAAGTTTTTCTTCCTTAATAATCTGAACAAGTTCCTCTTCTCGTTTTTCAGCCACATAATTATGCCATTCGGTCATAACATCCTCAACATCATTGATACCAGAAATAAAGGTTTCAATAAGTGCTTTCTTACTACGAAGTTCCGGACTGGCATCAATAGCCTTTTTGATTGTAACAAGTACTTCTTTATCTTCACAATGGTTGTCATGATACTTCTTAACAAGCATAAGGATATAGTCGATATTGATTTCTATCTGCTTGATAAGTTCAACTTCAAAGACAATATCATCTATAATATCTGTGCTTTCACCATGTTTGCGTCTTTCATTCCATTCATCACGCAAATCTTGATACCTGCCAAGATAATCCTGTAAATCACGTTCAGAAATCATCTCTCGCCCTTCAAATTCATCAAATGCAGACAATAGATTTCTCATGCGTAGAATTGCACCAAATAACGAGATGAAGTCCTTCTGGTTCTGTTCACCTATAATCTGTGACTCTGAAAGTGGGAATTTGGAAGTTAAGTTATCCATCATATCCATATATCCTGGATACTGCTTTCCATCAATACCTTCATAACCATAGTAGTAATCTTTGAAACCCTTCATCAGAACGATACCTCCTGCATTCTTATCACCGAAAAGTGAAATAGCAGCATCTACTCGTTTCTGAAGGTTTCTAAAGCATACAATATTACCGAAAGTCTTAATGGAATTAAGAATTCGGTTTGTTCTTGAAAATGCCTGAATAAGTCCATGCATCTTGAGGTTCTTATCTACCCACAGTGTATTTAATGTAGTGGCATCAAAACCTGTTAAGAACATATTTACAACAATAAGTAAATCAAGTTCCTTGTTCTTCATACGAAGAGATACATCTTTATAATAATTTTGGAACTTGTCAGAGTCTGTCGAATAGTTTGTATGGAACATCTCGTTATAATCTTTGATTGCCATTTCAAGAAAATCTCTCGATGACTGGTCAAGTGCTGATGTATCTTCTGAATTTTCCTCATCAAGAATACCACTTGTAGCTTCATCATATTCTGCTTCGTTAGCACCATAACTATAGATGGTTGCGATACGAAGTTTCTTCGTAGGATCATTCTCCATCTGCTTTTTAAATTCCTGATAATATAACTTTGCCATAGGAACAGAGCTAACTGCAAAGATTGAGTTAAATCCACTTACACGTTGTTTCTGTTTAATTTCTTCTACAGCACCATTTTTACCGGATGCAACTTCTGAAATATTGGTAAGGGTGTTGTAAATATATGTTTTATCACCACGATATGTTTTCCTATCAAAGTTGTTAAGAATATATTCTGTCACAAGCTTGATGCGTTCCGGAGCCATCATAGCCTTTTCACGAGCAATATCCCATACCTGTTCATCATCAATATCTGCATCCATATCCATTGTCTTAACATAGTCGACTCTGAATGGAAGTACATTCTTATCGTTAATAGCATCAACAATAGTATATGTATGAAGCTGATCCCCAAAAGTCTGCTCTGTAGTAAAAAACTGAGTCTTACGAGAGCTTGCTGTATTTGCAGGAAAGATTGGTGTTCCTGTGAAACCGAATAAATGATATTTCTTAAAACTCTTTACAATGGCGGCGTGCATATCACCAAACTGACTTCTATGGCATTCATCAAAAATAATTACTACGTGCTTGTTGTAAACTTCGTGATCTTTATTTTTCTTGATAAATGTTGCAAGCTTCTGAATAGTCGTAATGATGATGTGAGCGTTGCTGTCCTCCAACTGCTTTTTAAGAATAGCAGTAGAGGTATTACTGTTAGCTGCACCTTTTTCGAAACGGTCATATTCTTTCATTGTCTGGTAGTCCAAGTCCTTACGGTCAACTACAAAGAGTACCTTATCAATGTAAGGAAGAAGTGATGCCTGTCTTGCAGTTTTGAATGATGTAAGTGTCTTACCCGAACCTGTTGTATGCCAGATATACCCGCCTCCAGCAACATCACCATATTTTTTATAGTTATTAGCTATTTCAATACGATTCAGAATACGCTCCGTTGCAGTAATCTGATATGGTCTCATGACCATAAGCATATTTTCAGAAGTGAAAATACAATACTTGGTGATTATATTAAGAATCGTATGTTTTGCAAAGAATGTTCTTGTAAAGTCGATCAAATCAGAAATAACACGATTGTTTGCATCTGCCCAAAAGCAAGTAAATTCAAAACTGTTGCTTGTTTTGCCTTTCTTTGCGGTAGATACAGCATTTACATCCTTTATAGCATTGAAACGGGTACTGTTAGAATAGTACTTTGTGTTAGTTCCATTTGAGATAACAAAAATCTGCGTATATTCAAACAGACCACTTCCTGCCCAAAAAGAATCACGCTGATATCTACCTATTTGGTTGAAGGCCTCACGAATAGGCACTCCTCTGCGTTTTAATTCAATATGCACAATAGGAAACCCATTTACGAGAATTGTAACATCATACCTGTTGTCGTGATTTGCACCGTCAGCCTTACTGGTAACGTACTGATTGATTACCTGCAAAAAGTTATTGTGAATATTTTTCTTATCAATAAGTGTGATGTTTTTGGTACTGCCATCATCTCTCTTTAGAACCTGAACATTATCCTCTTGAATTTTTCTAGTCTTTTCCACAATGCCTTCATTCTGATTGGCGATAGAATTCTTGAAGAACCTATCCCATTCAGTTTCAGAAAACTGGTAAGCATTCAACCTTTCAAGCTGATTACGAAGGTTGGTGGTCAAATCTTTTTCTGCTTGTATAGAAAGATACTCGTATCCTTGTTCTGTCAGCATACGAATAAACTCTTTTTCAAGTTCAGCTTCTGACTGATAACTGTTAGAACGTGCCTTTAGAGGCTCGTATTCAGTAACAACTGTATTTTCACTTGTAGCTGCCACGATATTGAAATATGACATACATACACCTCCTTAAAAGATTATAACTGTTTAAAAGAAAGCAGCTTATCTCTATAAAATTCATATTGTTTTTGCCTTGCTTCTATTTCAGCAGGTAATCCTTCTGAAATGCTGTTGCATAGGGAATCAAACCTATCAAGTATTGAAACCATTCTATTTTGCTTCTCTATAGTGGGTAGCATAATCACAATGTCACCTAACTTACTCGGAGTAACTTCTATAACCTTAGTTCCATGTGCAAGTTTCTTTTTTTGATTGAAGAACATCACACTGTGGAAGTAGTATGATAGGAACTTTGGATTCTGATTATGACTGATAATAGCAGTGTGACCACTGATGGCAATATCTTCATCACCAATCCATGCTGTACAAGAACAAACATCTTCAACATTCTCGCTTGTAACAGCCATAACAATATCACCCGACTTAGCAATTTTTGATTTTGCAAATACTTCTTCATTCACAAAAGTCAAAGTCTTATCAGCAGCAATACCAAAATGAGTATACATCTGACCATAATGAATGCAAGGTCTACCGTTTTCTATAAAGTCCTTCTTTTGGAAATTACCACCTCGTACTATAGTTGCAATTTCACCAAGCTTAACAGGTGCATAGCCAAACACATACTGAATAAGCCTAATTATGTTCTGTCTGTCTGTCTGTCTGTCTGTCTGTCTGTCTGTCTGTCTGTCTGTCTGTCTGTCTGTCTGTCTGTCTGTGCGATTATGTTGCCGGTTTCAGCAAATGTCAATAGTAAATTGCGATAAAATTCATATTGTTTTTGCCTTGCTTCTATTTCAGCAGGCAGCCCAATATTCAAGTCGTTACATATCTTTTCGAAGTTATCCAGAACTTCTGCATAACGCTTTTGAACATCTAATGGTGGCAGTGGTATTTCAATTTGCTCGATTGACGGAACATTTGAATGTACCACCTTACTTTTAACCTTACCCTTACTCTTTTGTTCTCTTGCCATAGAGGTATTAAGAACATGAGCAAGATAACGAGGGTTTTGTTCGTGTTTCATTACAACAATATCCCCACCCGCAAGGCATTTATCATGTCCTACATAAGCAATAGATTTTGCAATATCTTCAACACTTTCACCAGTTATTGCAAAGAGAATATCTCCATGTTCAAAGTATTTAGGACTAGGAACATATTCTTCTTTTGTATGAGAAACACACTCACCAAACCATGTATTGTATGTAGTGTATATTTCCCCATATCTGACACAAGGGATACCTTCTTCAGTTACTTGGTCTCTTTTTATTCCTGCACCCCTATAAATAGAAGTGGCAATTTCTTTAAGCTTTACCATAGGTATATTAGCTTTAGGTTTTAATAATTCATCTCTATAATAGTCATACTGTTTCTTACGAGCTGTAAGCTCTGCTGTAAGCTCTGCTGTAAGTAACGTGAAAGAGTCCAATATACGGACTATTTCACGTTGTACCTCCAACGGAGGTACAGGAATAACAAATTCCATCATTTTTACTGAACTCAAATTAGGTTGAGCTCCACTTCCCGAAGAAACGTTATAAATATTTTGTGTCTGCGAAGATAACCAATGAAACAAATATCTTTTCATTAGCCATGATTCGTTTGGAACAAACAAACCTACTCGTTGATTTAAATAATAATATTTATCAGAATAATTATAACCAATTTTACCTGTTGTTGCTCCAGACATTGCTACAACTGTATCCCCTGGAGAAACTAAATATGACTCAAGATTTTCCTTATAATCATCTTTAGAAAAACAAACAAATTCTCCACTTATTGAATTATCTTGAATATTAGTAATTCTTAATATCGGTTTGCCCTCATTAGTAAATTTAGAACTCTTGAAACTAAAACCATTTTGGAATCTACAAACTTCTTTTAACTTTTTATACTCCACCCCATCAGGACACAATGTTTCAATCAATTCCTGTAATTTATTCATTTTGCTCACCTGCTTTCAACATTCGATTGACCGCCTTATCAAAATCAGAGGTGATTTTCTGTGTTTTGTTAAATTCTTCATATTCAGCCGACGCTTTTTCTTTTGCCGTTCTACCGGAGATTTTCCCTTTATCCCGCAGAATATCATATCGGCGAAACGCCAGAAATTCGTTCACGCTGGCGGCAAACTCCTCCATAGTAAAGGTATTTTCTCGCTCAATCAAATCTTCAATATAGTCGAAATAGCCTGTTACGGCACGCTCCAGTTGACGAATTTGTTTTTCTTCCAGATAGTTTTTCGCAACAACCACATCTGATTTCAAAATGCGTCCGTTCGGAGCATTTTTCCATGTAGTAAGCCCCATATTTTCTTTGGTTCTGTCAGCATAAGTATAGACAATTTCTGCCGCAGTCTGCCCTGTAATTGCAAAATGGAACTTGTTTTGCACCATAGCATAAAAATCATGGGTAATCTGTGTATTTTTATCATAGTCAATGCTACATTCCGCAAAGATGTCTGTGATTTGCTGCCAGATTCGTCTTTCGCTCGCACGGATTGAACGAACTCTTTCCAAAAGTTCACGGAAGTAGTCTTTCCCAAAGGCTGTTTTGCCCTGCTTCAAGCGTTCATCATCCATAGCAAAGCCTTTTATCATATATTCCTTCAAAACACTGGTAGCCCAGATTCTGAAACTTGTTGCCCGTTTGGAATTTACTCTGTAACCAACAGATATGATTGCATCGAGGTTATAAAATTGTGTTTCTTTGCTTTGCGTTTTTCCCTCGATAGCTCCGTGTTGAGTGGTTGTTGCAATTTTTGCAACAACCACTTTTTCGTCAAGCTCGCCCTCATTGAAAATATTTTTCAAGTGCCTGCTTATGGAAGATTTATCGACATCAAACAATTCAGCCATTGCTTTTTGCGTAAGCCAAATTGTTTCGTCTTTCACAAGCGCATTGACTGAAACATTTTCTTCAGCGGTTTGATATACTAAAAAATTAAAATCATTTTCCATCACTGCACCTCGATTTCTGCGATAATCTTCGCAATCTCATCACGAAGCACCTGCTCACGAGCGACAATTTCTTTGATTTCTGCATTGAGCTTAACGATATCAATCTTTTCTCTTGTGTCCTCTGCTTCTACATAAGTTGATACAGAAAGGTTGTAGTCATTTTCAGAAATCTCATCGTAGGTTGCAAGATGTGAGAAATGCTCAATTTCACTGCGATTTGCAAAGCATCCCACAATCTTATCCATATTGTCTTGAGTCAGCTTATTGTTATTGGTAACTTTTACGCACTCGTTGCTCGCATCGATAAACAGCGTTTTATTATCTACCTTGTTCTTTTTCATTACCATAATGCAAGTTGCAATAGATGTGCCAAAGAAAAGGTTCGGTGGCAACTGAATTACACAATCAACAAAGTTGTTATCAATAAGGTACTTTCTTATTTTCTTTTCAGCGCCACCACGGTACATAATACCGGGGAAACATACAATCGCAGCTGTTCCGTTACTTGCAAGCCATGAAAGGCTATGCATAATAAAGGCAAGGTCAGCCTTGCTCTTTGGTGCAAGAACACCTGCAGGAGAAAAACGAGGATCATTGATAAGTAATGGATTATTATCACCAGTCCACTTAATGGAATATGGCGGATTTGAAACGATAAGTTCAAAAGGTTCATCATCCCAATGTGCCGGAGCGATAAGGGTATCTTCGCAAGCAATATTAAATTTATCAAATCCAATATCGTGTAAAAACATATTGATACGACAAAGGTTGTAGGTTGTAATATTGATTTCCTGTCCATAAAAACCATTACGAATCTTATCTCTACCAAGTATTTTTTCCGCCTTTAAAAGTAGCGAACCAGATCCGCAAGCTGGATCATACACCTTGTTGATTTCAGTTTTTCCAACTGTACCAAGTCTTGTAAGAAGCTCTGATACATCAGCAGGAGTAAAGAACTCTCCACCCGATTTACCAGCATTTGATGCATACATTGTCATAAGATATTCATAGGCATCTCCAAACGCATCAATATCGTGATCCTTAACATTTCCAAGATTCATATCCGCCACACCGTCAAGGAGTTTACAAAGTTTTTCATTTCTCTTTGCAACAGTAGAGCCAAGTTTATTACTGTTTACATCAAAATCATCAAATAAACCTGCAAAGTCGGATTCTGATTCACTGCCTTTTGCAGATTCCTCTATGTGACGGAATACCTTTTCAAGTGTTTCATTCAGATTTTCATTATCCTTGGCTTTTGCCCTTACATTACAAAATAGTTCAGAAGGAAGAATGAAAAAGCCTTTCTCCTCAACAAGTCCTTCTCTTGCCTCTTTGGCCATCTCATCAGAAATCTTTGCAAAATCAAAATCGCTATTTCCTGCTTCAATTTCTCCTTCGTTGATGTAGTTAGTAATATTTTCAGAAATATATCTATAGAACATAGTACCAAGTATATAGTTTTTGAAATCCCATCCATCTACAGCACCACGAAGTTCATCTGCAATTGCCCATATTGCTCTGTGAAGTTCATCACGTTCCTGTTCTTTCTTATTATCAATAGACATTATTTTTTTCCCTCCACTTCAAAATCGAGCCATGACTCTTCAACGCCTGTATAGTCAACATCGTTTTTAAGGCAGAACTCTTTTATATTTTTCATAGCATTAAGGTTAGGCTTTGCTTTGCCACCTTCCTATCTATTCACAGTAGAAAATGCCACTTTAATTTTTTTAGCAAAGTCTTGCTGCGAAAGAAAGCATCATTGTCTAATTCTTTTAATTTCATCTGGAAATCCCATTATGCATCTCCTTGCGTAAACATTTCAATAATATAGCGTTATTATACCATATAATAATAATTTTTACTATCTCCTAAAGCTACCTAGTAGAAGGACAAAATTTATAGAGCATTTGAAAACTTTTTTCTGAAAAAATTCAAATTTAGCCGGAAAAATATCTTTCAAACTCCCTTAGATAGTTAGAAAGGAAAAAAGAGGAACAAAGCTTTTATTTCTAAATTAAATAGAAAAAATACAATTTGGAAATAAAAAGCCACCGAGTGGTGGCTTTTAGCTTTCAATTTAATTATCTTCTTCTAGCATTTCTAAACATTCATCTAAATCAAATTCTTCCGTGAATTCTGGATCCATATGGGTTAATAAGTGCCAGTCTTCTGAATCTTTTTTTCTAAATAGGATTGCTTCTCCGTCTTCTGAACCTAAGTAGGCTCTTTCTACTTGGTAGCCTTTCTTTTCTAGATTTTTCTTTACTTCTAAATAATTATTTTCTCTCGCTTTTATATATTCTCTTAAATCTGAATTCGCTACTGTGTAGGCATCCACTCTAGTTGCACCTTCTACGATTCCTTTTCCTTTTTTAGATAGGTTTGGAATTTCTTTCCAATATACTTCTACATCGCCATCTCCTGTAAACATAAGCTTAGTTAGTGGTACTATGTTGCCATTTATTTCTAGTTCCATGTAGTCTGAGATTGAATCTAGCTTTATAGTTTCGTATTCAAATCCGTCTATTTCTTCAAATTTGTATCCTTTAAGTTGAGATACAAATTTTCTTCCTTCTTCTATGGTGTCAAATAGTCCTAGCTCTGTGCTCATTCCATCTTGGTATAATTCTAATATAAACATTCTTCTCCTTATCTATTTAACTCTATTTCAAATTTAAAACTTGAATGTCTTATGATTGTCTTAATTCATAGAACTACTTGACCTTGGCGAATATCATCCTACCTGCTGGAGTCTGAAGTATTGAAGTTACTACTACTGTCCTAGTTTCATTGATAAACTTCTTACCATTCTCTACTACTATCATAGTACCATCGTCAAGGTAGGCAACACCCTGTTGGTTTTCCTTACCTTCTTTAACTATTGTAATCAACATCTCTTCACCAGGTATAGCTATTGGCTTGACCGCATTAGCAAGTTCGTTTATATTCAAGACCTCAACCCCCTGAACCTGGGCTACCTTATTTAAGTTGAAGTCATTTGTAACTACCTTGCCCTTTAGGACTGATGCCAATCTTAAAAGCTTGATGTCAACCTCTGCTATATCATCAAAGTCTTGGTTGGTTACCTCTACTTCTATTGAACCATCTTCTTGGATCTCGTTTAGTATATCAAGACCCCTTCTACCCCTGACCCTCTTAAGGTCATCGGCTGAATCTGCTATGTGTCTTAGCTCATCAAGGACAAACTGGGGTATAACAAGCTTACCCTCTATAAAACCTGTCTTGCAGATATCGGCTATTCTACCATCTATTATTACAGATGTATCCAATACCTTAGGTGGAATATTTCTCTTCAACTTTTTGTGTTTTTCAGATTCTTTCTTCTCACCCTGCTGTCTTAGTTTAAATAAATTAGCCAACTCGTTCTTGCTTCTTACGCCTATCCTGATTCCTATAAGTCCAAATATAATGTATGATATAATAGATAGTACCGGTCCAACTATATACAAGTTTTCCAATAATTTACTGACAAAGAAAGCAATAAAGAATCCCAATAATAATCCCACCGACCCAAGTATAATATCTACCTGAGAATATACTGACAACTCCTTGTCGAATTTCTTACTTATCTTTTTTAATTGCTTGCTAGCAATCGGCTCCAATAAAAAGAATATTACTCCAACTACAATTCCTAATGCTATACCGCCCCAATAACCATACTTGGTATGTAGGTCTTTTATAAAGGACATCTCTGGTGTTAGCGATAGGTAAATCGTAGTCGTAAGTGCAAACCCTACTAGAGCAAATACAAACCTTCTTAGTTTTGCTAACATTATTTCACCTCCTATTAAAATATTGTTTTAATTATAAAACCTTGACTATAATATAGACCAAAAAGCTTGTTTTTAGCTTAGCCTATAAATATTTCATGATCAAACTTTAGAAAAAACTGATTTTTCCAAGCCCAATAACTTATCCAACTAGTTGCCCATCAAGGCATACATGGCCTGTCTTAAATTAGACACCGGAACAATCTCTAGACTATATTCTTTTTTGAATTCATTTAAGTAGTTTCCTCTAGGTATAATCATCTTTTTGAAACCTAATTTTTCACATTCTATTATTCTTTTTTCAATGAAACTCACTGTTCTGACCTCTCCAGTAAGACCTATTTCCCCTGTGACAACCACACTTGCATCTATAGGTATGTTCTTGAAACTAGAAGCTACTGCCAATGCGATTCCTAGGTCCATAGATGGATCATTTATCTTTAGACCACCTATAATATTTACAAATACATCCTGGTTTTGAATTTGAAGACCGACAACTTTTTCAAGCACTGCCAAGATAAGGGCTACCCTATTGTTGTCTACACCGGTTGTCGTCCTCCTTGGATAACCGAAATTGGTTGTCGCAACAAGGGCCTGGAGTTCAAGTAACATAGACCTTGTACCTTCAACAGTTGATACTATTACAGAACCAGATGCATCACTTGGCTTTTCAGATATTAGTACCTTGGATGGATTTTCTAACTCTTCAAGTCCATTTGCCTTCATCTCAAATACACCAAGTTCATTTGTTGAACCAAACCTATTTTTAACTGCCCTAAGAAGCCTATAGGTATTATATCTTTCACCCTCAAAATACAAGACGGTATCCACCATGTGTTCAAGAAGTTTGGGACCGGCTAGGGAGCCTTCCTTTGTTACATGGCCCACTATAAAAGTAGAGATACCCTTTGACTTGGATATATTCATAAACTTTGAAGTACCTTCTTTTATCTGGCTTACAGTTCCAGGAGCTGCATTTATTTCTGGAGATATCATGGTCTGTATAGAGTCCACTACAATTGCATCGGGCTTGATATCCTCTATTTGAGACTCTATAGCTGCAAGATTATTTTCTGTGTATATATAGAGATTATCTGAATCTACACCTAGTCTTTTGGCCCTCATCTTTATCTGGTTTTCACTTTCTTCACCAGATACATACAAGAGCTTTTTGCCAGATCTAGCTATGTTGTTGGACACTTGAAGAAGTAGAGTTGACTTTCCTATACCAGGATCTCCACCTACTAAGATCAATGAAGCCGGTATGATTCCGCCACCCAGTACCCTATCTAGTTCAGGTATCATTGTAGAAAATCTCTCTTCCCTATGGCTCTGTATTGAGTTGATTTTAACAGGCTTTGTGTCAGTTTTTATAGATGCCCTCAAGGCTCTTTCCTTGATAGCTTTTTCCTTTGGTGTCTCCTTTACCTCTGTCTCTTCCACAAAGGTATTCCACTGCAAACACTCTGGACATTTACCTAGCCACTTTGGATTTTCATAGCCACAGTTCTGACATACATACTTAGTTCTAATCTTTGCCATAAATTTTAACAATACCCCCTTAAATTTACCTTAAAGTAAAAATTAAATTCTAGCTTCTATTATACCACATGTGAACTTGCAATAATCCAAATATAATAAATAAAAATGTTGCGAGGAGAAAAGTCCCCCCGCAACGGATAATAAAAAGGTAGGTTGTGAACTACTGGTCTTTCCTTACTCCAGCAACTATCTTTTCTGCTGCTGAAGAAGGAACTTCTGCATATGAATCAAACTCCATCTCAAAATATCCACGTCCCTGAGTCATTGACTTAAGGTCTATAGCATACTTGAATGTCTCTCCCTGTGGAGCTAAGGCTTCTAGCACCTGCTTGCCCTTGCCATTTGATTCCATGCCAAGGATCTTACCTCTTCTCTTGTTCATATCTCCCATAACATCTCCCATATATTCTTCTGGTATAGTTATGGTAAGTTTCATAACTGGCTCAAGAAGGATAGGTTTTGCCTCTTCCATACCCTTTTTAAAGGCTATAGATGCAGCCATCTTAAAGGCCATCTCTGAAGAGTCAACATCGTGGTAAGAGCCATCATATAATACAGCCTTTATATTTGTCACAGGATATCCAGCTAATACACCCTTTAGCATTGAATCTCTTAGACCCTTTTCTACTGCCGGTACATATGACTTTGGCACTGATCCACCGAACAGTTCTTCAGTAAATTCAAATTCTTCATCTGACCTTGAGAACCTAATCTTTACATGACCATACTGACCATGACCACCAGACTGCTTCTTATGCTTTCCTTCTACATCTGAACTAGCCTTTATAGTCTCCCTATAAGGAACTTTTAGGTCTGATAGTTCAACCTCTAGGCCAAACTTGTCCTTCATCTTATTTACTAGTGTCTTTAGGTGAAGGTCTCCCTGGCCACCTATTAGAGCCTGATGTGTTTCATTATTTCTATAGTATTCAAGAGTTGGGTCTTCACCAACTAGTCTTGTTATAACAGTAGCCATCTTGTCTTCATCATTCTTGTTCTTAGGTGATATAGCATAGTAAATCTGTGGCTTAGGGAATACTATATCTATATCAGACTGGGCATTCTTGTCTGTAGATATAAGTTTGCCTGTAGACAGTTTTGATACCTTAGTCACAACTATTATGTCTCCAGCATAGGCCTTGTCTAGTTCTATCAGTTCTCCACCTCTTATAGTATATATATTGGCTATCTTTTCTTTTGAACCATCCTCAAAATAAACCTCTGTATCTTTCTTTATCTGACCTGCCGTAACCTTTATATATGAAATTTTACCAATAAATGGATCTATGAAAGTCTTAAATACCGTTCCCTTAAACTTAGCGTCTTCATCAACAAATGATGGGTCTATATAACTTTCAAGAGAAGCCAATATCTCTGCTGTACCTACATTATTTATAGTAGAGCCTGATATTACCGGTACTATATCTCCCCTCTTAACTCCTATAGTTATTCCCTTTCTTATTTCATCGCGAGTAAGCTCTTGTCCCTCAAAGAATTTTTCTAAATAGTCGTCATCTGTCTCTGCAACCAATTCCATCAAGGCATCATATGACTTTTTAGCCTGGTCTACAAACTCACCTTCTAGTCCTTCATAGTCTTCAAATAGGTTATGTAGTTTAACAAACTTTCCATCTGAAAATTCTGGAGAAATCATAGGAACTATCTTGTTCTCAAACTTTTCGTCTAACATAGCTATTACGTCCTTGTATCTAGCCTTTTCATTGTCAATCTTGTTAATAAACATAATCTTAGGTATACCTTCTGTAAGCTCTAGAGCCTTCTCAGTACCTACCTGCATAGGATCTGTAGCATCGATTACTATTATAGCTGCGTCACTAGCTGCAAGAGCAGATACAACATCACCAGTAAAGTCAGTATAGCCAGGAGTATCTAGGAAGTTAAACTTGAATCCTTCATATTCAACCGGCATAAGACTCATGCTATAAGTCATCTGGACATTGTTGCTTAGCTTGGGAATCTTATTTACATTTGCTGCATGAGCAATTGTTTCAAGCAGATTAGTCTTACCACAACCACTATGACCCAAAACTGCAATATTTCTGATTTTTTCACTATTATAGACTTTCATAAGAGCACCTACCTTTTGTTTATTTTTGACTTTTCAGATATTAATAATATAAGACACTTTCATAAAAATACTTTATATTATATTAAGAGCAAAATTTCGTTTTCAATAGATAAAATTTTGGCCTCACAAGTCAATTATTAATTTATTCTACACTCATACTCAATATTCCTTTTTATACAGTAGTGATTTTTCAAAATTTTTATACATCTATTTTTTAACAATCGAAAGCCTTAAAAGCCTCTAATAGATAATAACTATAGATCTTTTCCTAATTATTGTGTAATTTTTATCATCTTTTTATGTTTTTAAATTTAAACTGTCATATTCATATAAAATACATGTGAAAAACTTTATGTGTTTTGTATTTTTTTAGGTTTTTTGCCTTGTTTTTTTAAAAAAATCAAGTTATAATTTAGTAAAAATGGTAAAGGGAGGTATTTGTAGTGGAAAATAACCAGTTACAAAAAAATCTTGGCTTAGGCGCTGCCCTATCTACTCTAATCGGTGGAGTTATAGGTTCTGGCGTATTTTTTAAGCCTCAAGCAATTTATACTGCAACAGGTGGAGCACCTGGTCTTGGTATATTAGGTTGGGTAGTGGCAGCACTAATCACAATAGCAGCAGGACTTACAGTTGCAGAACTAGCAGTAGTTATACCAAAAACAGGTGGTATGATGATGTACATCGAGGAAGTATATGGTAAGAAAATAGGGTTCTTATCAGGTTGGGTACAGGCATTATTATTCTATCCAGGTATGATTGCAGCTCTTGCAGTTATATTCTCAGAACAGTTCGCTGTTTTATCAGGAATGGCAGCACTTAAAGTTCCATTGGCAATCGTTCTTATATTATTAGTTGCATTCCTAAACTCAATGGGCAGCAAGTCTGGATCAATAATCCAGAACATATCTACTATCTGTAAGCTTGCAGTTCTAGTTGGTCTTATAATCTTAGGTTTTGTACTAGGTGATGGCAACAACACAGTAATCACTCCAATGACAGGTGAAGGAGTAAATGTAGCATCTGCATTCGGTCAGATACTACTTGCTATATTCTTCGCATTTGACGGATGGATGAATGTTACTGCACTTGCAGGTGAAATGAAAAACCCAGGTAAGGACCTACCAAAAGCAATCGTTGGTGGTATATCTGTTGTTGCAGCTGTTTACCTAATAATCAACGTATCTTACCTATGGGTAGCACCAGCTAGCGAACTTGCTAACTCAGTATCACCAGCCAGCCTAGTTGCTACAAGAATTCTTGGACCAGCAGGTGCCAAGGTAATAGGTGTAGGTATAATGGTATCAGTGTTCGGTGCAACAAATGCTTACCTATTCACAGGATCAAGAGTCCTATATGCTCTAGCTCAGTCTAAGCACCTACCACTATCTGAAAAGATCGGTAGCCTTAACAAGAGCCAGTCACCAGCATTTGCTCTACTAGTTCTATCTCTAATAGCTGCTGTATATGCACTTTCTGGACAGTTCAACCTACTAACTGACCTTGCAATGTTCTCGGTTTGGATATTCATAGTTCTTTCATTCCTAGCTGTTATCAAGCTAAGAAAGACTAAGCCAAACCTAGAAAGAAGCTACAAAGTGCCACTATATCCAATTATGCCAATAGTAGCTACAGCAAGTGGATTATTCGTTCTTGTTAGCCAGTTATTCAACGCTCCACTACTAGCTTGTGGATCAATTGCAATAATGTTACTAGGACTACCAGTATATTCAATCTATGAAAAAAAGCTAAGTAAATAAAAAGTTGTAAGCCAGTGTCTAAAGATGCTGGCTTTTTTTGTATCTGTTTTTGTACTACAAGAAGATAAAAAAATAAATATCTTCTAAAAATAAATTAGGCCCCTTATCAAACAAAGCTGATAAAGAGCCTAAATTTTTTCTGTTTAAGTTTTATATATAGATCTATACCAAGACCCTACAGTTACTTATTGGATATTACTCTCCCAATTCTTCTAACTGCATCAACAACTGCTTGTCTATTACCATATCGTTGACATCAACCTTGATATCTGCAACCTTACCAGCAGCCTTGGCAACTATATTTGTCTCCATCTTCATGGCCTCAATTACAATTAATGGCTGGTTTTCAGTTACTTCATCGCCCTTCTTAACAAGGATCTTGACAACCTTACCTGGTATTGATGCTCCTATCTGGTGAGGGTCATTCATGTCAGCCTTTTCTACACTTACTACCTTACCTGAATAGTTCATATCCTTGATATCTACGTCTCTTAGCATACCGTTAAGCTCAAACGTAAGAGTTCTCATTGCATCTTCTCTTGGCTCTCCGATATCTACTAGCTTGATTGTAAGGTTCTTACCTTCCTCTATTTCAACCTCACATTCCTGACCTATATTTAGGCCGTAGAAGAATACGTCTGATTCAAGCTCACTTACATCATTGAAGTCCTTAACATGGTTGATATAGTCATCAAACACCTTTGGATATAGTGAGTAACTTAGGACCTGTCTATGAGTAGGATCCTTAATTCCTAGGTCTTCTACTAGGTGCTTTCTAATTGCATCAAAGTCTTCAGCTGGAAGAAGTGATCCTGGTCTAGCTGTGATAGCTGGTTCACCCTTTAGGACTACTTCCTGTAGAGCCTGAGGTATACCACCAACTGGCTGGCCTATCATACCCTTACAGTAGTCAACTAGTGAGTCTGGGAATGACAACTTCTTACCTTCTTCTATGATGTTTTCTTCTGTTAGGTGGTTCTTTGTCATGAATATTGCAAGGTCACCAACTACCTTAGATGATGGAGTAACCTTGATGATATCTCCAACTACCCTGTTTGCTACCTTGTAGTTTTCCTTTACTTCTTCAAACCTGTTTACAAGTCCTAGTGAGTCTGCCTGTGGCTTAAGGTTTGTATACTGACCACCTGGTATTTCAAAGTCGTATATTTCTGCGTTTGTATTGACTAGGTCACTTTCAAACTTGTAGTAGATCTTTCTAAGGTCCCTATAGTACTTACCTAGTTCATTATAGCCGAACATATCTATCTGAGGGTCCCTATCTGTAAACTTTAGACCTTCAATCACTGAGTTTAGGGATGGCTGAGAAGTGATACCTGCCATAGATTCTAGGGCAGCATCTACTATATCTACACCTGCCTGTGAAGCCATTAGAAGTGTAGCAACACCATTACCACTTGTATCGTGAGTATGTAGGTGGATTGGCACATTTACATTCTGCTTTAATGCAGTGATTAGTTCATAGGCTGCATATGGCTTTAGTAGGCCTGCCATGTCCTTGATACCTATGATATCTGAACCTGCAGCTTCTAATTCTCTTGCCATATTTACATAGTAGTCAATTGTGTACTTAGTCTTGTCTGGGTCAAGTACATCACCTGTATAACACATGGCAGCTTCGACTATCTTTCCTGTCTTCTGGGCTATATCTATTGACTGCTTCATATTTTCAACCCAGTTTAGTGAGTCAAATATCCTGAATACGTCTATACCAGACTTTGCTGATTCCTTGATGAATTCTTCTATTACGTTGTCTGGATAGTTCTTGTAACCAACCGCGTTAGAAGCTCTAAGTAGCATCTGGAAATTGATTGATGGTATAGCCTCTCTTAGCTTGTGTAGTCTATTCCATGGTGATTCTTTTAGGAATCTGTAGGCTACGTCAAATGTAGCTCCCCCCCACATTTCTAGTGAGAACATATCCTTTTGATAGTGCTCTGTTGCAGCTGCTACCTTCATCAAGTCGTATGTTCTAAGTCTAGTAGCTATTAGAGACTGGTGAGCATCTCTCATAGTTGTATCTGTAAATAATAATTTCTTTTCGTTCTTTATTTCTTTTAGGTAGTCTTCCTTACCTAGTCTAAGTAATTTTTCCCTACTACCTTCAACCTGCTTGATTTCTCTCATTCTAGGTTCGTATAGGGCATCAAATTCTTTTCTTCCCTTACACTTGCTTTCGTTGACAACGACATCACCAATGAACTTAAGTAGCTTAGTACCCCTATCCTTTGATTCCTTGATATCGAATAGCTGAGGGTTTTCATCTATAAAGTTTGTAGAGCACTTACCTTCTATAAACTGAGGGTCTAATAGTACGTTTACTAGGAAGCCTACATTAGTCTTTACGCCCCTTACTCTCATTTCCTTGATTGACCTTACCATCTTGTTGATAGCACCCTGGAAAGTTCTATCATATGATATAGTCTTTACTAGAAGTGAGTCATAGTATGGGCTGATAGTAGCTCCTGTAAATCCGTTACCACCATCAAGTCTGATACCTGCACCTGAGCCTGACCTATATACTTGGATCTTACCAGTATCTGGCATAAAGTTCTTCTTAGGATCTTCTGTAGTGATTCTACACTGGATAGAATATCCTCTTAACTGGATATCATCCTGGCCCTTTATATTGATTTCTGGGTCAGATAGCTTATAGCCCTGGGCTATCATTATCTGGCTCTGTACTATATCTATACCTGTAACCTGCTCAGTAACAGTATGCTCAACCTGGACTCTTGTATTCATCTCTATAAAGTAGTGGTTGCCATGCTTGTCTACTAGGAACTCAAGAGTACCAGCACTTTTATAGTTTACATGCTTGGCTATCCTTACAGCATCCTGGCATATCTTTTCCCTTATTTCAGTTGGAAGTGAAAAGGCTGGAGCATGTTCGATAATCTTCTGGTGTCTTCTCTGGACAGAACAGTCTCTTTCATATAGGTGGACGATATTTCCATATGCATCCCCTAGTATCTGAACCTCTATATGCTTAGGATCTTCTATATATTTTTCTATAAATATTATATCTTCACCAAATGCCTTTCTTGATTCACTTCTAGCGTTTTCAAATTCTATCTCTAGGTCTTCTTCACGGCGGACTATTCTCATACCTCTACCGCCACCACCATTAGATGCCTTTACCATTACAGGGTAACCTATCTCTGCGGCAACTTCCTTGGCTTCCTTGATAGTCTTTAGGGCCTTTTCTACACCCGGTATTGTAGGAACATTAGCTGCATGAGCCACTATCTTAGAATTAATCTTGTCACCCAGCTGTTCCATGATACTTGAGTCCGGACCTATAAATGTTATGCCATTCTCTTCACACTTTCTTGCAAATTCTGCATTCTCAGATAAAAATCCATAACCAGGATGTATGGCATCTACTTTCTTTCTCTTGGCAAGAGATATGATACCATCAATATCAAGATATGCATCAACTGGCCCCTTACCTTCACCTATCAAGTAAGATTCGTCTGCCTTAGTCCTAAATAGTCCGTACTTGTCTTCTTCGCTGTATATACCAACACTTCTAATCTGTAGCTCTGCACAGGCTCTAAAAATTCTTATAGCAATTTCTCCCCTGTTGGCTACCAATACTTTGTTAAACTTTTTAAGCATATATTAACCTCCACTTTATTTTTCAATTTAATACATCTATTATATACTAATCTCACTTTATTTTAAATACGTTTTCTTCAAGTTTTAATAAAATAATGAATTATATCTAAAATTCTAAATATAATTCTTTATAGAGGGATAAAAACGAACGATAATAAAGTCCTATTTTTTATATGTTGGATTTTGAGGTGGTTGTTCTAACTAGATAAGTTTTTTTGCGTATGTTTTATTATTTTACATAAAAAATGTACGCTTTTGGGTTAGAGACTTTTAAGTCTTCCAAAAGCGTACATTTATTTGTTTATATATTTTAAATTTTTAAACCAAGATCAATATCTAAGTAAATAGAGTTGATTTTATATATGGTTTTTGTAAATTAATTTATTAGATGAAAATATATTTTTGCAAGTTTTCATCATACTCTATCATTTGTTTTTAATTAATTTACAATTTTATAATATATATTAGACGTGATTTTAAACACTACTAGGTAAAACACTAGGAATACTAGGGTAACTATAAGAAGATTTTTAACCAATATTCCATAAGACCATACCCCAAATAGTCCCAACAGCCCATTCAAGACCTTAGACGCTACTGCTGTATGTACCACAGCAACAAACAATGGTATAAACAACATCCATATTATCTGAGATGATGCAGTCTTCTTGATCATATCATCTGGTAGACCGACCTTTTTCATTATCTGGTAGTTGGCCCTATCCTCATAACCCTCTGTCAACTGCTTGTAGTAGGTCACAAGCACTGTTCCGACCAAGAACATTATACCTATTAGGATACCTATAAACAAGAAACCACCATTGAAGTTATAGCCTATTTCCCTCACATCAACCTTTGTCAAAACATCCATATTATTTCTTGAAGCCACAGACTTTAGGGTCTTCGTATAGGCTGACTCATTTCTAGCCTCGCTAGAATTTTTATCTAGGTTCCACAGGGCCTCAATGTTTGTATCAATTTTATAGTTATTGACACTATAATACTTGTTTATATCGACCATTGTCTTGTAGTCCTTTACAACTATATGGTAGGCATCTATGGCATATTCTGATCCAGAATCAGATTCCCCTCTTATGACCCTGTAGTTTTTGTCTGCTATCTTAAAATGGTCATAATCCATTATCCTCTTGTTGTTTGATGTCATTAGGACCTGGTTGTCTTCTAGGCTTATATTTTTGCCCTTTGACCTATTATATGAATCTAGGGTCTCTATTAGGCCATATACAGGAAGACCTGATGGTTTTTTGCCTGACTTAGTCTTTTGTAATATATCAAGTGTAGAACCTGACTTTAACATAGGAACCAGACTAGACCTCTTTGTATATAGGCCCTTTATATCTGATTTATCAGTAACTGTTGATTTGACTAGGTCTGTCATCGACTTTTCTATCTTTAGTATTTCGTCATTTGACATACTAGCTGGTATACTGTCTTCATAGGAAATAGAGTAGTCCCTAGCAAGTTTTGAATTTACCACTCCCTCAATGCCTGAATATATTGACATTGTTGATCCTATAGTAACTATTACAGAAGTCGACATAACTGCTATCGAAGCCAAGCCCATACCGTTAGCCTTCATCCTGTACAGCATACCAGATATAGATAAGAAATTCTTTGTCTTGTAGTAAGACTCCCTCTTTTTGAGTAATTTCAATATCCATATAGAGAATGATACAAACAAGAAATATGTAGCACCTATTACCATGACTACAGCCACAAAGAAATTCTTTAAACTGTTAAGTGTACCATCTGATGCCAAGGCTAGATAGTAACCACCTGCAAGTAAAAGCACACCCAATAAAGATATGATAAACTTTGACTTAGACTCCTTTTGACCAGCCTTTTGCTGGGCAAGTAGCTGCATAGGACTAACCGCCCTTATATTCCAACATGATATTATGTATACAGCTATAAATATAATCACTGTAAACATAAACAGGTATAGTGCAGACTCGTAGGAGAATGTATAATTCATCAATTTGACATTTACATCCTTCATAATCTTATTAAGTCCTAAAAAGCTCAATTTACCAAATACATGGCCTTCAAGCAGACTCAAAATACCTATTACAAGAAATGTAATAAATTCCTCAATAAAGATAATTTTCCTGATATGCCTAGTTTCAAGCCCCAATATAGAATAAAGGGCAAATTCCTTAGACCTTCTCTTTACCAAGTACCTATTAGCATAAATAATAAACATAAAGGTAAATATAGCAACTATCAATGTACCAAAGTTGATAACCATAGGCAGGTCCTTATGCCTATGTATAACATAGTCATTGCTGACTAAGGACCTCATTATATAAAATAGGGACAACATGATACTTGATGACAGGATAAATGGCACCAACATGACCCTATTAGTCTTCATATTCTTAAGGGCAAATTTGCTGAGTATCGAAGTCATCTACCTGTCACCCCCTCTACCCATAAGCATCATAGACTGGTTGATCCTCTCCATAAATACTTCCTTGTCTTCATTTCCCTTGTATAGCTCATGGTAGACACCACCGTCCTTTATAAACAATACCCTAGATGCATATGATGCAGCCCTAAGAGAATGGGTAACCATAAGTATAGTCTGACCTCCTGCATTTATCTTAGAGAAAAGATTAAGTATCATCTCTGAAGAACTTGAATCCAAGGCTCCTGTAGGCTCATCGGCAAGGATGATCCTAGGATTCGTTATTATGGCCCTAGCTATTGCAACCCTCTGCTTTTGCCCACCAGACACTTCGTATGGATACTTTTCCAACAACTTGTCTATTCCAAGGGGTGACTTGATCTTGTTTATCTTGGCTAGCATATCCTTATGTTTCATACCTGATAGGACAAGGGGCATATATATATTGTCCCTATTTGAAAAAGTATCTAGTAGGTTAAAGTCCTGGAATACAAATCCCAGTTCATTTCTCCTAAAGGCTGCCAACTCCTTGTCCTTCATCTGACCTATATTCTTTCCTCCTATTAAGACAGACCCCTCTGTAGGTCTATCTAAACTAGCTACAATGTTTAATAGAGTCGTCTTTCCCGAACCTGACTCACCCATTATAGCTATAAATTCACCTTCGTTTACTGAGAAGTTAAGGTCAGTCAATGCCTCAACCCTAGCTCCCTTATCTCCATATATCTTTTTAACGTTTTGTACTTCTAGTATTTTCATATTCTTGCTCCTCTCCTTACCTTATAGGTATATTTTAGCAAGTATTTGTAGTCTTAGCATTTATCTAAGATTACAATAGTAGGTCCCAATCTTACAAAATTGAAAGAAAGCTATAATAAACTACAAAAAAACTATAATAAACTACAAAAAAACTATAATAGACTACAGGAGTCCAAAACAAACTATAGGTCCCTATAGTCCCTCTCTTTTGGAAAATCCAAAAAGAAGCTAGAACCAACCCCTAACTCAGACTCAACCCTGATATTTATGGATAACTTGGAAGATATACTAGTAGCCAAAAACAAGCCTAGACCACTAGACTTTTGATTGAGCCTACCATTGAATCCAGAGTAGCCCCTGTCAAATATCTTCGGTATGTCCTCAGGCCTGATACCTATACCAGTATCCCTTATTTCTAAGGAGTTTGATTCTCTATGAAATACAAACTTTACGCTTCCATTGCTGGTATACTTGGCGGCATTGGACACAAGTTGCTCCACCAATATAGACAGCCAGCTATAATCGGACACCACACTTATATCCATAGGTTTGTAGTCTATACTGATGTGGTTTGATATAAATACCATAGAATATTTCTTTAAGACCGACCTTATTATATCATCAAGGTATACACTAGTTAGGTCCATATCTGCCTGCCTATTTACAATCTTGAGGTAGGTCATGGCCATATTTGTATAGTCTTCAATATACATAAGTTCTTTTTTAAGGTCGTTTTTAAGTCTTGTATTGTCTTCATCCATCTCATCAACCAGAAGATTGGCAACTGTTATTGGAGTCTTCATCTGGTGGATCCATATAGTGTAGTAGTCCCTCATATCATTTTTTTCATTGGTCATCTTATTGATAAGTTGTTTTTTCTCAAATGTCAAATTGTCAACCTGGTCTGCCATAGATAGGCTCTTCTTATGACCTACAAGTATAAATATTAAATATGCTAGCATAAAAAATATCATTATCTCTATGGCCATATAATAGTATTCCATACCAAGGTTGGACACTTTAAAAGTAATATAAAACACCATTGAGAATAAAATAAATATAAGCAACTGAGGGTAAACCCTCCTAAGATACGAACCTAAATACCTCTTCATACTAGACACCCTCTCTCAGATAATAACCTATACCTTTTTTGGTCTCTATAAGCCCTTCAAGACCTATTTGTGACAACTTCTTTCTAAGCCTGTTTATATTGACCGCCAAAGTATTGTCGTCTATAAAGTTGTCATTTTGCCAGCACCTATCCATCAGGCTCTCCCTAGAAGCCACCCCACCCTGGGCCTTGAATAAGGACTGGGCAATTAATAGTTCAGTCTTAGTGAGACTCACCTCCTGACCATCGTAGGTTATCTTGGCATCAGTTATATGTAGGTTAACTGACCCATAGCTGATATAGTAAATATCGTTGACAAACTTGTAGGCACGTCTTAGCATAGCCTGGACCTTGGCTACAGTCACATCCATATTTAGGGGCTTGGTGATATAATCATCTCCACCAAACTGCATTGCCATCACTATATCCATATTTTCGGATTTTGAAGATATAAATATTATAGGCACCTTGGAAATCTTTCTTATCTCTTGACACCAGTAGTAGCCATTGAAAAATGGAAGGACTATATCCATAAGGACCAACTGTGGGTCAGACTCCTTGAATACATCAGTAACCTGGTCAAGTTTGTCCACAGTATCTACAGAGTATCCCCATTTTTCCAACTCATTTTTCAATATTCTCTCTATATTTTTATCATCTTCGACTATTAATATTTTCATTTTGATACCACCTTTCCACAGGTAAATAAAAAATCTCCCTATGGTAACTAATTTTACCACAGGGAGATTTATTTTTATAGCTTATTATTTAACTTTGTTCATATCATTCATAACACCTAGGATAACGGTATCTGTCATACCCATTCCAAGGTTACTTACCCTACCAAGGTTTCTGATAGTATCGTCAACGCTGATATTTACTATACCATTGATTGTGTCTGCATAGCAATCATTCTTGGCAAGTAGGGCGTTCTGTACTGCTGCTGATGCTGCTGTAGATAGCTTTAGGGCACATCCTGACTTGGCACCATCACATATCATACCAGAAAGGTCTGCTACTGCATTCTTGATTGCTCCACCTATCTGGTCAATTGATTCATCCATCAACCAAGCTATACCTGCTGTTGCACCTGTAGATGCAGCAACTCCACATCCACACATAGCTGATAGCCTACCTGTAAAGTTCTTGATATAGGCTGTAACTAGGTGGGATATAGCTAGGGCCCTAGATAGTCTCTCATCACTAATATCAAACTTTCTAGCATAGGCAACTACTGGTAGGATTGCTGTTAGACCATGGTTACCACTTCCGTTTGAACTCATTACAGGCATATCCACACCGGACATTCTAGCATCAGATGCACCTGCTGTAAGCATCATGGCATTGTTTATTACATCGTCTCCCATGATTCCTGACTCTATTGACTTTTTGATACCGTACCCTACACCTATACCTATTTTTTCCTCTAGACCGACTTCAGCCATTTTTAGGTTCATTTCTACTCCCTCAAGTAGAAATTCTAATTCACTGGCATCTATCTTTTCTATATTTCTTATCAACTCTTCTAATGTAGCATCATCCATTATAGTTCCCTTAGAAGTCTGAGCCACTACTTCCTCTTTAGTAAGTGACTTTTCTTCCTTTGCTAATAGGTCTACTAGGACCTTGCCATTCTGTTCTATATATACAAAATTGTCATGCTTTTCTCTTATAATTACCTTGGCTGAGTTATTTTCCCCCTTAAACGCAACCATGATGTAGACCTTATCTAGAGTATCTGCAGGTTCTATTGATAGGTTTCCCTCATCCATCAATGCCTCTGCCTGTCTTATCTGGTCTGGGCTAGACCCCTCTAGAACACTTAGGCCATTTTCTGACTTACCTGCAACTATACCTATGGCTGCAGCTATCTTTAGACCAAGTCTTTGAGTACCTGGTATCCCTACACACATACCATTCTTGTAGATACTTGGACTTACAAGCATGGTATTTTCGACTATTTTTTCCCCAACTAATTCCTTACACTTAGCACAAGCAAGGGCAAGAGCAACTGGTTCTGTACAACCAACAGCTGGCTTTACTTCTGCCTTTAACATTGCTACTAGCTCTTTTCTTATATCTCTCATACTTTACATCCTCCCAAAAAGCAAAAACATATTATCTATCCTCTGCCTAATATATAGCAAGTGCCATGCCAATTTTTTATTTATCTCACTTATTATTTTAAAATCCCTAAAATTTGTATACAAGCTTGATATTTAGACATATTGCCTTATAAAATATTATGCACTAAAAATAGGCCCACAAATCCAAGCTAGATAGCATGAGATGAAGGCCTTATTTTTTCTCAAAAAGATATTATTATTTCTCATATTGATACATATTTATATCAATATGATTCTGATATTATTTTTTATTTTAGATTTATTCTCTCTTTTGGGACTTAGTTACTCTTTTTTAGACTTAATTAATCTTTTTGGACTTAACCTTTCTATATACTTAGTCCACCTCTATAGAGTACTTATCCATCTTCCTATAGAGTGTAGCCCTCGATATGCCTAGGGCCTTGGCTGCCAAATCCTTGTCCTTTTTGTAGTCCTTGTACTTTCTAAGGGCCTTTCTTATCTGGTCCTCTTCTAGGGATTCAATTGTCCTAATCTCCATATCTTGGTCTTCTTCCTGACTGTCAACTCTTGTCTTTTCCATAACCTGTGGGCCTATCTTCCTAAACCTTGAATAGACTAGGTTGACATCGTCTATAATACTTCCATTGGTCATGTTTATAGAGTATTCTATGACATTTTGAAGTTCTCTAATATTGCCCGGCCATGAGTATTCCTTCAAGGCAGCTATTACCCTGTCAGATACAGACCTCACTTCCTTGCCAAGATTATGGGAGTACACATCTATCATCCTATCTACCAGTAGGGGTATATCATCCTTTCTCTCTTCTAGGCTAGGTATGGATATAGGTATTACATTGAGCCTGTAGTAGAGGTCTTCTCTAAACATACCCTCTGCTACCATGTCTGCTAGATTTTTGTTGGTAGCTGATATAATCCTGACATCCACCTTTATGTTTTTGCCTCCACCGACCTTGTGGATTTCTTTTTCTTGAAGGACCCTTAGGAGTTTTGCCTGTAGGTGAAGACTCATATCTCCTATCTCATCAAGGAAAATAGTACCCTTGTTGGCTATCTCAAATAGGCCTAGCTTGCCACCTTTTTTGGCACCTGTAAAGGCTCCCTCATCGTAACCAAAGAGTTCACTCTCCAGCAACTCACCTGGTATTGCGGCGCAGTTAATGGTCACAAAGGGTCCGTCTGACCTGTCGCTATGACTATGTGTAGCCCTGGCGAACATCTCCTTGCCAGTACCACTCTGGCCTGTTATAAGTATTGTAGATGTAGACTTGGCTGCATTTAGGGCATCTCTTTTTACATCCATAATGGCCCTTGATTTGCCTATTATATCATCTATTGTCATCCTATGGTCTACGTTCATCCTATTGTAGGTCTGAATAGCTTCCTTATTGTCTATAAAGTCTATTACATAGCCTGACACTACTCCTCCATACCTTATTTTTGCTATGGAATATATACCACGATATGCCTTGTACTCATAATAGAACTTGTCAGAATTTCTATCTGACTTTTTAAAATCAAATAGGGTCTCAAGATCAAAAAATTCCAAGGTCTCCTTAATAGACCTACCCTGAACATCAGGTCCTACAGAGAACATCTTTGAAAACTTGTAGTTAAAGGAATCTATCCTAGCCATCTCATCCAAGGACACTACAGGTCTGTCTATACTGTTTAGGACCTGGGCTATTTTTTCTCTTTCTATATTGTATTCACTCGACTTTATCTCTGCCCTTATATTGCCTGATATTAGGTCTGCCATCTTCTCTATAAACTGGATCAATTCATCCCTAGAACTGAGTAGCTTTGTCTTTTGGACCTGGTCAAAGGCTATAAGACCTATAACCCCGTAACACTGGTTGTCTAGGATTATCGGGCAGCATACCTCTGCTTCTTCCATACAGTTACCAAGCCTGTAACAGTCCCTACACAGGTCAGACACTTTTGGATTGTCTATGATAAGGGTCTTTTTTTCCCTGTATGACTTTTTAAAGGCAGACATACCCTCTATCTTTTGACCCAACTTGTCCTTGTAAACACCCGTTCCTGCTATACGGACCATATCATCATTTACTATTGTAACGTCTATATCTAAGACTAGAGAGATAGCCTGGGCTACCTTCTCTATCTCATCCTGAATACAGTCTATATTGATTCTTTCTATTGGCATAATGCCTCCAATTCATCTACTAGCTTTGAAAATAATCCTAGAGAATCATCAACTGACTCTTTCCTTTCCATATCAACTCCTGCTGCCCTAAGCTGGTCTAGAGGATACTCAGAACCACCTGACTTTAGGAAATTGATATATCTTTCTACATTGTCACCGCCCTCTAGGATCAATGAGGATAGGACTGATGCCGCTGAAAATCCTGTCGCATACTTATATACATAGAAGTTTGAGTAGAAGTGCGGTATCCTAGCCCATTCAACACCTACTAACTCATCTACCTCACAAGAATTTCCGTAGTATAGCTTGTTCAAGTCATAATATATGTCTGTAAACTCCTTGGCTGTTAGAGGATTACCCGCCTCAACGCTCTGGTGGCATATCTTTTCAAACTCTGCAAATAGGGTCTGCCTGTATACAGTAGTCCTAAACTGCTCTAGGTAGTAGTTTAGAAGGTATATCTTCTCTTCTTTATCCTTGCTATTCTTAAGTAGGTACTTTATCAATAGGGTTTCATTGACTGTAGATGCGACCTCTGCTACGAATATCTTATATGAAGAATATATGTAAGGCTGGCTAGTCCTTGAATAGTAGCTATGGATTGAATGTCCCAACTCATGTATCAGTGTAAATAGTGAATTAAGGTCATCGTTATAGCTCATCAATATATATGGATGAGAGTCATAGCTGCCCCATGAATAGGCGCCACCCTTTTTACCTTCATTCTCATATACGTCTATCCATCTCTCTGAAAATGCCCTCTTGATTAGGCCTAGGTACTCTTCTCCCATAGGCTTTAGGGCCTCTATAATTATCTCCTGAGCCTTTTTGTAAGGTATTTCCATCCTGAAATCCCTGGCCATTGGGAGATATAGGTCGTACATATGCATCTGGTCTAGTCCAAAGTACTTCTTTTTGATTCCAATGTACCTGTCAAGTGCTCCTATATTTTCATGAACCGATTCTATAAGGTTGTCATATACATCAGTAGATATATTATCACCGTGAAGCGATGCATAGATAGCTGATGGGTACTTTCTCACCCTAGCTGAAAATACCTCTGCCTTTATAGCTCCAAATAGGGTTGCAGCCATGGTATTTGAGTACTTGTTATATGTAGAAAACTCTGCCTCAAAGGCTTCCTTTCTGACCCTCCTATCCTTGGACTTTATGTACTTTGAATAGTTGAAGTGGTCTACCCTAACCTTATTACCATCTTCGTCTTCTATCTCAGGAAATACCATATCTGCATATGACAGCATCTCATAAGTAGTCTCCGGTACACTTGTAAGCTCACCAACCTGGGCAAGTATCTCCTCTTCCTTCTGGCTAAGAGTGTGAGGCTTGTCCCTCAATATCTCATCAACCATCTTCTTGTAGTGGGCTATCTTGTCATCCCTCATATATGATTCCAAAGTATCTGGGTCCATAGATATTATCTCTGGGACTATATAAGATGTAGCCCTAGAAAAGTCATTAGACATCATCTCTGCCTTGGTTGCCTTAGCTTGGTTTTCATTTATCCTAGTATCCTCATGGTGCTTCATATTTGTGTAGACATAGTTGTGGGATATCCTCCTAGAAGTATCCTCCATCATCTTTAAGACCTTGTAAAAAATCTCCTTAGACTCAGATAATCTTCCCTTATAAGTCTCCATCTCCTTTATGGACTCTCCTATCTTTTCTAAGTCCTTGTCTATTGATTCAGGTCCATCATACATGGAATCTAGGTCCCACTTGAAATCATTGCTTATATCCTGTCTATTTTTTGCCATGTTAAATATTTCCTTTCTTTTGTGTATTTTATATATTGTAGATTATAGTTTCTTTAAATTATCTAACAGTAAAAAGTAATTGATAATAATTTTTAATATATATTGTTTTTATAAGATTATTTTATCACATCTAGCTTAAATTATGATATACTTTTTAATGGGATAAGTAAATGTAACTTAAAGAGAAGTCACGCACTTTTATATGAACAACACTTACTTAGTAAACTTTACTTATAGGAAGGAGTATATCTTGAAAAATAATACCAGAAAACTTGTACTTATGAGTCTCATGGTAGCCTATTCTTTGGCGCTCTACTTACTTGAGACTATAATACCCAACCCAATGATAGCGATATTTCCAGGAGCCAAACTTGGACTAAGCAATATAATAACTCTTTTGTGCCTTATAAATTTTGGATTTAAGGATACCTTTAAAATATTGAGTGTAAGAATAATATTGTCATCAATATTTGCTGGTCCTGTTTCCTACTTCCTATTCTCTATAGCTGGGGGCTACCTGAGCCTATTTGGTATGTATCTCGCTACTAGAATCAAGGATTTTTCAACTATAGGTATCAGTATATGTGGGGCCATTATGCACAATATAGGCCAGCTACTTGTTGCGAGTATTATAATAGTAAATATATCCATGCTGTCCTACCTACCATTTATGTTAGGAGCCTCACTGGCAACCGGCATATTTATTGGTTTTGTGGTCAAATTTTCAGACCCACTTCTAAAAAAACAGATTGGACAACTTACAAAATAAGCAAAAGTCTTCCCAAGTTAAAGCAAGGGAAGACTTTTCATTCATATAACAAAAAGACTCTAGATAAACTAGAGTCTTTTTCACGTGGCTACGTCCTAACCTCCCAGGCGGCTTCCCACCAAGTACTTTCAGCGCTAAAGAGCTTAACTTCTGTGTTCGGAATGGGAACAGGTGTATCCTCCTTGCTATAGTAACCACATTATTTAATTAAAGGTTTGTACCTTCAAAACTGAATATTTAGTGAGCCTTTCGGCTAGACCTAATCCTTACTCAAACATCTTTCTTGGTCAAGTCCTCGATCTATTAGTATCAGTAAGCTACATACATTGCTGCACTTACACCTCTGACCTATCAACCAGGTAGTCTTCCTGGGATCTTAACCTTGCGGTGGGAAATCTTATCTTG
>NZ_KB906612.1 GCF_000381525.1 Peptostreptococcus anaerobius VPI 4330 = DSM 2949
ATATTTGTATTTATTCCAGATTTAAGTGCTGTTTCTTCGTAAGAATTTCCTGCTAATACTTTTGATACAAGCTTAAACTTTTCTTCTGCACTCCACTTTTTATTCTGTTCATTGTGTTTAAGGATTTCTTCTCCATGAAAATCTACAAGTTTGCTCCAATATCTAATTTTGTCTCTAAACGTACGAGGTTTAACACCTTCTGGTGTTTCCATCCACTTTCCTTGTTTGTATAGTTCTACGCATTCTTTTTTGAATTCATAACTATATCGCATAAAAATACCCTCCTTACTGGTTTGTCCAGTAAAGAGGGTACATATCAGAAATCCCGAGTTCTTTTTTCATGTTGTATATATTGTTCTAAATAGAATGCTCTAAAATAGGAGATATATAAAAAATAAGGAGGCGTATTTAAATAGCTCTTATAAATATGATATAATAATATAGAGATTCAGAAAAGGGGAATGCTTATGGATAAGATTGATTTAAAAAACTTTATATATTTAACTATAGCCGGTATTGTAAATGCCTTTGGGGTGACTATATTTTTGGCACCAGTAAAATTATACGACAGTGGTATATCAGGAACATCTATGCTCTTGTCACAGATGACACCACCCTATATGAGTCTGTCATTTTTCCTGATTCTGCTAAATATACCCCTATTCATGTTCGGTCTTAAAAAACAGGGTAGGGAATTTACAGTTTATGCAGTATATGCTGTCATGGTCTACTCTATAGCAGCCTGGTATATAACGGAGGTGTCACCTATTGATGTGAGTGTAGTATCTCCTCTAGCCGGTTCAGACCTATTATTATGCGCCTTGTTTGGAGGTATGATATCTGGTACCGGTAGCGGTATTGCCCTCAGGTATGGTGGAGCTATGGATGGCATCGAAGTAATGGCTGTTATATTTTCCAAGAAGTTAGGAGTTACGGTAGGTATTTTTGTTATGGTATACAATGTGATACTCTATGTAGTATGTGGTCTTATACTGAGTAGTTGGGTACTTCCATTATACTCAATAGTTACCTATATGGCAGCCCTAAAGACCATAGACTTTATAGTTGACGGTATAGATAGGTCAAAGTCACTTATGATAGTAACTCAAAAGGCCGACGTAATCTGTGAACAATTGTCTTTGGAATTTGAAGAGGGGATTACTATTATGGATGGTAAGGGCTACTACTCAGATGCAAGAAAATCCATAATATACATTGTACTAAACAGGTTCCAGATTATAAAAGCAAAAAACATTGTACACAATCTTGATCCCAATGCATTTATAACAATCAGTGAGATAGCGGATGTTTTTACAAATAACCATGCTAGCTTGGATAATTAAATACCAGCAATATATAATACAATTAAATTTGGACTAGTCAATAGGCTAGTTCATTTTTTTGTATAGTTGTTTATTTATTTTGATCTTATTTTCAGATGGGCTAGTCGAAAAATAAAAACTTTTTTCAAAAAAGGTATTTACAAATTGACTCAAACATGATATAACATAGTTAAGAAGTTTTTAGCACTCTTCGATAGTGAGTGATAATAACAAGAAAAAACATCATGTAAGTTAAGATAGGGACGGGCTAAATTTTTGAACCGTCGTTAATATAGTAAATGGGGTGGTAGTATGGATCTAAGCGACAGACAATTAAATATTTTAAAAGCCATAGTGAAAGACTACATCGAGACAGCAGAAGCTGTTGGTTCGAGGACTATATCTAAAAAATATAGTTTGGGTGTATCGGCAGCGACTATCAGAAATGAGATGTCAGACCTAGAAGATATGGGATATCTAGTTCAGCCTCATACTTCTTCTGGTAGGATACCTACTCAGAAGGGATATATGTTGTATGTTGATTCTTTGATGGGGTCAACTGAGCTGGAGGACCATGAAAAAGAAATTCTAAGAGGATGTATTCAAGGCAACTTTAAGAATATGGACAGCCTGCTTGGTGAATTGTCCAAGATCCTTTCTAGGTTGACGAATTATACAACTATAGCAGTGTATGATGATGAGAGACTAAAACATACTATAAAGTACATACAGTTAGTTAATTTGTCTCCTGAGAAGATACTTCTTATAGTAGTAGCAGATGATGGTGAGATAAAATCCCAAGAGTTTAATACCTTGGTTGATCTACCTCAATCAAAATTGAATGTAATATCCAATAGCCTTTCTAATAAATTGGAAGGTAAGAGAATTACAGAACTAGATGACGATATGATATCCTATATAAAATATGAGATAGGTGAGTACTCAGAGATAGTAGATGATTTAATCAATCTTCTTAATTCTAGTATGGATAACAGGGGATACAAGATTAAGTTAAATGGTACAACAAACATATTTAACTATCCTGAGTTCAATGATATGGTCAGGGCCAAGTCATTCCTTAATATGTTGGAAGAAAAAGATGAGGTCGCTAGAATAATTGATACTAAGGGTATCCAAAAGGATAATCTTAATATAGTAATAGGCAATTCACAAGATGATATGAGTAAGGATTTGAGTATTATTACAGCAACTTATAATGTACAGGACAACCTGCAGGGCAAGATATCTTTTATCGGTCCTACTAGGATGGACTATTCAAAAATATACTCTATATTAAATTATATGAGTTTGTTGCTGGATGGTAATTGATAAAACTTAGAGGGGTGTAGATGTGGAAAACAAGAACAAGGAAGAATTGAAGAACAAAGAAGAATTGAAAAATAAAGAAGAAATGAGTCAAGAAGAAAGTATTGAAACTGAAGAAACAGTGACAGTAGATAGTGATCAAATAAGTGTGGAAGAAGGTGCTCAAGACCAGGAAGAGGAAAATCTTGAAGAAGAACAAGATGACATGGAACCTGCTTTTAAGATTAAATCACTAGAGAACAAATTGGCTGAAAAGGAGGATGCCCTAAAGAGATTAAATGCAGAATATGCAAATTTTAGGAGAAGGACATCTGAAGAAAAGGACACAATTGCCTTATATGCCAATGAAAAAGTAATGAATGAACTATTGCCAGTTCTAGACAACTTTGAAAGAGCTCTTAATGCTGTTGAAGATAAGGAAGACAGCCTATATAAGGGAGTAGATATGATAAGGCTTCAGATAGTTGAAGCTCTAAAAAAATCTGGTCTTGAAAAGATAGATGCTCAGGTTGGTGTAGATTTTGACCCGAATTTACATATGGCAGTTATGCAGGAAGAAAGTCCTGACCATGAGGCGGGCAAGATTTTGATGGAATTACAGCCGGGTTACAAGCTAGGCAAAAAAGTCATCAGGGCTAGCATGGTAAAGGTTTCATGCTAGGATAAAGTAGACAAAAATAATAAAAATAAAAAACAATATTTAAAAGGTAAAATAAGATAATATTTGGAGGTAATAAAATGAGTAAAGTAATAGGAATAGATTTAGGTACAACAAATTCATGTGTTGCAGTATTAGAGGGTGGAGAACCTACAATAATACCAAACAACGAAGGTATGAGAACAACTCCATCAGTTGTAGCTTTCACTAAGGATGGAGAAAGAATAGTTGGTGAACCAGCAAAGAGACAGGCTGTAACAAATGCAGACAGAACTATATCATCAATAAAGACTCACATGGGTACTGACTACAAGGTTAATATAGATTCAAAGAGCTACACTCCACAGGAAATATCAGCTGTAATCCTACAGAAGTTAAAGGCAGATGCAGAGAGCTACCTAGGTGAAAAGGTAACTGAAGCTGTAATTACAGTTCCAGCCTACTTTACAGATGCCCAGAGACAGGCTACAAAGGATGCTGGTAAGATAGCTGGTCTTGATGTTAAGAGAATTATAAATGAGCCAACAGCAGCATCACTAGCTTACGGTCTTGACAAGATTGAAGAGGAAAAGAAGATACTTGTATTCGACTTAGGTGGTGGTACATTCGACGTATCTATCCTTGAAATAGGTGATGGTACATTTGAAGTACTTGCAACTGCTGGTAACAACAGACTAGGTGGAGACGACTTTGACCAGATTATAGTTGACTACCTAGCAGAAGAATTCAAGAAGGCTGAAGGAGTAGACCTAAGAAATGACAATATGGCCCTTCAGAGATTAAAAGAAGCTGCAGAAAAGGCTAAGAAGGAACTATCTTCTACAATGTCTTCTAACATCAACCTACCATTCATAACTGCTACAGCAGAGGGTCCAAAGCATATGAACCTTGACCTTACAAGAGCAAAGTTCAACGAACTTACAGCTAAGTTAGTTGCTGATACTATGGGACCAACTGAACAGGCTATCAAGGATGCTGGTATATCAGTTTCTGAAATAGACGATGTCCTACTAGTTGGTGGTTCAACAAGAATACCAGCAGTACAGGAAGCAGTACAGAAGTTCATAGGCAAGGAACCACACAAGGGTATCAACCCAGACGAGTGTGTTGCTGCAGGTGCAGCAGTACAGGCAGGTGTCCTAACAGGTGAAGTTAACGACATACTTCTACTAGACGTAACTCCACTTTCACTAGGTATTGAAACTCTAGGTAATGTATTTACAAAGATTATAGAAAGAAATACTACAATACCAACTAAGAAGTCACAGGTATTCTCTACAGCAGCTGACAACCAGACAGCAGTTGACATCCATGTACTACAGGGTGAAAGAGCTATGTCATATGACAACACTACTCTTGGTAGATTCCAGCTTACAAATATACCACCAGCAAAGAGAGGAGTACCTCAGATAGAAGTAACTTTCGATATAGATGCCAACGGTATAGTAAACGTAACAGCTAAGGACCTAGGAACTGGTAAGGAACAGAAGATAACAATAACTTCTAACACTAATATGTCAGAAGAAGAAATAGAAAAGAAGGTAAGAGAAGCAGAAGCAAACGCAGAAGCAGATAAGAAAAAGAAGGAAAAGATAGAAGCTGTAAACCACGCTGAATCTTTAGCATATCAGACAGAGCAGACTCTTGCTGAACTTGGTGAAAATATCAAGGCTGACGAAAAATCAGAAATAGAATCTCTAGTAGCCAAGGTAAGAGAAGTTAAGGATAAGGAAGAATCTACAGTTGAAGAAATAAATGCAGCAGTTGAAGAGTTGTTGGCTAAGTTCCAGAAGATATCTCAGGACCTATATGCACAGGCTCAGGCAGCACAGCAGGCAGGTGCAGACCAGCAGGCAGGTGATCAGCCAAAGGACGATAATGTTGTAGATGCTGACTTTACAGAAGTTGATGACAAATAATTAGTAGGATAGTGTAAGTGTCTAATAACTAGTAGACTTTATAAAAAATATATCCTATAATTGTATAGGTAGAAATAAGACAATGGCTTGTGGATAACCGCAAGCTATTGTTGTTAAATAAGGGGAGGCAGGTGTAAGTTTTGGCAAATAAAGATTATTATGAGATGCTTGGGGTGTCTAAAACTGCTGATGAGAAAGAAATCAAAAAAGCATATAGAAAACTTGCGATGAAGTACCATCCTGATAAGAATCCAGGTGATAAAGAGGCCGAAGAGAAATTTAAAGAAATAAATGAAGCCTACGAAGTACTTTCAGATGCAGACAAGAGAAAGATATACGACCAATACGGAGCAGATGCAGTAAATGGCCAAGGTGGCTTTGGAGGCGCTGGTGGCTTTGGCGGATTCGGTGGAGGTGCCGGTGGCTTTGAAGATATTTTCGATATGTTCGGAGATGTTTTTGGAGGATCAGGTGGCTTTGGTGGATTCGGTGGCGGATATACTAGACGTGGTCCGCTAAGAGGAGCCGACATCAGACAGAATATTACAATTGATTTTATGGAAGCTGCATTTGGAAAGAAAATATCTGTAAAAATAAATAGAAATGAAGAGTGTGACGAGTGTCATGGTAGTGGATGTAAACCAGGAACTTCTAAGAAGACTTGTCCGACTTGTGGTGGATCAGGTACTATAAGAGATATCAAACAGACTATGTTTGGTAATATAGCTACTCAAAGAGAGTGTCCAGACTGCCATGGTACAGGAGAGAAAATAGAAACTCCATGTTCTAAGTGTAAGGGCAAGGGCTACACAAGAAAGACTAAGACGATAGAAGTTGATATACCTGCAGGTATAGATGATGGTCAGATTATAAGAGTATCTGGTCAAGGTGAATATGGTGAAAAGGGAGCTCCAAGGGGTGACCTACTTGTAGTAATAAATGTCAGACCACATGATGTATTTATAAGAGATGGTTATGATGTTTATATTACTATACCAGTATCAATTGTACAGGCTACACTTGGTGATGATATACAGGTACCAACAGTTGATGGAGATGTCAAGTATACAGTTCCAGCAGGTACTCAGCCAGGTACAGTCTTTAGGCTAAAATCTAAGGGTATACAGCACGTAAATTCATCAAGAAGGGGTGACCAGTACGTCAAGGTCGATGTACAGATACCAAAGAAGGTAACAGACAAGCAAGCAGATTTATTGAGACAGTTTGCTGGTGATTCTAAGGATGGGGTTGCAATCAATAATCCAAAGGGAAATAAGAAGACATTTGGACAAAAGGTTGAAGACTTCTTCACTAAATAAAAGCATAAATATAATCCTAACAAATATCCTCTTATAGCTAGAAAGTTTAACTCTAGCCTATATCTTTGAGGATAGGTGTTAGGATTTTTCTTGTAATATTAAAAACCGACTAGTTTTTTTAGTAGGGGTATCTTGCTGAGGATAAAGGTAATAATCCAACTTACTATCATCAATACATAAACATAAACCAATACGGCCATAAGTTTATCTAGTCCAAGAGATATCATATAGTTTAAAAAGTCCGTGAATATTTCCTGGTCCTTTACTATCATATGAAGTAGGTAGATTCCAAAAGTGCATGAACCCAAAGACCTTATATACTTAGACAAGAGTCTAGGTATTTTTCTATTTTCTAATAAAAGTTTGCCAGTGATATATACACATATCATATTTATAACCAAGAAAGAATAGTGGTAGGCCTCTATATCAAATGTTTTTGTATCCATTGCCCTCAAGTATGTTACATATGAGGCTATTGAAATACAGCCTATATTGACAATCCAAAGTATAATAGGAGTCAATAACCTATGTTTAATTTCAAGTTTCTTGTGTATATAATAGCCTAGGCAAGGGTAGATCACTACGTTTGTACAAATCCAACCTATACTGAAGTCACTGCTTAGTCTAAAGGCCTCATTATTTACAAAAAACTGTGTAATAGGTACAAGAGCATTCATAAGCAAGCAAATAGCAACCATATAGTAGTAGTGTTTGTCTTCTAGGTGTTTGACAAGCGACTGCAGAAATGGCAGACCTATCAGGTAGGCTATAAATGCATACATATACCACAAGTGTGTACGGACATCACCCGAATAAAGTTTCAAAATGAAGTCATTTATCCAACCCTTTTCCAGGATTAGCTTGTTGCCATTTGCCTTGTAGATAAGTTCTAGGTAATATATCAATGATATAATTATAAGTATAAGTGAAAATTTGAGGATTTTTTTTCTCCATAATCTTCCAAGGGGCTCCGGATCTTTTCCAAGTGCCAGGGCACCCGAGATAGCAAAGAATACAGGAACTGAAAACTTACAGAAAATGGCAACACCAAGGCTTATCCAGAACTGTAAGGATGCTGGTTGGTATGTTGAAAATAAGTTAAATCCATTTGTGCCTGTGTGGTTGAAGATAACGAAGAAAATAGCAAACCCTCTCAAAAACTCCAAATACAAAATCTTATTTTTGCTGTATTTTTTATCTTGTTTCCTAAGGATACTCTGAGTTGACTTTTGTGAGTCTGTTGAAATATTATGCATTTCTAAATCCTTTCTAATTAATTTGTTGAATTAAATATATTCTACTTTATATTATAGCATTTTAATTAGTAAATAAAAGAGTAATTGTCAAAAAAATTGAAAATTCTAATAGAAAGCATCTATTTAAAAGGAATTTATAAGAGACTTAGATATATTAAAGTTGAAAATCTTGGGTATAAAATATATAATTGACTTAGGATATACTGTTGAATAATAAAACGTAAATGGAGGTTGTAATAAACAAATGAGATTAATTTCTTGGAACATAGATTCATTAAATGCTGCACTTACAAGTGATTCAGCTAGGGCACTCTTATCTAGAGAGGTGCTAAAGACTATAATAGACCTAGATCCGGACATAATAGGTCTTCAGGAGACTAAGTTATCTGTTAAGGGGCTTACAAAAAAGCATATAGAGATTATTGAGGAGATGCTACCAGACTATGAGTACGTCTACAGGTCTTCAGTAGAACCGGCTAGAAAGGGATATGCTGGTACTATGTTCCTGTATAAGAAGGGGATGAATGTCAAGGTGAGTTATCCTGAAATAGGGGCACCTACAACTATGGACTTTGAAGGAAGGATAATAACGCTTGAACTTGATGATTGTTATGTGACTCAGGTATATACACCTAATGCTGGAGATGGACTTAGGAGACTTGAGGAAAGACAGGTTTGGGACTGTAAATATATGGTATACCTAAAGACACTGGATGAAGATAAGCCAGTTCTTGCTTGTGGTGACTACAATGTTGCCCACAATGAGATAGACCTTGCCAATCCAGCCAGCAACCATATGTCACCTGGATTTACAGATGAAGAAAGGGCTGGATTTACCAACCTGCTTGGGGCCGGATTTGTAGATACATTCCGTCATAAGAATGGAATGGTAGAAGGGGCCTATTCTTGGTGGGCTCAGAGGGTCAAGACTAGCAAGATAAACAATACAGGCTGGAGAATTGACTACTGGCTAGTGAGTGAAAGAGTGGCAGACAGGGTTGAATCATCAATAATGGTGGACTCTGGACCTAGACAGGACCATACTCCAATTCTTATGGATATCAATTTATAGGAGGTAAGATATGAGCGATATTTGGATAGAGGTAACAATTAGTACTACTACTGAGGCTGTTGAGGCTATTACAAACATACTGTTTGAAAATGGTGCCCAGGGTGCTATGATAGATGACCCTAAGGACTTTTACCAGCAAAAGGCCCATGACTATGATTGGGACTATGCTGAAAGGGAGCTTTTCAGGGAAGATGAAGATGTAGTGTACATCAAGACATATATATCAGATGAAAAAAATGTCCTTAAATTTATAGAAGACACAAGGCTGAGAATTCAGGAGCTAGGCGACTGCGGTCTGGATGTTGGTGAGGGAACTGTAACTACTGGTCAAGTCAAGGAAGAGGACTGGGCTAATAATTGGAAGAAATATTACAAGCCTACCCTTATTGGAGACAGGATAGTTATAAAGCCTGAATGGGAAGATTATGAAGTCAAAAATCAGGAAATAGTCGTTGAACTAAACCCAGGTATGGCATTTGGTACAGGCAACCATGAAACAACAAGTATGTGTATAGAAAATCTTGAAAAATATGTCAAGGAAGACTCAGTCGTATTCGATATAGGTTGTGGAAGTGGTATTCTTGGTATATGTGCGGCCAAACTAGGAGCAAAGGAAGTAATCGGCATAGACATAGATGAGGTTGCTGTAAAGGTAGCTAAAGAGAATATCGACAAAAACTATGTAGGATCAAATATGACAGCTATCAAGGGCAACCTAGCTGATGATATAGACCCATCAAAAAAGGCTGATGTCGTTGTTGCTAATATAATGGCTGATATAGTGATGTTCCTTACAAAGGATGTCAGGTCATTCCTTAAGGATAGTGGTAAGTTTATATCTTCTGGAATCATACTTGACAAGGTTGACGAGGTTGTTGCTTGTCTAGAAGAAAATGGATTTAAGGATATTCAGGTAAATAAAAAGGGCGAATGGTCTTGTATAGTAGCTAGCTAATTTGAGATGGTAGATAATAAACTTTTCAGTTAGGAGATAGTATGGATAGGTTTTTTGTAGATAGGGAAAATATTGACACACAAGCTAGGAACCTAGTCATATTGGGTGATGATGTAAAGCATATATCCAAGGTGCTAAGGTATAGTGTTGGCGATGAACTAGAAGTGTGTGATGGTCAAAACAAGGAGTATATCTGTAGGATTGATTCTATGGATAAGACTGAGATAGGATTGTCGATAATTGAAGAAAAAGATGTAGATAGGGAGAGCCCTATAAGGATCAAGTTATACCAAGGCCTTCCAAAGTCTACAAAAATGGAGATAATACTACAGAAATTGACTGAGTGTGGTGTAGCTGAAATTATACTTGTAAATACTGCTAGGTCTGTTGTGAATATAGATGATAAAAAATCAGAAAAGAAGCTGGACAGGTGGCAGAGGATAGTATACGAAGCAGCCAAACAGTCAAAGAGGGGTATAATACCAGACTTAAAGGGTATATATTCATTTAAAGAGGCCCTTGGGGATATGGAGATCAACGACATAAATATAATGCCCTATGAAGAGGAAGGTTCTTTGGGTATCAAAGAGCTGTTAAGGTCTGAGGGCATACAGCAAATAATAAAAGAAAACAAGTCAGCAACTATAGGTATTTTTATAGGGCCAGAGGGTGGATTTACTGAAGATGAAAATGCCAAGGTAAAAGAAGCAGGAGGATACTCAGTAAAGATGGGGCCTAGGATATTTAGGACAGAGACAGCCTCAATAGTTGCGACTAGTATATGCCTATATGAATTAGGCGATATAGGAGGAATGTAAGTTTGAAAAAAGTAGCATTTTATACATTGGGATGCAAGGTCAACCAGTATGAAACTGAGGCCATGCTTGAGATGTTTGAAAAAAAGGGCTATACCAATGTAGGAAGTGAAGAGTATGCAGATGTATACGTAATAAATACTTGTACAGTAACGCATATGTCTGATAGAAAGTCTAGACAGTATATAAGAAGGGTCAAAAAGAAGAACCCAAAATCAATAATAGCGGTTGTTGGATGCTACTCACAGGTATCTCCAGAAGAGATACTTGAGATTGAAGATGTAAATCTTGTCATGGGTACAAACGACAGGCGTACCATAGTCGATAGGATAGAAGAGTTGGATTCAAACTCTAAGCTTAGTACAGTTGATGATATCATGAAGGTTAGAGAGTTCGAGTCTATTGAAATAAGCCAGAACAACGGCAAGACAAGGGCCTTTATCAAGATTCAGGATGGGTGTGATAGGTACTGTACCTACTGTATCATACCATATGCAAGGGGTAGGATAAGGTCAAGAAATATAGATGATATCAGAGAAGAGATCACTACACTTGCCAAGAATGGATATAAGGAAGTTGTATTGACAGGTATACACGTTGCATCCTATGGTAAGGACCTAAAGGAAGATATAGGTATACTAGACGTGATAAAGGCTGTAAATGATATCGACGGAATTGAGAGGATTAGACTAAGTTCAGTCGAGCCGGTATTATTTACTGATGAATTTATAGATGAGATATGCAAGATAGACAAGTTGGTACCTCATTTTCACCTTTCTCTTCAGAGTGGGACAGATTCAACCTTAAAGAGGATGAACAGGAGGTATACAGCAGCAGAATACAAGCGCACAGTAGACACTCTAAGAGACAGAATTAAAGATGTGATGCTGACTACTGATGTTATTGTAGGATTCCCTGGAGAGACTAATGAGGACTTCTCAGAGACCCTAAGGTTCCTTAAGGAGATCAAGCTGATGCATATGCACGTATTTAAGTACTCACCTAGAAAGGGAACACCAGCAGCTAGCATGAAAGACCAGGTTGACCCACAGGCCAAGCAGTTTAGAAGTGATGCCTTACTCAACCTATCTAAGAAGAATTTCAAGGAAAATACTGAGAAATATATAGGCAGACCTCTTAATGTATTATTTGAGGAAGTAGACAAGGAAGGTTACTATGAGGGCCTATCAGACAACTATATCAGGATCAAGGTTAAATCTGATAAGGATATAAGGGGTCAAATACTAGAGGCCAAGATAGTCGATATAAGGGATGATTATTGTATAGGTGAATATTATAATAGGAGGTATGTAACTGTTAAGAATAAATTATAAAAAATTATAAAGTATATATCGACTTTTATAGCTTTTAATGATAGAAGAAAGCATAAACACTATAAGGAGGTTTAATTATGAGTAATGATAAAGTCAATAAAAGTAAGATTGAATCTAAATAATAAACAACGCACTAAGTTGTTCCAGTATGCTGGATGTGCAAGATTTGCTTACAATTGGGCTATTGCAAGAGAACAAGATAACTATAATCAAGGAAATAAATTCTTGTCGGATAGTGAATTACGAAAAGAATTTACACAGTTAAAGAAACTACAAGAATATAAATGGCTAAATGAAGTAAGCAATAATGTAACAAAACAAGCAATTAAAGATGCCTGTAATACCTACAAGAGATTTTTCAAAGGACAATGCAAATATCCTAAGTTTAAGAGTAAGAAACACTCTACCCCATCTTTTTATCAAGATAATATTAAGATTCAGTTTACGGATACTCATGTAAAGGTTGAAAAGTTTTCAATGAGTAAAAAACAGAATAAGCAAAAATTGAATTGGATTAAACTTTGTGAAAAGGGAAGAATACCAACTGATTGTAAATATGTGAATCCACGTTTTACCTATGACGGGCTATATTGGTATGTGTCAGTTGGAATTGAAGTGGAAGATGCTACTACTATTCCATTAAATGATGGTATCGGAATTGATTTAGGTATCAAAGATTTAGCAGTTTGTTCTGATAAAAATACTTATAAAAATATAAATAAAACACAAAGAGTAAAGAAGTTAGAAAAAAGAAAACGCAGGTTACAGCGTTGTATATCTAGAAGATATGAGAAAAATAAGAAAGGAGTAAGTTACTGCAAAACAAGTAACATTATAAAAAGAGAAAAAGAACTTTTAAAGGTAGCAAAACGATTAACAAATATTCGTCAAAACCACATACATCAAGCAACATCTGAAATCGTAAAGCGAAAACCAAGTTTTATCTGTATGGAAGATTTGAATGTAAGTGGAATGATGAAGAACAAATATTTATCCAAAGCAGTTTGGCAACAAGGGCTTTATGAATTTAGAAGACAGATTAAATATAAGTCTGAACTTAATAACATACCAGTAATTATTGCTGATAGGCTTTTTCCAAGTTCTAAATTATGTAGTTGTTGTGGAAATATTAAAAAAGATTTAAAACTGTCAGATAGAATCTATAAATGCCAATGTGGAAACATCATAGATAGAGATTTTCAAGCAAGTTTAAATCTAAAAATATATGGAGAAAATGTTTTAAAGCAACAATCTGTATCATAACACCTTCAAGTTATTACAGATATGTACCGAGCGTTAATCGGGAATTTACGTCTATGGAGAGTACAAGAACTTGTGAGTAGTATCTGGATTTGTTCAGTATGAAAGCATGCTCGATGAAGTAGGAATGAAACATAAAAGTTTATAACTTTTTATAAGTTTTCAGTAACGGTAATGATATGATAGTTACTACGACAGGAAATATAGAAGGCAGAGAAATTGACCAGTATAAGGGCATTGTATTTGGAGAAGTGATATCAGGTGTTAACTTTTTGCTAGATATAGGAGCAGGCCTTAGAAATATCTTTGGAGGACGCAGCCAGGGCTATGAGGGCAAGCTAAAAGAAGCTAGGGAAGAAGCCATAGCAGAGATGGAGCAAAGGGCGGCAAGTATAGGTGCTCACGCTGTAATCGGTATGAAGATGGACTATGAAATACTAGGTGCAGACAATGGTATGTTGATGGTGACATGTTCAGGTACTGCAGTTACACTTAGATAGTAATTAATAATAAATATATGGAGATGATAAATATGGATTGTATTTTTTGTAAACTAGCTAATGGAGAAATACCTACAAACATGGTATATGAAGATGATAGGGTGGCGGCTTTTAGGGATATGGCACCAGTTACACCACAGCATATATTAGTGGTACCAAAGGCCCACTATGCCAGTCTTGAAGACATTCCAATGGATGAGATGGATATAATTGCAGATATTCATAGGGCGATAAGAAAGATTGCAGACCAAGAAGGATTTGCCAAGGATGGTTATAGGATAATAAATAACTGTGGCAAGGATGGCGGCCAGGAAGTGCCTCATATCCACTACCACCTACTAGCAGGCAAGCCACTTACAAGACTAGTGACAGATTAATTAAGAGATTTAATTAATAAATATACTCAAAAAGTCTTGAAAAAATAAAGGCTTTAGATTATAATATTATGGTGCAAGTCTATATGACATGCAAATCGCTAAATTGTAGGGAGGTGAAACAGATGTCAGAAGTAAGAGTAAGAGAAAATGAATCATTAGATAGTGCGCTTAGAAGATTTAAGAGACAGTGTGCTATGTCTGGCATAATGTCAGAAGTAAGAAAAAGAGAACACTATGACAAGCCAAGTGTTAAGCGTAAGAAAAAAGCAGAAGCTGCTAGAAGAAAAAACGCTAAAAGATAGTTTTTAAGAAGAGGTGAAGGGGGATGTCCCTTAAAGAAAAGTTACAAGAAGACCTAAAGTCTTCAATGAAAAACAAGGACACAATCAGAAAGTCAGTTATAACATTAGTTAGAGCTGCGATCAAGCAAATCGAAGTCGACCAGAGAGTAGAATTGGATGACGTTGCTGTTATGGATATTATATCCAAGCAATTGAAGCAGAGAAATGATTCTCTAGCAGAATTTGAAAAGGCTGGAAGAGAAGATTTGATTGAAGAAACAAAATCTGAAATACAAGTTTTGAAAGAATACCTACCTCAACAATTAAGCGAAGAAGAACTTGAAAAAATTGTAATCGAGACTATAGCTGAAGTTGGTGCTACATCAATGAAGGATATGGGCAAGATTATGGCTATCATAAAGCCTAAAACTGCCGGACGTGCAGATGGAAGAAAAATAAACGAACTTGTTAAGAAGAATTTGTAAAATAGGATACCCTAAGAGTGTTGAATACCAATGCTCTTAGGGTATTTTTGTGTCAATCCAATGATTTCTCCAAACTTTTAATCATAGTAAATTACCTACCTTAAAATATATAAAATTTAATTATAGGATAACTTTTTTAGATACTATATCTCTCAATATAACTCTTAAACCACCTTTACTTATGCTTCCTTCTGCAATAGATACAACAACGTCTTCCATAGCCACTATGAAGTCATCAACTACTGAATCGTAACCATTAATATTAAGGAATAAGACTCCACAGGCTATAGAGCTTCTTTTGTTGGCGTCATTGAAGGCATGATTCATAACCAGACTAAAAACTATATGTGTCAACTTGTCTATCATAGTAGGGTAGTAGTCGTCATTCTTAACATGTTCAACAATGCTACTTATTAACCCAGCATTGTTTATACCTGAAAACCCACCTGTTTTTTGTAAGATGATGTCATGCGTAGTCATAATATCATCAAATGTAAGATATTTTATTTCATTCATTTTACTTATCCTTTAGTCTCTTAAATACTTCTATATGCTTGTCAATTTGGTTCTCTAGTTTTTTGTAATTTTCTTGCTTGTCATATGTGGTTTGTTTCGCATTGTTTTCTGATGCGTTTATTTTGATATTTCTATTTGTGTATTCCATAATTTACCTCCTAAACATTACCATTTATGTTGTCATATTCTGTCTTTACTAGGATTATATCACCATCTTTATACATTGACTACATACTGTCACCAGTAACTAGGGTAGCCATGTCATGCGGGTGTAGGTCAATCCTATCTGTATAATATATGCAACTGGGAAAAAAATCAATATATATTTATGAAAAACAAAAATAAATGGGGAAAAAATTCAATATGGGGGCTTTTAATGGAATTTAATTCCATTAAAAGAACAAACAACCCAGCGAGTTAAGAGAAAGAGAGGTTTATATAAAATCAGATATGGAGTTAACACAACTTTTCAAATAAAGCAGTAAAGTTCCCGGAAAGCTTGAGGACTTTCAGAATATAAAGTATAATGAACCTAGAAGTAAGAGGGTATTTTCTAGATGATTTCAAGTAGGTGATACAATGGATAATCAAAAATAGTGTATAAGATACTGGCTGGCATTGAAGCATCTATGGATAGTCATGTATTTGATGCAGGGCATAAAACAAACATAAAGATTATAGTGGCTAATAGAAATAAACCGAGAAAGGATTGGAACGAAATATGATCAATCAACTCATAAATTTTATAGAAAAGTATTTAAATAATGAACCTGTAGATACTCCAGAAGGCTATGAAGATATTCACGTAGATAAAGAACAGACCGAGGGAAACTATTACTTTTATTATTTCTTAGAGGATTTTATAGGTTCTGAAAAAGGCGAATTAACCACAGAAGTTGATGACATTGTAGAACATATATTTGATATAGCCATAGAAATGGAACCAATGTTGGATACTACAGATATGGATATTAGGCTTAGTATGTACTATGAAAGATTAAAAGAGATGGTATAATGGATAACCTTAAAATAGTGTACAAGATACAGGTTGGAATTGAAGCATCTATGGATAGTCCTGTATTTGATGGTACATTCCTAGAAGCTTTAAAAATCAGTGAAGAAAGAAGAAATAGGATACTTCAATCAATGATTGATAATATGAACGCAAAATCCTTTTTCTACAAGAAAGGAGTAACTGATATTGATGCAGTTTATGTTGACTCAGATATAGAATTGACACAGTTTTTTTAAAAAAGCACTTTAACAGAGGTTTGGGGGCTTTTTTAGTCCAGTAGAAAAAGCTTGGAAAAATAGACACAGCGATAAGAGAAAGTTTGAAAAGTACAAAAACGCAGGTGTACAAGTACCAAAATCATTTGATAAGTATCAGAAAATGAAGCATAATGATGACAATGGATATTGGAGAGTAAACAACCAGTATAGGAGTTTTAATACTATTTAAGAAAGGATGGATTGAATATGATTAAAGAGCTAATGAATTTAATAAAATCATATCTTGATGGTGATACAGTTACAATTCCTGAAGGGTATCAAAATATCACAAGAGAGTACAACTTCTATCACTTCTTAGAAGATTACTTGTTTGATAATTGGGAAGATATTGCTACAGATGAGACATATGATATAGTTGATGAACTTCCCGAGTTATGTGCAGAAACTGAGCCGTATACTGATACTACAGATATGGATATTAGGCTTAGAGAATACTATGACAGATTAAAAGAAATAACACCATTTATATAAGCACTTAAACAGAGGTTGGGGTGCTTTTTTAGTGCAGAAATTGACCTAGACAAGTCGTTAAAAGGTCTATTTTTAATGCTAAATTCGACCTATTGACAAAAATGACACTATGTCATATACTATAGTGACACGATGTCACTTTTGAAAGGGGGATATTTATGCCAAAGGAGACTTTTTATAATCTCAACGAAGACAAGAAGACTTTAATAGAGAAAGCTCTGATTAAGGAGTTTGAATCTAATCCTCTTTGTGAGGCTACTGTAAAAAATATAGTTGAAGACTTAAATATATCCAGAGGTAGTTTCTACCAGTATTTCTACAGTCTAGAGGAGAGTTATTTTTATATATTGGACAAGTTTACTGGAGAGGTTCATTCCTTATTTTTAAACTTGTTAGAAAAAAACAAGGGCAACATAAATAAGACTCTTGAAGACTATGGAAGAGAGCTTGCTGATGAGATATTTAAGGGTGAATACTATTATATATACAGGAATAAGTTTTTGTATTGGAATATGAGTCTCGACAGGGATTGGAAGCAGTATGTAGCTAGCAACTCTAAGGCTTGTGAGGGAAACTATGGCGAGAGTGAACAAGTCCACTACCTGGGGGCCCTGGTACATTCGCTGATGCAGAGATTGTTTTTGGAAGAGTGGTCAAAAGAAGAGTTTGTGGACCACTATAGCTTGTATGTTAAATGGATAATAGGAGGTATTGGACGATGATGAGTTTAATGGAATCAATTTTTGATATAGGTTACTTGAGTCTTGTAATAGGCTTGGGTGTTAGGATACTTTTAGAGAGAAAGGAAGGAGCTAAGAATTTTGGAATAATGGCTATTTTATTGGGGCTTGGTGATGCCTTTCATCTGATTCCTAGGCTTGTCAGTCACCTGAGTTTAGGTGGATTTGAAAAAAATATAGCTGCCCTTTCTTGGGGTGAATTTGTTACTAGTATAACTATGACTATTTTTTATATAATGTTTTATAGGTATTATGTAGGCATAGCAGGTGATAAAAGCAAAAGAAAGTCCATGCTTATATATGGCCTTGCAATTGTGAGGATAGGTCTTGTCTTGATGCCACAGAATCTATGGGGCAGCCAAGGTGACTATACGTTTGCTATTATAAGAAATATACCATTTTTAATAATGGGTATCTTGATAATAGGGTGGACTTACAAGTACAGACATATTGATGGTCTAAAAAATGCAAGTATTTTTATCTTCTTGAGCTTTTTGTTTTATATTCCTGTAGTTGTAGGAGCTAGATTTATACCGATTTTAGGCGCACTTATGATACCCAAAACTATAATGTATGTTCTAATTGTAATGGTAGGCTATAGGTATTTTGTGGACGAGTTTGAACAGGAGAATATATTTAAGCTAGCTATTAGTTTTTTGATTATGGGTCTTATAAGTGGTGTATTTTACAGGGAGTTTGTCAAGTACTACAAGTGGCAGGGGCTTACAAGTCTTAGTTTTATTCATGTACACCTATTGACTCTCGGATTTATGATGCTAGTCTTGGTATATATGCTTGTAAAAATTCTTAGAATAGACATCATAAAGCTAAAAAGACCTATCAAGCTATATCTATCTGGTCTGGTTCTTACAATTGTCTGTATGCTTGTAAAGGGAATCTATGAGATAACCTCAGCAGGTGCTGACCTATTCCCAAGAGCTGCCCTTTCTGGAATATCTGGTCTAGGACATATGATCATAGGTATTGGTATGGTCTGGCTTCTTATAAGTCTAATACCTGAAAAAAATTTACAAAAAACACCAGAAAATAAAATATAGTAAATAAAATGTAGTAAATAAAATGTAGTAAATAAAATGTAGTAATTAAAAGGTTGTTGATAGAGTAGTTTATATCAACAACCTTTTTTAGTATTGACCTTATAGTGTACTAGTGCTATAATACACCTAAGATGTACTACTAGTATAGTACACTTACCAAAATAGACTAGGATACAATATTTTTATTAAACATTGGTAAATATAAGGAAAGGAGCGTGGTTTAATTGCCTATTAAAGGATTTGTCTTTAATAACAATACGCCAATATACCTACAAATAAGTAAGTATTACCAGGCCAAGGTTTTTATTGGAGAGATAGAGCCGGGTGATGTGATACCTTCTAGAAGAGAATTGGCAGGTAGCTTTGGTGTTAATCTAAATACCGTACAAAAGGCATATGCCTATATGGAAGAGATAGGTCTCATATGCACTGAGAAAAACAAGCAGTCTACAATTACACTTGATTTGGACTTGATCAATAGACTTAAGACCGAATACCTAAAAGAGCCCTTGATGGACTTTATATACAGCATGAAGTCTGTAAATATAGACAAAAAGACGGTTTTGAAGCTTGTAGGTGAGTACTATGACCTAGTTGAAGAAGATGTCAAGGCTGACGAGGAAGATGATGAATATGAGGATGGGGATAGATAACCCAGTTTATAAAATGAGTATTTAGGAGGAAGGACTAATGATAAAGGTTCAAAATTTGACTAAAAAATATAAGACTAATGTTAAGGTGGGCAAGTCGTCTACAAGCTATGCTCTTGACAATGTCAGTCTAACTATAAAAGAAGGCAAGATCACTGCCATACTAGGTACTAATGGTTCAGGCAAGACTACCTTGTTGAAGTCTCTGATGGGATTTGTAAGACCTACATCTGGCAAGGTCTCTATTGACGATGAAAAGATAAGCCACAAAAGCTATGAGAAGATGATATTTATACCTGATTGTCCAACCCACTTTCCGGGATTTTCAATTAAGGAGATGATAGACTTTTACAAGGATTTTTATCCTACTTGGAACTCAGAAAAAGAAAGGGAAATGCTAGATTTCTTTGGGCTAGACATAAACCAGAATATAGACTCTCTATCCAAGGGTAATATTGCCAAGGTAAAGCTTGTCTTGGGATTTTGTCTAGATATGAAGTATATCATAATGGACGAGCCCTTTAATGGAATTGACATATTTAAGAGGGAAGAATTTGTATCTGTTATGGCTAGGTTTATGGAAGAAGACCAGGCTATAATCCTTTCAACACATGAGATTGATGAGATAGAAAAAATAGTTGATTATGTGTTTATACTCAGTGATGGCAAGCTAGTATCAGAGTTTGATGCTGAAGAGATGAGGTCATTGGAGGGTAAATCTATAATTGAAAAAATAAGAGAGGTGTCATTGAATGACTAAATTGCTAAAGTTATTGAAGTTGGAATTCAAGAATAACATGATGTTATTTATTGGATTTAATATAACATCAGTTATAGTCCTAGTCCTATCCTGTATAATTAGCAATCTTTTATACTTGAGGGATATCAGACGGTCATACTTAGTGGGAGATGGCAACACTGTTTATGTGTATGACTCACTACAGCCCAGCCTTACAATGCTTGTTTTGGTATTTAGCCTAGTATTTGTCATAATATATACGGCAACTAGTCTTACAAGAAAGCTGTCTAAGTCTGATGGTAGTGTCTACAGTATTATGCAGTTGCCTGTCAAAATTTACAATCATATACAGGCGACATATATATCTTCATTGGTATTTGCCTTATTTAATAGCCTAATATCAATGATTATATTGGTCGTGTATTCAAGGTATTTGAGAGGCGAAATGATAGATATAGTTAGAACAGTGCCCCTATTCCAAAGTAGGATACCATCTGTGAAGGAGATACTTAACAAATTTATAGACGGAAATCCGTTTTTTACAATTAATCCAAGTATGGTGGTCCTTGTAGCCCTAAAATGGATTCTCTTGATAAGTGTTGTGATTGCTATTGTACTACTTGTCAAATCATCTAAGAATACACCTATTTACATTACTGCCTTGATTATATTTTTATCATTTTACAGTGCTAATGTAATAGAGTTTGTAGGATGGGGTAGTGGAAAAATAGATACTACATATATTGTCAAGCTAATTGTTTCAACCATTGGATTTATTGTAGCCAACCATATTTTGATTAGAAGAATAGAGTACTAAGGGGGGACATCTATGAACGATATACTAAAACTTTACTACTACGGTTTAAAGATTAATAAAAAGAAGTTTATGCTTATAGGTGGTCTGATATGTGTATGGATAATCCTATCTATAAGTGTATCCATGTTTTCAGTAAGTTCTATAGGCAAGGTTAGCTTTGTAGGATCATTTTTCAAGGATTTTTACCAGGCTAAACCACTGCCTATGGCTAGTATGGATAGATTTAACAAGATTATATCTTCATCCATACTACTGAGGAACACTGCTAGTTTTGTTATGTATAGTTTTATAGGCTTCGTAACTCTGCTATCTGTGCTGATGTCATTTTTACTAGTTACGGATGATTACAAGAGGAAAAATTCGAGCTACTTAATAATGGCCAACCTACCTACAAAAATATATAGGGTCAAGATATCTAAGATACTAGTGGGATGGTCAATATACATTTTTTGCATCGTGGGATTCTCACTTGCAGCCTTGTTGATGGATGCAATTTGGAAGCTATACTTGGGAGATATGTATATGATGAGTGCCTGGTCTTTGTTGGGTGATGATTCATTTTTGCTGACTAGTTCATATTCAGCTATAATAATATCCCTAGTCGTTGTATTGCCATCAGTAATGGGCATACAGGCCCTTACAAGTATATTCTTTGTGTCCAATGATAGGGGCAAGGTACTAAAGAAGATTATATGTGTAGTTTTACTGATGATAAATGGCATAGGTGTATTTGTATTTGTGGTTTCTTATATGTTTAATTACAACATATTTAACAGCTATAGTGAGCTAAGTGTAGTTACATGGTTTGCCATGGCAATTTACATAGTGAGCTTGACCCTTACTTATGTAGATTGCAGATTAAGTCAAAAAAGAACTAGGGGAGGTGTGATAAATGGATAAATCTAGTATAAAGGGAGGCCTAATTCTTGGTCTACTAATCCTACTAAGCCTAGGTCTTGCAGCAGGTTTTCATACTATGAAGCTTGGTTCTAGCAGGGTAGAGACTATTCAAGGTGACAAGGGTGAACTTGAGAAAATGAATCTAATAAGTACAGAAATGGACTTGGAAGACTTGAATATTAGACACGACATGGATAAGAAGGATATAGAAGGCATAAAATCCAATATAAAAAATATCCCTGCTTATATCTTAAAAGATGGTAGGCCTGAAAAAATCACCTTGAAATATAACAAGAATGACAATATAAAGGCAATAGATAAGAAAGATAATAGATACTCCTTATTAAATGAACTTACATATGATCATACTGCCTATGTTGTAGACCATAAAAATTCACATGGTATTTATCTAAATTACAGTATCGAAGGTGTTGGCAAGAAGATAAGATTAAATGAGAAAGATTTGATAGGATACACTGGAAATGATCGTATAGAGGTAAAGAGGCTAGAAAAATACAAGGGTAAGACCTATCTTGTCCTATCTTATTCAGTTAAAAATACTGATAAGGCTACTATGAAAAAGAATGATCTAATAGAAAAGCTTGTATTTGCTGAGATTGTAGGTGATGGCATACAAGTACTAAATAGGCTGGATATATTATCTGATTCTGAAAATGCTAATAGTATGAGGGTTATAGCTGCATTTGACAAGATATTGATATTCTCCTATAGGGACTATCCTTCCAAAGACTTGAAAAATGAGATGATATCCCTAGACTTGGCAAGTAAGAAGCTTGCTAGGGAGGATATTAGCAGTAAAAAAGACTCTAAGGGCATATATATCAATCCAGATATTTATGATTCATATATCAAATACGACAAAAATAATGGTATCCTCTACCTAATATCAAGGGAAAACAATCAAAAGCCTTTCCATATAAGGTCATACAAGATGAAAGAAGATAAACTCATAGATGTAGATGATAGGACAATAAATCTAGATGACTATTTAACTCAGGTACAGTTACCTACTAAGGATGATAAAATGAGTCAAATGGGTAGTATAAACAGGGTTAATATTATGATGAAAGGTAAAAAAGTTATAATAATAAAGTATAATAACTTTAATATATATCAATGGAAGGGAAAAGGGGTAGAAAAAACAATTAAAAATGAAGATGGAACAGAGATACCCGAGGATAGGGATAATTTAGAATTTAATAATTCTAGTATATATAGTTCTACTCAAATATACATATACGATGTGGATAAAGATAAGATTACTTACTCAGGTGCCATAAAAGGACAGTTGGAGATTGATGCAAGGACGATATATATGTCAGAAAAAGAAAAATAATAAATTTCAAAAACTGTTTTATTAACTGCAAGATGTATCTGTAAATAGGTGTTTGTAAGGTCTGATAGGGAAGTTCTTTAGCTATAAAATGCTATTAATATGTCTAATTTTATGCTATAATTAAGTTTAGACGAAATATTAAGAGGTGATATAATGAAGGATTTCCTATCCAGACTTCCTCTACCGATTACCGTACTAGCCCTTGCTTGGGTTGTGCTTGGTAACTCGCTTCAAGGAGTTATACCATTTTTAAGTGATTTATGTATGGTTATTACAATTTTACTATTATTGCTTACATTGATGAAATTGATATTTATGCCTAAGACGAGTTTTAAATCCTTGTCAACACCGGTTGGTCTTTCAATGTTTTCGACATTTGCCCTATCCCTTATAATGATAGCGGTTTGGATGAAGGGCGTGTTTGACAAGGCCAATATATATTTTTGGGTGACAGGAGTAATATTAGAAGCAATTATACTAGTGATATTTATTGTAAAATATGTATTAAACTTCAAACTTAAATCAGTTTTTTCGACTTGGTACCTAGTTTTTGTGGGTATTGGTATGGCTTCCATCACAGGTAGCGATTTTGGTATGGAAGTATTTGGTAGAGCAATACTTAAATACATATTTGTGGCAGCAATTGTACTGACACCGTTTATAGTGTACAGATATATGAGGGTGAGTTTGACTAGTGCAGCCAAACCACTAATAGGTATTTTTGCATTCCCATTGGGGGTTATCATACCCTCATACATAGCCATGGGTCAAAATATATCTACTAGAAATCTATGGATTATGTGGATTTGTCTCCAAGTTATATTTATTGCAATTATGGTATATCTGGCATTTCATTTGTTTGATGGATATTATCCTAGTAATTCCGCCTATGGATTGGCAGCTGCTATTACATTATATGCAACTAGAGAGTTTGAATTGTACCTTATAGCAAGGAAGCTGTCTACAGGCTTTATTCAGTATTTGATGTATTTTGAGTTTGTTCTTGCCTTTGTAATCTGTGCTGTGATATCAGTTTCATATCTTATGAATACACTTGAAGATCCTGAAAAACATAGGCAGAAAGTGAAAGAGAATAAGGAAAAAGAACGTAAGAGGCTAAGAGAAAAAAGAAGAGCACATCAAAAAAGACTTAGAGAAATTGAGATATCTAAGGATAAAAAAGAGACAAGAAAAAATAAAGTATCTACAAGAAAAACTGATCAAGTGTCAAATACAGAAAAAGAGCCTAAAAAAAGTCTCCTAGTTGATATAGAAGACGCTGAGAGCTTGATTGATTAACTCACTTATACATCTATTTTAACACAAAAAGTAATTTAATTAAAGACTTTTAAATAAGTTTAAACTAGGGTATATTGTAATTAACAACAAAAAGTACTTAGGTACTTGGAAGGAGTGTTAATTATGAAAATACTAGTAACAGGAAAGAAAATTAGATTAACTGAAGGCATTAATGGTTATATTGATAAAAAATTTTCCAAGCTTGAAAAATTGCTTTCTGAAGACACTGAGTTAAGGGTAACGGTAAGTGCAAATAAAAAAGAAAAGCAAAAGGTAGAAGTAACACTAGATAACATCAACGGTCATATAGTAAGAGCTGAGGATGTCCAAGAAGACCTTTATTCAGCTATAGACGTTGTTTGTGACAAGTTAAATAGACAGATAGTAAAGTATAAGCATAAGTTTAAATCTAGAGCATCAGGTAATGAGACTATTAGATTTGAGAACTTCAATGAACTGCTTGAAGAAGAGATAGAAGCAGTTCCAGAGGATTCTGAACTTGTATTTGAAAGAAGAAAGAAGTTTGACATTAGACCTATGAGCCCTGAGGAAGCTGTTCTTCAGATGAACCTTCTAGGCCATGATTTCTTCTTATTTAAAGATCAGGATACTTTTGAAGTTTGCCTAGTATACAGAAGAGGTGACGGTGGTTACGGTCTGATAGAACAGGCATAGGAAGAGTATATTTTGAAACCTTAGAGGGTTTATATAGACTAGGGGTAGCCAAGTAATTAGTGGCTGCCTCTTTTTCTTATCTATAGATTAAAAAGTGTATACATATATGTTATAATTAAGATATTAATACTATGATTTGGAGTGAAGATATGATTATACAAAGGCAATTTTCGATTTTCGAACCCAATTTTGAAAAAGAGCTATTCGGGAATTTTGATGAAAATGTAAAATTAATAGAGAAAAACCTAAGTGTGGATATACTTCTTAGGGAAGGTAATATAGTTCTACTAGGTGAAGAAAAAAATGTGGAGACTGCTGAAAGACTCTTAAATTCTTTACATAAGATAGTGGAGTCTGGTAAAAGACTTGATAGGCAGACTGTACTCTATACTATGGACCTTTTGTTTGCAGATAGTGAGGACAGGGTCAAGGAACTTGAAGGAACTATAGTGATCACTAAAAAAGGGGCTCCAGTCCAGCCCAAAACCCTAGGACAAAAAGAGTATGTCAACATAATAGAAAACAACGATATAACTTTTGGTATCGGTCCGGCGGGAACTGGTAAGACATATCTGGCAGTAGCTATGGCTGTCAAGGCCTTTAAGGCTGACGAAGTATCGAGGATAGTACTTACAAGACCTGCTGTCGAGGCGGGTGAAACTCTTGGATTCTTGCCGGGAGACATGAAGGACAAGGTTGACCCATACCTTAGACCCCTTTATGATGCCCTATTTGATATGTTTGGACCAGACAGGTTCGCCAAGTACTTAGAGAGAGGTACTATAGAGGTTGCTCCTCTTGCATTTATGAGGGGTAGAACACTTGACAATGCCTTTATAATACTTGATGAGGCCCAAAACACTTCTCCAGAACAGATGAAGATGTTCTTGACTAGACTTGGATTTGGGTCAAAGGCGGTAGTGACAGGAGATATAACTCAGACAGACCTGCCACGCCACAAGGTGAGTGGCCTTATAACAGCCATCAAGATCCTGGATGGGGTAAAGGGTATCGGTTACAAGGAACTTACTGAAAAGGACGTAGTGAGACACGAGCTTGTTCAGAGGATAATAAAGGCGTATGCAAAATATGAGAAAAAGATGGAATTTAAGGAAAATGAAAAAAAGTACAAAGCAAGAAACAACAATAATAGGAGATAGATAAGTATGGAAATAATTTTCGATGATAGACAGACCTACAAAAAAATAGACGAAGATATTCTAGACAAGGTAGAGAGAGTTATGCTGGCAGTACTTGATTATGAGGATTACGATGACAATTATGAAGTCAGTCTTTCTTTTGTAGATAATGAGGAGATAAGAAATCTTAACAGAGAGTTTAGGAATATAGATAGGGTTACTGATGTCCTTTCTTTTCCAATGCTGTCTGATGATGAATTTGATATTGAATATGAAGTAGAGTCTCTAGGGGATATAGTTATCTCTATACAGAGGGCTGATGAACAGGCTGAGGAGTTCGACCATTCTTTGGAGAGGGAGATATGCTTTTTAGTGTGTCACAGTATGTTCCACCTACTTGGTTATGACCATATGGAGGAAGAGGAAGCCAAAGATATGCATAGAAGAGAAGAAGAAGTATTGAATGGTCTAGATATTACAAGGGATGAAGGATATGAGAAGTAAGAAAAATCAAATCGAAAAAAAACAGAAGAGAAAAAAGAATAAACAGAGTTTTGTAAAGTCTGTAAATGCCGCCATAGCAGGGATTCAATATACTTTTAAGAGTGAAAGAAATATGAAACTCCATTATTTGGCTTCCTTTATGGTCCTAATTGCGAGTTTGTTTTTCGACTTTTCAAAGATTGAGTTTATTGTCTTGTTGGGGGCTATAACTTTGGTTGTTATTGCGGAAATGGTGAATACTGCTGTTGAAAAGACTGTAGACATGGTGACATTAGAGTTTCATCCTCTCGCCAAGATAGCCAAGGATGTCGCAGCTGGAGGTGTTTTGGTATCTGCCATGTATGCAGTTGTAGTTGGCTATATATTATTTTATAATAAGCTAAATATGTTGACTGGTAATATAGCTCTTAGGATTAGGGAATCGGAGTTACATATTACAGTTATATGTATAGCTATTGTCCTAATCGCTGTAGTTGTTGTAAAGGCAGTAACTTTGACAGGAACTCCAGTCAGGGGTGGTATGCCAAGCGGCCATGCTGCACTAGCATTTGCACTAGCTACATCAATTACCTTGATTACTGAGAGGGTAGAGGCATCATCACTAGCATACCTTATGGCTCTATTGGTAGCTCAAAGTAGAATAGAGGGAAAGATACATACTTTTTGGGAGACCTTTGCTGGTGCCATACTAGGAACCTTGGTGGCAGTAGTAGTATTTCAGCTCGGACTATTTTATTAGTAGAGAAAATATGATATAATAGAGTTTGGATTATTGATAGTGTGGTTATTTGTGTAGAATTATAATAGTATAGTTCATGAAAATGCTGCACAATTGTAGGAATAGGAGAGATATATGACATATAAATCGGGATTTGTAAGTATAGTTGGTAGACCGAATGTTGGAAAGTCAACGCTTATGAATGATATGGTAGGAGAGAAAATCGCTATTATGAGTGACAAGCCTCAGACTACTAGAAATACTATCCAGGCTGTATATACAGATGAAGAGGCACAGATAGTATTTATGGATACTCCAGGTATCCACAAACCAAAGAACAAGCTAGGCGAAATGATGGTCAAATCTGCGTCAGATGCTTTCAAGAATGTAGACAGCATTATATTTGTTGTCGATGATTCTAGAACAATAGGCAAGGGTGACAGCATGATCATAGAAAACCTTAAAAAGACTAGTACGCCTGTATTTTTGGTTATAAACAAGATTGATAAGATAGACAATAAGGAAGACCTATTTGAGATGATAAGGATGTACGATGACCTAAATGTATTCAAAGAGATAATACCTACATCAGCCCTAAAGGGTTCAAATATAGACTCCTTGATAAAAGTAATAAAAAGAAATCTTAATGAGGGACCCAAGTACTTCCCAGACTACATGGTTACAGACCAGCCTGAAAGAGTGCTTGTGTCTGAACTTATAAGGGAAAAAGTCCTTCACTACACTAATGATGAAGTTCCACATGGTGTAGCCATTGAGATAGAAAAGATGAAAGAACGTAAAGGAAAAGACTTAATAGATATATCTGCTGTTATATACTGTGAGAGAAATTCACACAAGGGTATAATCATAGGCAAGCAGGGCAAAAAGCTTAAGGGTATAGGAAAATCAGCAAGGGAAGAAATAGAATTCTTACTTGGTACAAAGGTTAATCTCCAGATATGGGTAAAGGTAAAAGAAAACTGGAGAAACCTACCTAACTATATCAGCGATTTTGGATTAAAAGAAGAAATATAATATAATTATTGATAAAAAGGTGGTTGTAATGGACAAAAAGCAGGACTCGTCGCGAGAGTTGTTTAATGAAGTTAAAGAAATGATGGATGCTAATAAGCTGATCGATTTAAGAGAGATGTTGGAAGAATATCACACTATGGATATCTATGACATCCTACTTGAATTAGGAAACAATGATCAGGTTAAACTATTTGAAATATTGCCATTGGATACAGCAGCTGACATACTAGAAGAGTGTGAGGCGGACTTTTTCATAAAGATTGTATCTCAAATTGACAAAGAACACGCAAAGAGGGTTTTTGATGAGATGTCACTAGGTGATCTTTCAGATATTCTACGTGAGATGGATGATGACGAAAGAGAAAAGATACTTGATATTGTGAGCAAGGCAGATGAGTTAGAACTTAGGGAACTCCTTGCCTATGTAGATGAAACTTCAGGATCTACTATGAAGAAGGGCTACATAACAGTAAACAAGAACCTAAACGTATCTCAGGCTATCAGACATATAAGATCTGAATCAGTAGAAGCAGACTCAATATACTACATATACGTTGTCGATAATGAACAGAAACTGGTAGGTGTGCTTTCTTTAAGAGACCTATTTATTTCAAAGGATTCTTCTACTATGGAAGATATAATGGTAGAAAATGTAAAGTCAGTAAAGGATAATGAGGATAGGGAAGAAGCTGTTAAGATGGTATCCAAGTACAACCTAGTAGCAATACCAGTTGTTGACGAAGAGGGTGTACTAAAGGGGATAATAACAGTTGACGATATACTTGATGTTATGGAAGAAGAAGCCAGTGAGGATATGTACAAGTTTGCTGGTTCAAGTGAGCATGAAAGAGATGTCGCAGAAAATGAAAACTCAACCCTATTCGAGCAGGTTATCTCTTGTGTTAGGGGTAGACTTGGCTGGCTTGTAGTGACATTATTACTTTCTTTTGTGACTGCATATATATTTATGAAGTTCCAGGGACTTATGTCAACTAAGATGTACGAGTTGATATTCTTTGTTCCTATGATACTTACAATAGGTGGTAACGTGGCTACACAGTCTTCAGCTGTTACAGTTATCAACCTTATTGACAATGACAAGAAAGTGGATTTTCAGACTATAGCAAAAGAGCTTGTAAGTGCAACTATAAATGGACTAGTCCTTGTAGCTATTGCAAGTATAGTTTTATTATTGCTTGGTGGTGTCAAGATGTCTATACTGATAATAGCAGTAAGTATATTGATAAACGTCTTATTGGGTGCGGCTTTTGGAACATTGATGCCAATAGTAATAAACAAATTAGAAGCTGACCCATCAGTAGTCACTTCTCCAGTTATAACTGTAATAATGGATGTTATAGGAGTTTTAGTATACTTCTTAATAATCAGTGCCTTTATAGGTTTATAATTAGATTATATGTCGCATTAATTTCAATCTTGATAATTAGTGCGACTTTTATTTGTGAAAGATAATTTGACTTGACCTTATGAGAAAAGATAGGAGGAATAATGTCAGTAATAAATACTCAGGCAGTAGTTCTTAAAGCCCTAAAATTTAAAGAAAACGATATAATATTGACCCTCTTTACCAGAAACTATGGCAAGGTCAGTGCAATAGCAAGGGGGGCTCAAAAGCCTAAGAGCAAGCTGATCGCCACATCACAGGTATTTTCCTACAACAATTATGTCTTGAGAAAGCAAAACGATATGTATGTAGTATACCAGAGTGAGAGTATCAAGAGCTTCTATAATATAGCCACTGATTTTGATGCCTTTTCCTATGCATCTTTTATTATGAAACTTGTTGAAGGAGTACTAGTAGAGGGCCAGACCAATAACAGGTTATTTGTATTACTGGTCAGGACCCTGTTTTTGTATTCGGAAGGAGTTGATAACCCTAAGTTTATACTTGATGCCTTTATAGTCAAGTTTTTGGATTATACGGGTTTTAAGCCAAATGTAGATGCGTGCACTTCTTGTTCTTCTACAAACTATAGGAAGGCTGTATTTTCTATATCAGACGGCGGTATAGTATGTGATAAATGTATAAAAAAACAAGAAAATTACTTAAAAATTGACCAAACTACAATAAGACTTATGCAATATATTTTAAAAAATGATATAATAGATATAAATAAGGCTGAGGTTGCCAAGGTATTAGTTGATGAACTATTTTTCTTGTTGAAGAAGTACCTCATCAACTATTTTGAATACATCAATTTCAAGTCTATAGATATGTTGAAGAATTTAACTTAGGAGGTTACATTATGGCACAGATAACAATTGAAATGGTAGACCAGATTATGGAAAGGTTCCCATATGTTACATATAAGCAGGCTAAAGAGGCCCTTATAAAGACAGATGGAGATGTACTAGAAGCTATAATATTAATAGAAAATAGCGAAGAGGCCAGTGCCTTTGATGGATTTGAAAAGAAATTTACTGTAGAGACTGAGAAGGTGAGAGACCAGTTAGCAGATTTATTAAAGCAGGCTACTCTTGTGAGGGTTGTAGTTGAAAAAGATTCAAAGATTATGTTAAATATACCTCTTGGAATAGGTGTTGTTGGAGTTGCGGTTATGCCAATAGTTACTCTACTAGGCCTATCTGCAGCAATGCTTAGCAAGTATTCTGTTAAGATAGTAGATGCCAATTCAGGTCAGGAGGTAGACTTAGGAAATCTTACTCCTGAAAAAGTAGAGATTTTAAAGGAGATATTATTCAATTCTTTTAGCAGCATGAAGGACACAATCAAGCCTAAGCATGAATCTAATGAAGAGGAAGATACAGTAGATGATATAACAGACGAACTTATTAAAGAGTCTGAGAATAAGAATGAAGAAAATAATAAAAATGAAGAAAATAATAAGTAATTATATTAAAATGTATTTTTAAAATACTTGTAAAATACATCTAAAAAACGTATAATATAACTACACAAAAATAGCTAGTTATTTATACATAAGGAGGAATTATATGAATTTTCAAGAGATGATATTGACTTTGCAAAAATATTGGGCAAAGCAGGGATGTATAATGACTCAGCCTTATGATGTTGAAAAGGGTGCGGGTACTATGAATCCCAATACTTTTCTAAAGTCTCTAGGACCTGAGCCATGGAACGTATGTTATGTTGAGCCATCAAGAAGGCCGGCAGATGGTAGGTATGGAGAAAACCCTAATAGACTATACCAGCACCACCAGTTCCAGGTAATACTAAAACCATCACCAGACGATATTCAGGATCTATATCTTGACTCACTAAGAGAGATAGGTATCAATCCAGATGAGCATGACATTAGATTTGTCGAGGATAACTGGGAAGCTGCTACAGTAGGAGCATGGGGCCTAGGATGGGAAGTATGGTTAGATGGTATGGAAATAACTCAGTTTACATATTTCCAGCAGGTAGGTAATATAGAGTGTGAGCTAGAGACTGGAGAAATTACATATGGTCTTGAAAGAATAGCAATGTATATCCAGGATGTTGATAGCGTTTATGACCTACAGTGGAATGATAATATAAAATATGGAGATGTCTTTAAAAGACAAGAATATGAAAACACTAGGTATGCATTTGATGATTGTAATGCAGATATGTTATTTAAGGTATTTGATATGTTTGAAGAAGAGGCAGTTAGACTTGCTGATATAGGACTTGTAATACCATGCTATGACTATGTACTTAAGTGTTCTCATATATTTAATACTTTGGAAGCTAGAGGAGCTATCGGTGTTAGCCAGAGAGCAGCATTTATAGGTAAGATAAGGTCTCTTGCCAAGATAGTTGCAGAGAGCTATGTTAAGCAGAGAGAAGAGTTAGGTTATCCTCTAATGAAGGCAGGTGAAGACAATGAATAATTATTTACTATATGAAATAGGTGTTGAAGAAATGCCATCAAGATTTGTCCAGTCTACACTTGACCAGTTAGTTAGTGGCTTAAAGTCAAGACTAGAGGAAAAGAGAGTGGCCTTTGAAGATATAGACACTTTTGCAACACCAAGAAGACTTATCCTAGTTGTAAAGGGTCTAGCAGATAGACAGGCAGACCTAGAAGAAGAAGTAAAGGGACCAGCCAAAAAGATTTCTATAGCAGAGGATGGTAGTTTTACAAAGGCAGCCCAAGGATTTATGAGGGGTAAGGGCCTAAGTGAGTCTGATGTATACTTTAAGGACTTAAATGGTACTGAGTATATATTTGCTACAATAAGAGAAGAAGGTAAAGATACTGATGAGGTTCTTATGGAAGTACTTCCTGAGATAGTAAAATCAGTAGTATTCCCTAAGTCAATGCGTTGGGGTGGCAAGAATATGAGATTTGTCAGACCTATAAGATGGTTGGTTGCCCTACACAATGACAAGGTTGTGCCAGTTGACCTTGAGGGAATAATAGCATCTAATGTTACAGTTGGTCATAGGTTCCTAGGTGCCAAGTCTATAGAGGTATCATCTATAGAAGATTACTTCAAGAAACTTGAAGAAAACTTTGTAGTATACGATCAGGACCTTAGAAAAGACATGATAAGAAAGCAGATAGACCAAGTTGCAGCTTCAATAGGTGGCAAGGTCGAGATGGATGAAGAACTACTAGATGAAGTTACTTATATAGTAGAGTATCCAACTGCATTTTATGGAGAATTTGACAAGTCATATACTGAACTACCAAAGGAAGTAGTAAAAACTCCTATGAAGGCCCACCAGAGATATTTCCCAGTGGTTGGAGAGGACTCAAATCTTCTGCCATACTTTATAGCTGTTAGAAATGGTAATGACTATAAGATAGAAAATGTTAAGGCTGGTAATGAAAAAGTACTTGAGGCTAGACTTGCAGATGCTAAATTCTTCTTCAATGAAGACAGACAGCATGATCTAGAATACTACAGGAACAAGCTAAATACAGTAGTATTCCAGGAAAAGCTTGGAACTCTACTTGACAAGTCTGAGAGAATATACAATATAGCCAAGGTATACGGAAAGGAAGTTGATGTAAATATAGAAGACCTAGAGTCAGCTGCCTACTATGCCAAGGCGGACCTTGTAACTAACATGGTATTTGAATTTGATGAATTACAGGGTTACATGGGTATGCAGTACTCAAGGCTAGAAGGAAAGAACGACACAGTTTCAAAGGCTATATACGAACACTATATGCCAAGATTTAACGGTGATACAGTACCTTCAACTATGGAGGGGGCTATACTTTCTATAATAGACAAGATGGATACTATAGCAGGATTCTTTGCAATAGGCATACAGCCAACTGGTTCAGCCGATCCATTTGCCCTTAGAAGACAGTGCATAGGTATACTTACAATACTTCTAGAAAAGAATATTGAAATAGACGTAGCTAGACTAGCTTCAATATCTCTTGACCAGTATTCAAGTGTAGAATTTGACAAGGATTCAGTAATTGATAACATAATAGAATTCTTCAATGAAAGAACTAAGAACATGTTCAAGGATATGGGTATCAGGTATGACGTTGTCGAGGCTGTCCTTGCAAGTGATGAAAAGAATATATCTGACCTATATGTAAGAGCTGAGGCTATGAACAAGTGGATAGACAGGGATTCTTTGACTGATATGCTTGTAGCCTTCAATAGAGTATCTAATCTGGCAGAGGGAGCTGAAACTGATAAGATAGATCAAGCCTTATTGTTAGAAGACGTTGAAAAAGAACTTTATGATAACTTCAAGGATGTAGATTCAAAGATTAGTGACCTAATGGACCAGAAGGAGTACACAAAGTCTCTTGATGCGTTCGCTAGTCTAAAACCAGCGGTTGACAATTTCTTTGACAATGTAATGGTAATGTCAGACAACCCAAAACTTAGAACTAATAGACTTGCCCTATTAAAGAATATCAGCGATTCAATGCTAAAGGTTTGTGACCTTACTAAGATAGTTTATAAATAGCATACAAATAGTATGTAATATATATGGCAAATTCTATATTCATTAGAGATATAGAAAAAAACACATGTGAATATTTGAAGATGACTTATAGTTACATGTAGATAAAATCCTTATAAATGGCCTGGTTGACTAGTTTGACCAGGCTGTTTATATATGATGCATATTTATTTAATAGTATGTATTATTTTTTTGATAAACCTATTGATTAATCATAAATAACATATTATAATATACTATATAAGAAATAAGGATATATTGTATATACTAATACGGAGATTTTGAGAGAAGGTGCTTCATATAAAACTTAATGAGAGACAATTAAAAATAATCGACATAGTAAAGCAATATGAGCCGATAACGGGTGAAAAGATTGCTGAGAGGCTAAATGTCACAAGAGCTACCTTGAGATCAGATCTAGTGGTATTGACGATGACAAATATACTGGATGCTAGACCAAAGGTTGGCTACTTTTATGTTGGTGAAGGCGACTTCAACAATGAAAAAAATAGGATGAAGGATGTCAAGGTTTCAGATGTGATGGGGGTACCTATGATAGCCCATCAAGGTGATTCAGTCTATGATGTGATAGTTAATCTTTTCATAGAAGATGCTGGTGGCGTATTCATCTTGGATGAGTCTGACAACTTATGTGGAGTTGTATCTAGAAAAGACCTACTTAAGGCCACTATTGGTGGTGGAGATGTCAACAAGATGCCAATAGGAATGATAATGACGAGAATGCCAAATGTGGCGATAATAGAGGAAAATCAATCAATCAGTGATGCGGCGGCATTGCTAGTAAAGAGGGAAGTAGATAGTCTACCTGTTGTTAGATTCAATGAAATGAGAAACAAGATGACGGTTGTGGGCAAGGTATCAAAGACACTCATTACTAGGTTATTCGTCGAATTAACAGAATAAAAGTGAGGTAAATATGGATAATACTATAGATATATATATTGTTTCAGATTCTTTGGGGGAAACTGCAAAAACAGTTGCAAAGGCTTGTATATACCAGTTTCCAAACCACGAGAATTGGAATATAAGGAGACACCCATACATAAACAACAAGAATCTTCTTATGGACGTTTTGGAGAAGGCCAAAGAAGTAAATGCACTTGTAATGTACAGTATGGTAAATCAGGAACTAGTTGATTACGCAAAATCATACTGTGAGGACAACAACATATCATATATAGATTTGCTATCAAGTGTAATTGGTCAGATGGCAGAAAAGGCTGGAATAGAGCCTATAAGAGAGCCAGGCGTTATAAGAAAGATGGATAAGTCGTATTTTGATAGGATTGAGGCAATTGAATTTGCTGTTAAATATGATGATGGTAAGGATCCTAGAGGTGTCCTAAAGGCAGATGTTGTATTAGTTGGTATATCTAGAACATCAAAGACGCCACTGTCAATGTATCTTGCCAACAAGCAGCTAAAAGTTGCCAATGTGCCTTTAGTGCCAGAGGTTCCAATACCAAAGGAACTTATGGAAGTTGAGACTAAGAGGATAATAGGTCTTACAAATTCACCAGATACCCTAAACAGGATCAGGATGGAAAGGTTAAGGGCTTTAGGACTTTCAGGGGCAGCCAACTATGCTAAACTTGAGAGAATACTTGAGGAACTTGACTATTCAGAAGAGATAATGAAGACTTTAAAGTGTCCAGTTATCAATGTTTCAAACAAGGCTATAGAAGAGACAGCAGGGATAATAATAGACATATTAAAAGAAAATGGTGTAGCCGTTGAAAAAGACTACTCAATATAAAAATTAGGAGGAATCTAATGAGTACAAAATTTGTTTACAGTTTTGATGAAGGTAATAAGGATATGAGAGGCCTGCTAGGTGGTAAGGGTGCCAACCTAGCAGAAATGACTAATATTGGTCTTCCAGTACCTCAGGGATTTACAATAACTACAGAAGCTTGTAATGACTATTATGAAAACGATTTAAAAATCAGACAAGAAGTAATAGACCAGGTAGAAGACAAACTAGCTCAGCTTGAAAGAGAACAAGGCAAGAAGCTAGGAAGTGACAACAATCCATTGTTGGTATCAGTAAGATCTGGTGCAGTTTTCTCAATGCCAGGTATGATGGATACAATACTTAACCTTGGTCTTAACGATACAAGTGTAAAGGGTCTAATAGATTCTACAAAGAACGAAAGATTCTCATATGATTCATATAGAAGATTTATACAGATGTTCTCAGACGTTGCTATGGAAGTTCCAAAGTATAAGTTTGAAAACGTTCTAGACAAGATGAAGGAAGCTAAAGGATATAGTTCAGACCTTGATCTTACAACTGATGACCTAAAGGTTATAGTAGAAGAATTCAAGAAGATATATAAGGATGAAATAGGAGAAGACTTCCCACAGGATCCTAAGAAGCAGTTGATGCTTGCTATAGAGGCAGTATTTAGATCTTGGAACAACCCAAGAGCTATAGTATATAGAAAATTAAACGATATACCAGGAAACCTTGGTACAGCTGTAAATATCCAGTCAATGGTATTCGGTAATATGGGTATGTCATCAGGTACAGGTGTTGCCTTTACTAGAAACCCATCAACAGGAGAAAATAGACTATTTGGTGAATACTTGATAAATGCCCAGGGTGAAGACGTTGTTGCAGGTATAAGAACACCTCAGTCAATAGATACACTTAAGGAAGAAATGCCTGAAATGTATGATCAGTTTGTAAATATTACACAGAAATTAGAGGCTCATTACAAGGATATGCAGGATATAGAATTTACAATAGAAAACGGTAAGCTATATATCCTACAGACTAGAAATGGTAAGAGAACAGCTAAGGCTGCTATAAATGTAGTAGTTGACCTAGTAAACGCTGGTACAATAGACAAGGAAGAGGCTATAATGAGAATTGAGCCAAATCAGTTAGACCAGTTATTACACCCAACATTTGATCCAAAGGCCCTAAAGTCTGCAGAATTACTTGCTAAGGGTCTTCCAGCATCTCCAGGTGCTGCAACAGGTAAGGTATACTTCCATGCAGATGATGCAGTTCTTCATGCCAAGGAAGGTGAAAAGGTTCTACTAGTTAGACAGGAGACTTCTCCAGAAGATATAGAAGGTATGGTAAGTGCTGAAGGTATACTTACAGCAAGAGGTGGTATGACTTCTCATGCTGCAGTTGTTGCTAGAGGTATGGGTAAGTGCTGTGTAGCAGGTTGTGGTGAATTAAGAGTTGATGAAGCAGCTAGAGAAATCAGATGTGGAGACAGGATAATAAAGGAAGGTCAGTACCTTTCAATAGATGGTTCTTCAGGTTGTGTATACCTAGGTTCAGTTGAAATGACTAGTGTAGAACTAGTTGGTAACTTCGAAGTATTTATGAACTGGGTAGACGAAATAAGAGATATGATGGTTAGGACAAATGCCGACAACCCAAGAGATGCTAAGAAGGCTATAGAGTTCGGTGCAGAGGGTATAGGTCTTTGTAGAACTGAGCATATGTTCTTTGAAGAAGATAGAATACCAGCTGTTAGAGAAATGATAATAGCTGAAAATGTAGAAGATAGGGTAAAGGCACTAGATAAGTTACTTCCATTCCAGAGAGAAGACTTCCACGGAATCTTCAAGGCAATGGATGGCAAGCCATGTAACATCAGACTATTGGACCCACCACTACATGAATTCCTACCTCATGATGATGCATCAATAGAGGAACTTGCAAAGCAGATGGGAATTAGACCAAGTGATCTTAAGAAGAGAGTTGTTGACTTAGATGAATTCAACCCAATGCTAGGACACAGAGGTTGTAGACTTGCTGTTACATATCCAGAAATATGTATAATGCAGGCAAGGGCTATAGCTCAGGGTGCAGTACTTGCTACTAAGGACGGACACAAGGTAACACCTGAAATAATGGTTCCACTTGTTGGTCATGTAAATGAATTAAAGATGCTTAGACCACTAATAGAAGAAGCTGTAAACGAAGAGTTTGAAAAGGCTGGAGTAAAGGTAGACTACACAGTAGGTACAATGATAGAAATACCAAGAGCTTGTGTAACTGCTGATGAAATAGCAGAGGTTGCTGACTTCTTCTCATTCGGTACAAACGACCTTACTCAGATGGGATTCGGTTATTCAAGAGACGACGCTGGTAAGTTCCTTGGAGAATATGTAGACAAGGGAATACTTGAAAAAGACCCATTCCAGGTACTAGAACAAAAGGGTATAGGGAGACTAGTTCAGATGGCTGCAGAGCTTGGTAGAGGCGTTAAGCCAAACCTAAAGCTAGGAATCTGTGGAGAACACGGTGGAGAACCATCTTCAGTAGAATTCTGCTACAATACAGGTCTAGACTATGTATCTTGCTCACCATTCAGAGTGCCAATCGCAAGACTAGCTGCTGCTCAGGCAACTGTTAAGAAGAGAAAGGGCGACTCACATAGAGACAAATAAAATCATATAAAATTATATAAACCATAAGTAATCAACCCCTATTGACTGGTATTGACCAAGATTTAGGGGTTGATATTTTTTAGTGGGGTCAAAAAGTAGGCTTTTAATACCTATGCGCTCAAAAAATCATGGGTCATATGGTTACCTGTTGATTTACTTAGGTATTTATTCTTGCAAATATTTGCTTATTTGTATATAATGTTAGAAGCAATGTGAGAAATATGAATATTTTGTGTGGATTTAATATAAGGTTAGAAGCAGTGTAAGAAATATAAATATTTTGTGTGTTTTAAATATATGATATAATTTGGGGGCTACTATAATGATAATTGAGTACTATAAAAGATATAAAAGTGTTATTTCATATTTATTTTTTGGTGTATTGACTACTATTGTAAATATTGTAACATATAACCTACTCTACTACAAGTTTGGTGTCACTAATGTGGTGTCAAATATAGTAGCATGGGTGCTGGCAGTTTTATTTGCCTATATTACAAATAAATTATATGTGTTTAACAGCAAGTCATGGGAGATAGACTACTTGCTTAGGGAGATACCCTTGTTTTTCTCTGCTAGGCTCCTAACAGGCATCATTGATACAGCTATTATGTATATGGCTGTTGACTTGATGAATCAGGAGGCCTTTGTATGGAAGTTGCTTACAAATGTAATTGTTGTGGTTCTCAATTACCTTGCTAGTAAGTTTATAATCTTTAAAGATAGAGATAAAGAAAAAGATAAAGATAAAGATATAGATAAAGATATAGATAAAGATATAGATATAGATACCAATTCATAATAAGCGTATAACTAAACAATAGCATCACTATAATTAGGATTACAAATACTTGATTTTATATGTAAACGATTGAATTGAAACTTATAGAAGAGTATGGTATAATAAACAGATGTAAATATTTTAATTGGGGGTATGTGGATATGATGGACCTTATTGTTACTTTGAAAAAAGAATTGATAGTCTTTTTTGTATCTATGTTACCCATAATAGAACTAAAGGGAGCCATACCCATTGGTCTGTCTTTAGGTTTGAGTGCTAGGACATCTATAATTTTTTCTGTCTTGGGGAGTTGCATACCATGTCCATTTATATTGTATGGCATAAATAGGGTCTTGTTTCAGCTTGAGAGCATAAGGCCTCTTAAGTTGAGGATTTTGAATATGAAGTCCAAGGTCTTGAGAAGAGGCAAGTATGTCAATAGAATAGGTAGGATAGGCCTGTTTTTATTTGTTGCAATTCCACTTCCTGGAACGGGTGTATGGAGTGGTAGTCTTTTGGCTGTCTTGCTTGGTTTTAGACCCAAGAATGTATTGCCATATATTATAGTTGGCAATATTGTGGCAGGCTTTATTATAGCTACAGTTAGCTATGGTGTTGTTAGCATATTGTAAAGTAGAAATATATAGTTTACCAAGTGCATTTGTGTGCTTGAGTTGATTTTTTATTTTAATTCAAATAATAAATAAGTATAGTAGGGAGAATATAATGAGAACTTCGTTAGTAATAATGGCTGCTGGCATAGGGTCAAGATATGGTGCTAGTATAAAGCAGTTGGAATCAGTAGGCAAGTCTGGTGAGATAATCATGGACTATTCAGTACATGATGCTATAAATGCTGGATTTAATAAGATTATTTTTATAATTCGTGAAGATATCAAGGAAGACTTTATGGAGGTAATAGGTAATAGGATTGAAAAAATCTGCAGCAAAAATAATGTGGAGGTAGCCTATGCCTACCAAGATTTAAACGATCTACCTGAGGGGGTAAGCTTGCCTGATGGACGTAAAAAGCCATGGGGAACAGGTCAAGCGGTCTTATCCTGTAGAGATATCATAAATGAGCCTTTTGCAGTTATAAACGCAGATGATTATTATGGAAAGGAATCATTTGTAAATATACATGAATTTTTGATTTCAAACTCATCTAAAGAGAAGAGTTATTGTATGTCTGGATTTATCCTTAAAAACACTCTTAGTGAAAACGGTGGTGTTACAAGGGGCATATGTTCAGTAGATGAAAATGACTACCTTACTGATGTTGAAGAAACTTACAATATAGTAAAGACAAAAGAAGGTGCTGAGACAGAAGGTAGAAAAATAGATGTCAACTCATATGTATCTATGAATATGTGGGGATTTACTCCTGAGTATATAGATATACTTGAGGATGGTTTTAAGGAGTTTTTCGACAAGCTAGCTGAGGACAAAGCCTTGTCAGCAGAATACCTTATACCAATACATATAGGTGGCCTACTTGAAGATGGTAAAATATCTGTTAAGCTACTAGAAACTCATGACAAGTGGTTTGGAATAACTTATAGAGAGGACCTTGATGCAGTTATAAAATCATTTGACGAGCTGATTGAAGAGGGAGTTTATTCTAAAGACCTATTTGAGGATATGAGATAAGAATAAATTGTGAATAGTTTTATATAGTATAAGTGAGCCTTATAGGTTTTTCTGTTAGATAACAGATGTCTATTAAAAGGCTCTTTTCTTGTTTAGGCATGTATTTGAAAGCTAAAGTTAAGACGGTGGGGGTAATATATAATAGGTACAAGTAAATATAAAACATTTATAGCCATATAAGAAAAAATTACCTATTTCTATGTTATAATGAAAGGTAAATGATAAAAAGAGGTGAATATTATAAAAGAAAAAATATTAAAAAATGGAGTTAGAATTGTCGCTGAAGAGATACCATATGTCAAGTCTGTATCTCTAGGCGTTTGGATAAATGTAGGTTCTAGGATGGAATCAGAAGACAATAGGGGAATAGCCCACTTTATAGAGCATATGCTTTTCAAGGGGACTAAGACTAGGTCTGCCAAGAAGATATCTAATGACATTGACTACTACGGTGGCAACATCAATGCCTTTACGACACATGACCATACTTGCTATCATGTCAAGATGCCATACAACCATATAGACAGGGGCATAGAGGTCTTGGCTGACATACTAAAGAATTCCGTCTTTGATGAAAATGAGATAGAAAAAGAAAAGTCTGTTATAAGAGAAGAACTAAAAATGTATGAAGATTCTCCTGAGGACTATGTATATGAAGAACTTCTTAAAAGGGTTCATTCAAATAAGGGCATAGGCAGGAATGTACTGGGAACTCTTGAATCTATACAGGATATCAACAGAGAAAAGATAATTGACTTCTTTGATAGCCACTATGTTGCTAACAATTCTGTTATAGTTGCAAGTGGCAACTTTGATTTTGATGATCTAGTTGATAAGATAGAAGACAACTTTTCTTCTTGGAAGTCCTATGATGTATCTACTATTCAAGAGGGACAGGACTTTTTACCTATTGCCTTTGTTGAGGACAGGGAGGACGAGCAAGCCAATATAGCCATAGTATTTGAGTGTCCAGATGATAGGGTGGACAAGGATTTTTATGGGGTCAAACTTCTAGGTAATATATTGGGCAACTCACCTAGTTCAAGGCTCTTCCAGCATATAAGGGAAGAAAAGGGCCTATCCTATAGTATATATTCTTCAGATAGTTTCTATAGAAATTATGCTGAATTTGGAATCTATGCTAGTATGGCTATTGATAATTTAAAAGAAGTGTATAGGCTTGTCAAAAAGGAGATAGCAGACCTTGTAGACAATTATATTACAAGAGACGAACTCCTATTTGCCAAGGAGCAGTACAAGGGCAGTGTCTTGATGAATATTGAGGATACTGAGGACAGGATGCTCTTGATAGGAGAGTATGAAATAGAAGGCAAAAAACTCAAGTCAACTGAAGAGATAAGTCAGATAGTGGACGATATAGATATTGACTACATGAAGGATCTAATAGATAGGATATTTAGTAAACCTATGGCAATTGGAGTCACAGGAAAGGGAGTTAAGGCTATTATGAAAGGGGTGTTATAGTGGCTAAGAATTCAAAGGGGAGACCAAAAAGACCTCCTCAGTCAAAACAGAGTAGAAAAAGAAGGAGTCCTGTTAAGGGAAGGCAGAGAGAATATAACCCAGAATATCACAATTTGATTATTATATTTTTAGGTCTATTTATAGGATATGGACTAATGTCATCATCAGGAGCTCTTCTGCCTAGAATAATACAGCTGATATTTAAGGGATTATTTGGTGGACTTGCTATCCTTGTGCCACTTGTCCTAGTACTAGCAGGTATAACAGGATTTATCCGCAATAACGAAAAAATAAATAGGATTAGAAGAACCAAGATGAAGTATATAATACCTATATTCTTGATACTTTATTATGGTTTGATCAACTATGCTCAGTCACCTTCATCTAGTCCACTAAGGATGGATGAAATACAGGATATAATAAAGATGGGTGTTTCAAGAGAGGGTATGGGACTTATACCTTCATTTGTGACTTATTACTTGACACATCTACTTGGACTTGTGGGTGCATGGCTTATAGTAGTGTTTGCTACGATTATATGCATACTACAGGTTATGGACATATCTATAGCAGATATGATAGAGCTTGCCCAGAATCCTTCTAATGGCAGGGCAAATATATTGTCAAAGCTAAAGGTGTTCAATAAAAACAAGACAAATGTAGATGGAATTGAGGAAACGACTGTTATCAGTAAGACAGGTATATTCTCAAAGATAAAGGACAAGTTTAAAAAGAATGACCAAGATAGTCCTGAAGAAGAGGATGATACAGATAAGACTATAAAAATAGTTGGTTTCAACAAGGCAGAGGACGACTATCTTGAAATACTAGAAGGAACTCAGAGCCTATCAGACCTTGAAGTCCTTCAGAAGCTACAGCAGGGTGACCTAGAGGGTATAGATGGTATCACACCGAACTTAAATGATATTGGTCCTAAGAGTAAGTTGATGGGTGGTCCCGGTCAGATAGTCGAACCAGAAAAAGAAGATTTATTTGAAGAAGAAAACGAGCATATAAAATATGCAAACTATAAGATGCCACCTGTTTCACTCCTTAATAAGGTTGTGAACAAGTCTGACAAGAGGTCAAAGCAAAAGGTACTAGAAAATGCAAGAAGACTAGAGCAGACTCTTAGGGACTTTGGTGTTGAGGCATCTATCAACCAGGTTACGGTTGGACCTACTATCACTAGGTACGAAATACAGCCAAGACCGGGTGTTAAGGTGAGTAAGATAGTCAACCTTACAGATGATATAGCCCTATCTCTTGCAGCCAAGTCTATAAGAATGGAAGCCCCAATACCGGGTAAAAATGCCATAGGTATAGAGGTTCCAAACGAGGAGTCTCAGATGGTAGGCATAAGAGAAATCATAGAGAGCAAGGAGTTCAATGGATACCCTTCTAAGCTGGCCATGGGACTAGGCAAGGACGTTGCAGGCAGGATTATAATTGGTGATATAGCCAAGATGCCACACCTACTAATAGCAGGTTCTACTGGTTCAGGTAAGTCTGTATGTGTAAATACCTTGATCACTAGTTTGGTATACAAGGCCAAGCCAGACGAGGTCAAATTGATATTGATAGACCCTAAGGTTGTCGAGCTATCCAACTATAACGGAATACCTCACCTCTTGATACCAGTTGTAACAGACCCTAAAAAGGCTGCCAATGCTCTTACTTGGGCTGTTACTGAGATGAATAGAAGGTATAAGCTCTTTGCAGAGACTCAGGTAAAGGATATAAAGAGTTACAACGAAAAGACGGATAATCCACTTCCTAGAATAGTAATAATAATAGACGAGTTGGCTGACCTTATGATGGTATCTGCCAATGATGTAGAAGACTGTATACACAGGCTTGCCCAGATGGCAAGAGCTGCTGGTATGCACCTTATAGTGGCTACTCAAAGACCTTCTGTAGACGTTATAACAGGTGTGATCAAGGCCAACATACCATCTAGAATAGCATTTGCAGTATCGTCCCAGACGGACTCTAGGACTATAATAGATATGGGTGGAGCCGAAAAACTACTTGGTAAGGGAGATATGTTATTCTATCCTCTTGGAGCAGCCAAGCCAGTCAGACTACAGGGGGCATTTATATCAGAGGCCGAGTCAGACAAGATTATAGAACATATCAAAAATGAGGTTGGAGAGCATACCTATGCAGATGATATAGAAGAGAAGATATCAAATGTAAACACTGATGAAGTATCTTCAGCTGACGAGTTATTGGTCGAGTGTATCGAGTTTGTGGTAGCCAATGGGCAGGCATCTGCATCAATGCTACAGAGAAAGTTCAAGATAGGATTTAACAGGGCTGCAAGGCTCATAGACGATATGGAAGAAAGAGGAATAGTTGGTCCTAGTGAGGGCAGTAAACCTAGAAAGGTCCTTATTTCCAAGCAAGACCTAGAGGGTTTGTTATAGAAAATTAAATTAGAATTAGAGTAAATTGGAGGAATAGATTTGAAAATAGCCTTAGAATCATTAGGATGTTCAAAAAATTTAGTAGATGCGGAGATTATGTTGGGGCTCTTGAACAAGAAGGGCCACCAACTTGTTTCAAGTCCTGAAGGGGCTGATGTAGTTATTGTAAATACTTGTGGATTTATAGAGTCTGCCAAGCAGGAGTCTATAGATTCTATAGTAGAATATGCAGACCTTAAGAACGAGGGTAGTCTAAAGTATCTTTTGGTGTCAGGATGTCTTGCCCAGAGGTATCCAGATGAATTAAAGGAAGAAATACCAGAAATAGATGCTATAGTTGGTACAGGAAGCTACCAAAATATCACAACTGTTGTAGACAACTTGATGACTAGAGATGGTATAGTTGAGATTGGAGATATCAACTTTAGCTTTAATGAAGATCTACCTAGGTATATATCTACACCTGACCACCTAGCCTACCTTAAAATAGGAGAAGGATGCGACAATAATTGTACCTACTGTATAATTCCTAAGTTGAGGGGTAAATATAGGAGTAGGAAGCTAGAAGATCTTTTGGCTGAAGCAGAGGGTCTTTTAGAAAGAGGCGTCAAGGAATTGGTTGTGATAGCCCAGGACACTAGTGTATACGGAAGAGACAGATACGGAAGGGTCATGTTGGCAGAATTACTTGAAAGATTAGCCAAGATGGGCTTTAAGTGGATAAGGGTCATGTATTCTTATCCAGAGGGAATAACGGAAGAAATAGTTGATGTAATAGCTAAATATGACAACCTATGTAGCTATTTTGATATTCCAATGCAGCATGCCAGTGACAGAATCCTAAAGCTGATGAACAGGCATACCAGCAACCAAGAGCTAAGGAGCAAGGTTGAAATGATAAGGTCAAAGATACCAGATGCGACTATAAGGACTACCTTTATAGTAGGTTTTCCTGGTGAGACTGATGAAGACTTTGAGACCCTGCTAGACTTTGTAGAGGATATGGGACTTGACAGGATGGGGGCCTTCACTTATTCAAGAGAAGAAGATACACCGGCTGACAGGCTTCCTGACCATATAGACGAAGATACCAAAAAAGAACGTCTTGAGAGACTGATGATGGTCCAGCAGTCAGTATCTGAAATTATTAATCAGAAAAAGATAGGAAATACCTACGAAGTATTGATAGAAGACCAGATTGACGATACACTATATATAGGTAGAACAAAATATGATGCCGAAGAGATAGACAGCGTCATATATGTTGAAACAAAAAGAGATCTTTCAAGAGGAGACATGGTAGATGTCTTGGTCGAATCAGCTTATGAGTATGACCTTAAAGGCCACCTTGTAGATGAAGTACCAACTATGAAAAAGATAAATATTTAAGGAGGTATTATTATGAACTTACCAAACAAACTCACAGTACTTAGGATATGCATGGTACCATTATTTGTACTATGTATGTACTTGCCTATATCAAGCAAGTATATAATAGCTATGATTATATTTGCCCTTGCATCTATAACAGATATGCTTGATGGAAAGATAGCAAGAGCTAGAAATTTAGTCACAGATTTTGGTAAATTTATGGATCCACTTGCAGACAAGCTACTGGTTATAGCGGCCCTTACTTCAATGATAGAAGTCAATCTAGTTCCAGCATGGATAGTTATAATAATAGTTGCAAGAGAGTTGGCAGTGAGTATTATGAGGGCAATTGCAGCTGCAGAAGGCAAGGTAATAGCTGCTGGATCAAGTGGTAAATTAAAGACAGTAACACAGATGTTTGCGATAATATTCCTATTACTAGGGGCTCATATGGGACCTGGTGTTTTCAAGACTATAGGTGGAGTACTGATATATATAGCTGCCATACTTACTTTGTATTCAGGATATGAATATTTCTATGCAAATAGAAAACTATTTTCTGATATGTAATAGATATAAGAATTGTTCAATAGGCATAATAAAGTATATTAAATATCACATATCACATATTTACAATGCGTAATATCTTAATAATATGTGTTAGACGTGATCATCAATAAGAAGTAATGGCTTGGAAAAATATTAAAGTAGTTTACTTTTAAGTAGTTTTGCCTATATAGATGTAGATAGACTAGCTAGTATATAAAAGTATTCTAAGAGAACATTTGTTCTTGACACTTTGTATCTATTAATTTATAATAAATATATAAGAACAAATGTTTGTATGGAGAGGAAACGAAATGACAATAGACAAGAATAAAATGGATGCCCTTAATGAGGCACTTGGTAAAATTGAAAAAGAGCACGGAAAAGGATCAATAATGAAGCTTGGTGAGACTTCTTCACTAGAGATAGACTCTATACCTACAGGGTCTATAGGTCTCGATGTAGCCCTAGGAGTAGGTGGCTTACCAAGAGGAAGAATAATAGAAGTATATGGACCAGAGTCTTCAGGTAAGACTACTGTAGCCCTTCACTGTATAGCAGAGGCTCAGAAGAGAGATGGTATAGCAGCATTTATAGATGCAGAACACGCACTTGACCCAGTATATGCAAGGGCTCTTGGAGTGGATATAGACAACCTAGTCATATCTCAGCCAGATACAGGAGAACAGGCCCTAGATATAGCAGAGTCCCTTATAAGATCAGGAGCTGTAGATATACTAGTAATAGACTCAGTAGCTGCCCTAGTACCTAAGGCAGAAATAGAAGGTGACATGGGAGATTCTCACGTAGGTCTACAGGCTAGACTTATGTCACAGGCACTTAGAAAATTGACTGGATCTATAAAGAAGTCAAACTGTGTTGTTATATTTATCAACCAGTTGAGAGAAAAAGTAGGGGTTATGTTCGGTAATCCAGAGACAACAACAGGTGGTAGAGCCCTTAAGTTCTTCTCATCAGTAAGACTAGAGGTCAGAAGAATAGAAACTATCAAGCAGGGTGACAAGATGATAGGATCTAGGACAAGGGTCAAGGTTGTAAAGAACAAGGTTGCCCCACCATTCAAGCAGGTAGAGTTTGACATTATGTACGGTACAGGAATATCAAAGATGGGCGACCTACTAGAAGTAGCAACAGGTATAGATGTTGTCAAAAAATCAGGTGCATGGTACAGTTACAAGGATAGCAAGATAGGCCAGGGTAGAGAGAATTCAAAGGCATTCTTGGAAGAAAATGAAGATATAGCAAATGAAATAGAGGCAAAGGTAAGAGAATACTACGGCCTTGACTTTGACAGTGAGAACATATCAATTGAAGAGGCTAAGATGGGTGAGGAACAACTTACTTTCTAGCAAGATAAATTGGAAATTAATTACTAGTCATAAATTTTAAAATTAATCCGTAGATGGTATATTGATATCAAATGTTAGATACTTGTTCTAGCTTTGGATGTCTAGCTGTCTACGGATTTTTGTATAATTTTAAGTAAAAAAAAACAAATATTTACAATTAATTGACATTATTGATAAAAGATTATAAAATAGGATATAGGGATAAATGTTATAGTAGATGTTTTGCTCATGATGGGCTAGATATCAAATAGGTATTATATCCATTATGGTGGTGTCTTTTAGACAAGAAACCATTGAACTCAAATGTAATAATAGAACAAGATTTTGAACCTTGAAAACAGAATAAGAAAAAGGAGGTGGACATAATAATAGTATATATTATAGGAACTGCCGCTATAGCAGTTATAATAGGATTACTGATTGGTTATGTTATCAGAAAAAACATCTCTGAAGCTAAGATTGGACAGGCCGAAACACTGGCTAAGGAAATTGTCGAAAAGGCTAACAGAGACTCTGAGACTGTTAAAAAAGAGAAACTTCTTGAAGCTAAAGAAGAGATTCATAGATTACGTACTGAGGGTGAAAGAGAAAACAAAGAAAGAAGAAACGAAGTACAGAAATATGAAAAGAGAGTTCTACAGAAAGAGGAGACTCTTGATAGGAAAATGCAATCTTTAGAACAGAAGGAAGTAAATCTTACAAGAAAAGTTGAAGATGTAAAGAAAAAGGAAGACGAAGTTGAGCAAATTAGGGAGCAGCAGGTACAGAAGCTTGAAAGTATCTCAGGATTTACAACTGAAGAGGCAAAAGAAATAATCCTTTCAAATGCAGAGAGAGATGTAAGAAGAGAAATGTCATTGATGATTAAGGAAAAGGAGTACAAGGCTAAGGAAGAAGCTGAAAAGAGAGCTAGAGAAATAATTGGCTATGCTATTCAGAAATGTTCTGCAGACCACGTTGCTGAGACTACTGTATCAGTAGTTAACCTACCTAACGATGAAATGAAGGGTAGAATCATAGGACGTGAAGGAAGAAATATCAGGGCCCTAGAAACTTTGACAGGTATAGATTTAATAATCGATGATACTCCAGAAGCAGTGATATTATCAGGCTTTGACCCATTAAGAAGAGAAGTTGCAAGGATAGCCCTTGAAAACTTAATCTCAGATGGTAGAATACATCCAGCCAGAATAGAAGAAATGGTTGAAAAGGGTAAGAAAGAAGTTCAGAGTATTATCAAGGAAGCTGGAGAACAGGCAATGTTTGATACAGGAGTACATGGGCTACATCCTGAACTCGTAAAACTGTTGGGTAGACTAAAATACAGAACAAGTTACGGACAGAATGTCTTAAAGCACTCTATCGAAGTTTCAATATTGGCTGGTATCATGGCAGAGGAAATTGGAGCAGATCCAAAGCTTGCCAAGAGAGCAGGTTTGGTACATGATATAGGTAAGGCAGTTGACCATGAAATAGAAGGTACACACATTGAGATTGGTATGGACTTGTTGAAGAAGTACAAAGAATCTAAGGAAGTCATCCATGCAATGAGTACTCACCACGGTGACTATGAACCACAGACTGTTGAGGCTGTACTTGTAACAGCAGCAGATGCTGTATCAGCTGCAAGACCAGGAGCAAGACGTGAAACTCTTGAATCATATATCAAGAGACTTGAAAAGTTAGAAGAAATCACTAACTCTTATGAGGGTGTTGAAAAATCATTTGCTATTCAGGCTGGTAGAGAAGTAAGAATAATGGTTAAGCCAGAAGAAGTAAGTGACGAAGAAATGCACCTACTAGCAAGAGACATGACAAAGAGGATAGAAGAAGATCTAGACTATCCAGGTCAGATAAAAGTTAGTATCATTAGAGAGACTAGAGCGACTGACTATGCTAAATAATAATATTAAAAGAGTGCTTATGCACTCTTTTTTTATATACCAAAAGTTTTTTATAGACTGATAAATCTTTTAAGGTGAAATTAAAGTTAATGAATGATAAACTATTATATGGATAAATATGATTTGTATATAAACTATTATATGGATAAATATGATTTGTATATAAACTAGTAAGATGGTATAATAATCCTAATAGGAGGTGGTTGAGTGAGCAATTTATTCTCAGATATAAAATCACACTTGGATGCTCTCAAACTTAAGGATTTTGAACTTGAAATATACAACAAGTTGGGTGATGATGCTTATATCATACCAAATCCGATACCATTTAAGGGTATTAATATTGATATGCTGTACAAAAAAAATAATAGGATATTATTTATAAAATTCATGGATACTACTGAGGACTTGTTTTCATTTCTTGATGAAGAGATTCTAGAGGTCATGAACGAGGAACACAAGCTGATGGCCTCAAAGATGACCAAGCTATACCCAGAGATTTCCTACAATTTTGTCTATGTTATGCCTTATATAGAGGAGATAGTTGATACTTATAGCCTAGGTGAATTTGTAGACAATAGCATTATTTGTGGAAATGAGGCCCAAGAACTTATCGGTGACTTGGCTAAACTCGACTCCTTGCTTGGGCAAGAAAATAGTGATGTTGCACTAGGTATATTTTTGTACAATATTTGTTCAGAATATTTTGTACTCACAAAGGGCAATAGCTACAACAAACACATCAAAAAGATTACATTCTCAGGGCTAAACCTAGGATACAAAATGGTAATGATGGATGACAAGCAGATCGAGTGCGTAAATTCTGCTGATTATGGAAACCATGTTATACTTGGAGGGGCTGGAACCGGCAAAACTAGTATTATGCTAGCTAGACTGATAAAGCTATCTAAGATATATCCCCACCACAAGTTTTTGTTTCTGACATTTACAAAACAACAGTACAACAGGTGTCTAGAGCTACTTAGTCTGATGAGGGTAGATATGTCAAATATAGAACTCCATACTTTTAGCTCCTTTGTATTCAAGGTTGCCAAGGCCAATGACCTAGTTATAGACTACAATACACTAAAAAAGAACTACGATAAGGCCTTTACTAATGTTATGAAACAGGTACAAAACTCTGTGAAAAACAAGAAGATGTTCAAGGGTATATTCGTCAGTGAGGGAGAGAACTTCAATGAAGATGAAATACTTTTGATGCACGAGTTTTTATATAGCAAGAAATATATATTCAATATATCTATATGTAAGGCCTATAATATAAATAATAACCTAAATATATACAAGTGTCGTGCCAAGGCTATTGAGTATGAGGATGAGTTGGAACTTAAAAACAACTACCTACAGTCAAACAAGATAGTGGACTATATAAATGATTATTGCGACAGGTCAAACAAGCTATTGAGAAAGGTCAGGGCCAATATCGCAATAGATATGTTCAAGAAGACTAGGGCAATGTACAAGTCTAGTGAGTCTGTGAATATAGTCAAGATTGATGATTTAGATGAGCAGATAAAATCCGTAATATGGGAGATCAACCACCTAGTCAATGATAAGGGCTACAGACCAGAAGATATTGCAGTAGTCTATCCTTTCAATAAGAAGAGGCTTAAAAATGGCAAGGTTATATATTTTCAGTATATGCTAAGAAAGTCATTAGAAGAGGCTGGTATTGCCTATACAATGGCAGATGATACCATAACACTAGTAAGTCCCAAAAATGGTGTTACAGTATCAAACATATACTCTATAAAGTCCTTGTCATACAAGGCTGTTATAATATGTGAGTTGGAGATGCTATACAACCACAGTATCAGCAAAGATGAGCAAGACTACCTAGTAAATGATTTTGCAGGAGACTTAAATAAGGTATATGTTGCTATGACTAGGGCAGAAGAGTACTTGTGCTTGATAATGTCCTATACTAGTGAGAGTAGCGATATTATAAAATTACTGACAGAGACTTAAATATATTATAATTAAACAGCATCTTAGCTATTTACTTTAGTCTAGGATGCTGTTTAAATTTGTTGGTTTATTTTTTTTATGATCTTTCTATTTACTTCTACGCTTTTTCTATACTTTTTTCTATTTATTTATTTCTATACTTTTTCTATATATTCCTTGATATAGCTATTTCTAATAGACCTATATTTATTGTAGTCTGGATAGTCATCTAGGACTATGTCTCCATTTATTGGACTATCAGCTAGGTTAGTATCGCATGATTTTTTACCTATGTTGATTTTTATGCCAAAGTCATTCCTTATTCTATCATATAAATTAGGTATCTTGCCTTCTAATTTCTTGAATATATTGAAGTCCTGCACTCCATATAGGGTGTTTTTTTCCCTAAGTGATGATAGGGGACTCTTGTCCTTGTTTGGATAGACATATAGCATATCCCCAGCTGGCCATTTATTTGGCTTGTATCTTATATTAGAAATTGGGTCTTCAACATAGAGCCCATATGCCCACCTGAGCATACCCTTCATATTCCAGATATAAGTATAAAAGCCAGTCAACATTGACTCAATTAGGGGACTCTTAATGAATATATTAAAAGTCTGAGGGAAACAACAAGAGTACCAAGTCATTTTGTGGGAGTTTTCTCCAATTTTACCAGTAATTTGTCCATCCTTACAGTAACTAGCTAGGTTAAACACATTTATAGAAAAAGATTCAAGGTCCTTGTCATAGTTTTCAATAAATTCAGTGCTGTGTAGAGCATACTTGTATTTTATAGGATGGTGAGTTGAACTTTCCAAGAAGCTAGAGTATAAATTAAACTTGTCTATATTGCCTGGCTCATCACCGATTACATAAGTTATATCTATTAGACCGAGCTCATTTAAGTGGTCAAACAAATTAGATATATAGTCTGATAGGGTATCCTTGTCTCTTATATAATCATATACACCCCTGTCAATATCATAATACCTAATCCTTATAGGGTCTGGATAGCCTTGGATTGGTGAACCGAAATCATAACCATGCCAGTTGCCAAGTATACCAAATATATTTATTTCCTTATCTATTCCTAACTTCATGCACAAATCTATATACCTGTCGAGTTTTGTATAGTCAAACTTATAAATTCCGTCCTCTTTTGTAACGTCTATTATATTGTATTCATAGAGCCTTGAAGGATTCTTATCTACAGCAAAACACATTTGACCAGCCCAAGGAAAGTCAGATACTATTAGGTCTATTACCTTTTGACCTAGTCTTTTCATGCCCCTTAGGTATTTTTCTATAAGTTCAAAGTGTTCATCACTATAATATTCAAGATCCGCTTGTCTAGCCCATGACGAAGGATGCTGCCATAGATCCATATAGAAATAATCGTCATCATCTTCTAGACTAAAATCTAGGACATTGATATTAAATCGTGAGCTATCAACAATTTCTTCTGAATCGTACCCATCAGACCTATAGAGATTAATGTCAAGATAAAGGTCCTTTGAATTTTTGTATTCAGTATTGTATTCAGTATATATATTAGATGATGAGTTTAAATGTTCAACAGATACATATACAAGGACCTGAGATTTGGAGCAGAGCATACTTTTTTTATCTAGGAGTATATCTGCTTTTTCAATATTGTCATCATCTACAACAAATCCTACGAAATTGGTACTAATATTTAGACTTGGAGATGATGATTTTACAGCCAACCTGTAATTTTTATCCAAACCCCACCAACCAAGATCTTTTGATGAATTTATATTCACTTGTGATTGCTCTTCAAGGTCTAAAAGAATAAAGAAACCAACTTCTTCGTTTGATATTACTTCAAGTCCGTATTTTGGTTCAAGACTGTATAGGTCATCTAGCCTTGTATCTGCAATATTTGTTATTGTGTTATTGCCACAAGCTCTATTGTTGATACAAATTAAGCCTGATTTATCCGACTTACTAAAATTAGTAATTGAATTATAGAATCTCATAAGTACCCCCCTTTTTTATAAAACACATTAATAATAGCATATAAAACAATCAATAGCAAGAATCGATTAGATAATTAATTGGTATATATTTTATATATAAGTAAACACCTAAATATAGAAAAAAACAATCATACATAAACTAGTTTAATATAACAAACATATATATAAATATTTGAAATAGTGGTATAATTGATATAATTAATTATGGGAGGTAAGATATGAAAGGATTATTTGCAAAAAGTTTGGCAGTTACTATGGCTATGTCTATGGTCTTAACTGGTTGTGGCAAGTCTGATGATAAGAAAGCGGACAGCAAAGAAGCAACTACGTTAAAAATGTTAGTACCTGGTTATGATGGAGGTTACCTAAAGAAGGAACTAGACACAGGTATAGCAGGATTTGAAAAGGCAAATCCAAATACTAAGATAGAAATAGTATCTGTTGGATGGGAAGAACTAAACTCAAAGGTTGTACAGATGTATCAGTCAAAGGAAGCTCCGGACATCATGCTTGTAGGTACTAGAACATTACAGCAGCTTGGAGAAATGGGAGCAGTAGAAGACCTATCTAAGTATATGAATGATGATTTCAAGGCTAAGAGAGTAGAAAATGTACTAAATACAGCAAACTTCTCAGGTAAGCAGTATGGTATACCAATGGCATTTTCATCAAGAGCCATATACTATAGAACTGACCTAGTTAAAAAGGCACCAACAACTTGGGATGAATTACTGGCTACTGCTAAGCAGGTTCACGCTGACAATCCTAAGGTATATGGTTTTGCTATACCTACAGATATGGAAAGTGGTACAGATGAAATATTGAACTTTATATACCAGAACGAAGGTAGAATGGTAAATGAAAAGGGTGAATTTACTCTAAATGATTCAAAGAATGTTGCAACTCTTGAATACCTAAAGAAGTTCAATGCTGATGGCGTAATACCGGATCCAGTATCTATGAAGAGAAATGACCAGTCTAAACTATTCAAAAATGGTAACTTGGCTATGTTCATATCAGGTCCATGGGAAAAAGAAACAATGGACTCAGGCAAGGAAAAAGCTCCATATGCAGTAGCTCCACTTCCAAAGGGTGCAGTCGCAGCTGAGACACTAGTTACTGACTCATATGTTATATCTTCACTAAGCAAGAATAAGGAAACAGCATGGAAGTTTGTAGAGTTTATGGGACAGCCTGAATACCAGAGACCAGTATCAGAAGCATTTGGATGGTTCCCAATACTTAAGGACGAAGAAAATGACGCTCGTTTCAAGGATGACTTTATGAAGCCATTTGCAGCATCAATACCAAATGGTGTTGCTGAGCCACACGTTCCAAACTGGGATGATTTCAACAAGAGTTTTATAACAGCAGTTCAGAAGACTATAACAGGTAAGATGGCTGCTAAGGATGCACTTGATGCAGCTCAGGCTGAATTAGCTAAATAAGCAATATAAAACTAGCAAAATAATAAGAAAAATACTAGCCTGATTAGTTTACTAGTCGGGCTTTTATTATACGAGGAGGTAGTATGGAAAGTAAAAAAATAAATAAAATGATGCCATACATACTAATTGGTCCTGTGCTATTGATAATGCTGGCTCTTTATGTATACCCAATAGGTCTAGTATTTTTGGAGTCAGTTTCAAAGACATCTATCTTGACTGGACAAATGGATTTTGTAGGTCTTGATAACTTTAAGGCAGTACTAGGTGACAAGCTATTCAAGGACACTATGCTATTGACTCTTAAGTACACTATTATAACTGTTATTATAAAAATGGTGCTAGGATTTTTCATGGCTATGTTTTTGAACAGTGATATGTATTTTACCAAGACACTCAGGTTCTTATCCTTGCTACCTTGGGCTATACAACAGGTCAGTGTAGCAATAGTATGGAAGTGGATTTTGGACGGCAACTACGGATACTTGAACTATTATTTGATCAAGTTTGGAATTATAGAACACAATATAGTATGGTTATCAGATCCTGACATAGCATTTATATGTGCAGCATTTGTAGATGCATGGCTGGGTGTATCCCTTGTGTCAATGATATTCTTGTCAGGTCTTACATCAATAGATAGGTCATTATATGAGAGTGCCAAGATAGATGGCGCCAATATATTCCATAGGTTTAAATTTATAACATTAGAAGAGATGAAAAAGCTGATTCTTGTGACAGGTCTTTTGGTTACTATATGGACCTTCAACTCATTCAATGTGATATTTGTACTGACAGGTGGTGGCCCAATGAGGTCTACAGAGACCATAGTGATCAGGATATACCAAGAAGCATTTTCTAGGTTTGACCTAGGTGCTAGTTCAGCCCTATCAGTAATAGTATTTACATTTTTGCTTATGATAACATTTATCTATATTAGACTCATAAGTAAAATGGACAAGGAGGCCTAAATGAAACATATAAAAGATAAGAGCTTGAAAACTAAAAATATAGGATACAATAGTTTTAAAAAGGGTTCAAGCTTTAACTACAAGAAGAGGTCTGATTGGTACAAGCTTATAAGGACACTTGTATATTTTGTCTTTGTAGCTCTACTCATATCTCCTATATTCATAATGCTAAATACATCCCTAAAGACCTACAATGATGTGACTGTATGGCCACCTACTTGGTTTGGTGGTCAATTACAGTGGTCAAACTACTATGACATACTAGCAGGGGACAAGTCTATAGTAAGACCCCTTATAAACAGCCTTATAGTATCAATAGTACCAGCAATAGTGTGTGTAATACTGGGGACTTTTGCAGCCTATGGTGCCAATAGGTATAGGTTCAAATTCAAGAATTATTTTTTGATGATAATTGTAGTGACACAGATGTTTGCTGCAGTGGTGCTTGCCAACCCAATGAGTATTATATTTAGGGATATGGGAATCTTAAATACCCACCTGTCACTTATAATCGCCAACACTGCTGTGAGTCTACCTATGACAGTATGGTTGATGTATTCATATATATCGTCTATACCAATAGATCTAGAAGAGGCAGCATGGATAGATGGGTGTTCAAGGGTCAAGGCAGTCAGGATAATATTGATGCCCCTACTAGCTCCGGGTATAATAACTGCTGGTCTCTTTGCCTTTATAGTTTCATGGGGAGACCTCTTGTTTGCCAATGCCTTTATAGTTGATCCAGCTATGAAGACTATACCCCTAGCCTTGACAGATTTTCAGTCACTTTACAAGACTAGTTGGGAACTACAGACAGCAGCCAGTCTAGTTGCTACCCTACCTACATTTTTTATATTTATTTTGATACAGAAGCATATAGTCCAAGGTATTGCAAAGACTGGGGTCAAGGGTTAGGGTGTTGCTATAAATAACCTCGGTTATAATTGTTATAATAAAATTTTATCAGATACTTGTTTAAAACAAAAACTTGTGGGGTAATATAGTACTAGCATTAAATGGTTGTGTAGAGAAATGCTTTTCACACCAAATAAGCTTTAACTAAAAAATAAAAATTTTGGAGGATACTTATGAGCAAAATAGTAGTAGTAGGAGCAAACCACGCTGGTACAGCGGCAGTTAAGACATTATTAGGTAACTATGCAGACAAACATGAAGTTGTTGTATATGACAGAAACAACAATATTTCATTCCTTGGATGTGGTATGGCACTTTGGATTGGTAACCAGATATCTAAGCCAGATGGTCTATTCTACGCTGACAAGGCTTCTCTAGAAGCTATGGGAGCTAAGGTAACAATGGAAGCTGAGGTATATAAGGTAGATTACGATCAGAAGAAGGTATTTGTAAAATTAAATGATGGAACAGAAGTTGAAGAGTCATATGACAAGTTAATACTTGCAACTGGTTCTCTTCCAATAATACCAAACATACCTGGTAAGGACTTAGAAAATGTACAGCAGGTTAAGTTATACCAGAATGCTGCTGAAGTAATAGAAAAGATAAAGAATCCAGAAATAAAGAATATAACAGTTGTTGGTGCAGGTTATATAGGTGTTGAATTAGCAGAAGCATTTGAAAGACATGGCAAGAACGTAACTATGATTGATATAGCTGATACTTGTCTTCCAGCATACTATGACGAGCCATTCACTAGCATGATGAAGGAAAACCTAGCTAAGCACAACATAAACCTTGAGTTTGGCCAGATGGTTAAGGAACTAAAGGGCAAGGATGGTAAGGTTTGTACAGTTGTTACAGACAAGAAGGAAATACCAGCAGAAATGGTAATTCTATCAATAGGATTTAGACCAAATAACGCTCTTGGTAAAGAATCATTAGAGCTATTTAGAAATGGTTCATACCTAGTAAACAAGAAGCAGGAAACTAGCATGAAGGATGTATATGCTATAGGTGACTGTGCTACTGTATACGATAATGCAATAGACAATACAAACTACATTGCACTTGCTACAAACGCAGTTAGAAGTGGTATCGTAGCAGCTCACAATGCAGCAGGTACAGAAATAGAATCAATAGGTGTACAGGGATCAAATGGTATCTGTATATATGACCTAAAGATGGTATCAACTGGTATAACAGTTGGTAAGGCTGAAAAGCTTGGAATAGAAGTAGAATACACTGACTTTGAAGATACACAGAAGCCAGGATTTATAGAAACTACTAACCCAGACGTTAAGTTGAGAATAATATATGACAAGAAGACTAGAGTAGTACTAGGTGCTCAGATGGCATCAGAATACGATATGTCAATGGGTATCCACATGTTCTCACTAGCAATTCAGGAAAAGGTAACAATAGACAGAATAGCTCTTCTAGACATCTTCTTCCTACCACACTTCAACCAGCCATATAACTACATTACAATGGCAGCTCTAGGAGCTAAATAATAGATATATCAACGTGTAAAGGGAGTCTCTAGAGACTCCCTTTTTACCGTCTATTTTCAAGGGTTATTGGGGCTAAAAGTTTGACGTACATGATTTTTTTCTTCATTAATATAGGTAATTGATAAGTGCAGGACTTGTTGACTGGATTAGGTAATTGATCAGTGCAGGACTTGTCGACTGGATATTGAGCTTTAAGGCACCATTTGCTATGCAACTTAAATGAGTGATGATAGGGTTATTCTGATAACCTTGTTATCACTCATTTTTAATAGGCTAAAAAAACTAAAAATTCCAAATTGTATGTTTATAGATATATATGCTTATGGGTTAGAATGGTCTTGTAGGAAAGAGCTAGTCCTACAGATCCGGATCAATAGCAAATAATATTTAGGAGGAAAAGTAAATGGCAGCAATCGAAAAGACAAGTTTGAAACTAAGACTAGAAAACGGAGTAGACAAGAACAACAAGAAAAAGTATGCAACAGTAGTGGTCAATAGGATAAACCCACAGGTAGGAGTAGAAGACCTACAGGCTATAGGTAGGGCAGTAGCTGGACTACAGACACTCAACCTTGTGGATATGTCTAGGGTAGAGACAAAGGCAATATAGCTAGTATTTAACAAACTATTCGTAAAAAGAGAGGAGAATAACAATGACAAAGGAAAAGTATTTAGTATTTTATTTTAAGAACGAGGACAAGGTACAGACATCTATGACACTACACAGGGTTAGAGAGGACGTATCAGAGGCCAATGTAAAGGCAGTGATGGACCTAATGGTTGAGAAAAAGGCACTGATAGTCAAGGGCAAGCCAATAGTAGAGGCTGTATCAGCAAGACTGGTCGATACATCAATAGAGGCTATGGATTTAATCATAGAATAGTGATTGCAAGATCAAGTCATACAACTAGTACAGAACGTAGGATTTCCGATAGCTATGTCTGTATACCTACTAGTCAGGATGGAGAATAAGATCGACCAGCTAGCAGATAGTATAAAATCACTGACAAGGGCTATAGAGACTAGTCTAGCAAGAAATTAAGTCGAATGATGAATATAATTACTATATTAAAAAAGAAACAAGTAAAAATAGGCAAATAGTATGTTTTATTAATGTAAGAATGAATATTATCATAATAAAATAAAGTTGTCAATAAAAAAATTTTATAAAGGGACTAGGCTGGAACTACCGGCCTAGATCTCTTTAAAAAGTCAAAAACCTTAAAAAAAATAACAAATGTTGCATTTTGGTTTAATAATATTTAGAGATTTTGCAAAGGCAAAACATTAGAAAACAAGTTATTTCACTAACCATGGTGACAGGTTGGATTTTATGTGATAAATTATAGTTGTTGGGAAGAGTAAATACCCCAAAAAGTATAAATAGGAGGTAACTTATGAACTTCGATGATCGAATCGGCGAACTTATGAGTATAATGTCAAGAGAACAAGATTTGATTAATTACCAAGTATTAAGAGAAAGTGTATTTAAAACGAGGCTGGACAAGAGGATATTTGTCAGTAGCAGACCAGGATTGCACAATGTGATTAATAAGATCAATTCAGAGTATCTGATAATACAGGCACATGAGGAGCCGGACTCGATCAACCAGGACGGAAGCTACACAGATGATCTGTCAAAGGAAGACCTAGAGAAGGCCTTGGTAGACCTAGCCAAGCAATATATAGATAGCGAGTACCTATGTCTATCTATGGCACTGAGGATGTCTAACAGGACCACACAAGAGAACATAGATGATATGGTCGAGTTGGCTGATGAACATAGGGGAGAACAGGTCAAAATAGAAAGCCTCAAATCGATGCGTAGTGGCCTACTGAGCTTGGTGGTCGATATATTTATCAATATGTATGGCTATAGCAACAAGGAGATAGAGATTCTCACAGGCTATAGTAATGAGTATGTTAGAATATTGGGAGGTGCAGGTTGCGAAATGGATATAGTGAACAGGTTCTTTTATATGTTAAAAAAGCTATTGAAGGACAAGATTAGGATGTCTATGGACTATATAATAGAGTACCAGTGTGGATATATATTTTTAAGAGAGAGCCACCAGAGTAGGTATTTTATAGTACTAAGAGAGCTTGAACCAAAGAAACTATATGAACTAGGCAAGATACCAGAGGACGTGTTAGACAAGGTATTTGACTGTTTCATGGAGATAAGCGAATCCAAAAAAGATAATCCTGAGACAAATCTAAAAACAGATAGTCTAAGGGCAAAAGCAGATGCGATAATACAGAGCAACCTATCAGAACGTAAAAAGATAGGGAAAAGATAAGAAGTCAAAAGAAAAAAGTCAAAAGCAAAAAAGTTAAAAGCAAAAAGTCAAAAGCAAAAAAGTCAAAAGTAAAATAAAATTATTGATAGTATATACTCATTCCAACACGGTAAAAGGTTACATAAAATAAAAAAATGTAACATTTGTCAATATGAACCTTATTACCCCTACCCCCTCCTTACTGTGAGGGGGTTTGTAATTTATTAAACAAATAGTTAAAACTAGCCCAAAATGAATAAACAGCTTGTAATACTTGCGCAAATATACTATAATGGACAGAGAAATACATAAAAAAACAGACAAATTTCAAAAAAAGACTTGATAAAATTACAAAATTGTAATATTATTATAGTGTGAGAAAGAAATAGTGACCAGTGGTCACTATTTGTTAAATAATGGAATGTAATTGAATAATATGTTGGGAGGAATTATAAAAATGAAGAAACAAATAGCTGTTTTAATGGCTGCTGCTACTGCTGTAACAACTGTAGCTCCAGCAATAGCAAATGCTGCTGTGAATGAACATTTAGAAGTATCTGCTGATACAGTGTCTGCTAAAATAAAGGAAGCTTTAGGTAAGCAGTACAAGGTTACAAATAATGAAGGTATAGGTGGAGATGACTACAAAAAGACTGATGACATAGAGGATTATCAGAAATCTCAGTATTTAGTTGTATTATCAGTTAAAGATGAAGTAAAAGATCTGGAATCAAATGGTCTATTAAAGGATAAGGAAGCTGGTAGAAAATTAGATTATACTCAGTTTATCAATGATTCAAATGTAAAGAAAGTTCAGGGTGGTCATGAGTACATAGTGACTGATGCTGCGAAGGCTTCTTATTTAATAGAAAAGTTGGTTATTAACAATAAGGAAGCAATTGTATCAATAGTTGACAAGGGAGCTACTAAAGATGGCGAAGCAGTTGAAATTACAACTGATAAGCTAATAACGAAAGATGCAAATGATCAAAAGACTGAACAGAAAATTGATGATGTTGCTAATTTCCTAGCTAAGTTTGTTAAGGTTGACGAAACTAACAATAATAAGGATGACAAAAACAATAAGGCTGGATTCGTAAAAGAATTAAAGGTTAATGATAAAGTATGGACTGTTGCCAAAGCATCATACGATGCTGCTGATGATGTTAAAAAGATTGAAGCAAAATTAACAAGTGGTGCTGTAGTTAAGCTTGAGCTAGGTGATAAGGCAATTGATCTTCATGATGTTGTGACAGATAAGACTGAACTTAATGTTACTGATAAAGATGGTAACCGTTTAGAAGGAATAGAACAGTCAGCTTATGATAAGGTTACTGGATTTAAAAATCTTACTAGTGAAGATGGTAAGAGAACTCAGATAGATGTTCCGACTGGTGACACAGAAGTTTATGTGTTAAAGGATATCGTGACTAAGGAAGTTAAGTTAGAAGATGTGTTTACTAAAGATGGTGGCTATACTAAGGAAGGTGCAGACTTTGTAAATAAGTTGAAAAATGCTGCAAAGGGAGATGGTATATTTAACCATGAAGGTACTAGCTACAAGGCTGATAAATTATCAGAGAATTTGAAGAAAGCGAAAATTGTTAATAGAGATGGTAAATTTGCACTTGAGTTTACTGTTGATGCAGAAGATGCAAATGATGCTACAAGAAAGATTAACCTAAAGATAGCTCTTACTGGTAAAAATGCAACAGACCTTCAGGTTGTTAAGAATGATTTACTTACTCCAGAAGATGTAGTTGTAGGTAAGTTTACTAAGTTAATTGGTGCAAATAGATACGAAACAGCTATTGAAGTATCAAAGGAAAGCTTTAAGGATGGTGAAGCTAAGTCAGTTGTAATAGTTGGTGGAAACTCTGTTATAGATGGTCTATCAGCGGCTCCTCTTGCATCATCTGTTAATGCTCCGATTCTATTAGCTGATAAGAATGGATTAAGCAGTAATACTCTTGCAGAAATAGAGAGAGCTTGCGGTAAACTTTACAATAAGACTGTTTATATAGTTGGTGGCGAGTCTTCTGTTCCTGCATCTGTTAAAAAACAGTTAATGGAAAAATATCCAAATGTAGTAGTTGAGAGACTTGCTGGTGCAAATAGATTTGATACATCACTAAGCGTAGCAAAGAAGTTAAAAAATCATATGGAATCAAGTGTGTTTGCAGTAGGCGGTGATGGTGCGGCTGATGCTATGTCTATAGCTCCAGTGGCTGCTAATAAACCAGCAGATAAGGTTTCACCAGTGTTGGTTGTACCTAAGGCTAGAGTTAGTAAGGATGTTAGAGATTTCTTAGGACAGGCTGGTGTTAGAAATATAGTAGCAGTAGGTGGAGAAGCTTCTATATCAACTCAAGCACTTAAAGATCTTAAGGCTGTAGCGTCAGCTCCAACAGTTGATAGAATATCTGGATCTAATAGATATGATACTAACCTTGCGATACTTAAGAAATACTATCCTTCTAATATAGCTATAAAGGGTCTTATAGTTGCAAGTGGAGCTAATGACAAGTTGGTTGATGCTCAGACTTCAAGTGTACTTGCTTCTAAGGATGGTTATCCAATAGTGCTAGCAGATGGAAAGTTAAACGCTGATCAGGCTAAATACTTAAAGGATAATAAGGAAGCTTTAAATAAAAATGTTAACCAGGTAGGTGGAGTTGTAGCGGCTGATTTTATGAAGGCAGTTGTTGATAGCTTAGGATTATAAGATTATAAAAATATATAAAACGCTGGTTTAAATATTAGTGGATTTTACAGGAGTGGTTTTACCACTCCTGTTTTTACGAGGGACAACTAAGCCTTGTCTAATACTGATAAATCTTATGAGAGTGACATATAGTTGAATAATACATGTGATAAGCATATAAAGTATGTATTGATAAAATATAAAATAGCAATATAAATATGGCGTTAGTAAGAGGAATTCGACCTCTTTACTAACGCCGTAAATTTTTATTAACCTGCAAAGGCAAAGTATACAAATACCAATATACCAAGGCATATCCTGTATATACCAAAGGATTTAAAGCTGTGCTTCTTGATGTATGACATAAACATCTTGATGACGATTACAGACACTACAAAGGCTGTCACAGAGCCTACAAGCATGATAAACCATTCAAACCCTGTAAAGGCAAACCCCGCCTTGAGCAACTTGAGTAGGCTGGCTCCAAGCATGGTAGGTATAGCTAGGAAAAATGAGAATTCCGCCGCTACAAACCTAGATGTACCTAGTAGGGTAGCACCTATAATAGTAGATCCTGACCTAGATGTACCTGGTACTAGGGCTAGGACCTGAAACATACCTATCATCAGGGCTGTCTTGTAGGACACCTGAGAGAACTTGGTGATATTAGGTCTCTTGTGTCTTGATTCTAGCCATATCATTATGATACCGTATACGATTAGGGCTAGGGCTACAACTGTAGGATTGAAGAAGACCTCGTCGATTTTCTTCTCAAATAATACCCCTATCAGACCCGATGGTATGACTGCTATTACAACCTTGATCCACAGGTCCCACGTGGCCTTTCTAGCCTTTGGACCCTTATTCTTGGAGAAAGGGTTAAGTTTCTCAAAATAAAGTATTAAAACGGCTAATATGGAGCCGAACTGTATGACGACTAAGAAAGTATCGACAAACTTTTTGCTTCCTGCCAAGTGTAGAAACTGGTCGACTAAAATCATATGTCCTGTACTAGAGACAGGCAACCATTCTGTGATTCCTTGGACTATACCGAGGAATATCGCTTTAAAAATTTCCAACAATTTATTACCTCCATTTTCTATAATATATTTAGTTTACAGTATTGGTTTCAAAAAAACAAGTATCTAGGACTATTAATAAGTTAAATTTATGTAAAAATTTCTTTAATATAATTAGTATAGACGTGATTATAGGATATAAATTTGGAAAGAATATATAATATAATGAATTATATTGCATTAGTTATATATGTGTTTTTGATATGTATACAATATACTAAAAATAGTACAATTGAGTCTAAAATTCACACAATTTAAGTCTTTTGTAAATTTTATTTCAAATTATGTTAGATATATAATGTTAGTTAAACATTAGTTAAGCTTTAGATAGTAATATGTGAGTGTAGGATGAATTTTGTCCCGAGTTTGTTAAAAGACAGATTTCATCTATCGCAGAATACTTGCCTATCTAGAGACAAAAAACGAAAAACTAAAACAATTAATAAGAAAATATAAAAATTTGCTTTGGAATTAATTGATTTTTTATTGAGAATTATTAAGTATATTTTTAAGATAACTAATTTAGTAGATTTTTTGTTATTTTACCCAAAAAATAGGTTAAAATTCTTGAAATTTGTTTTAATATTTATTATACTATGATGGTATAAGGAAACGGAGGGAAATAAAAAATGCAAAACAGTATCGAAACCACAATATCATTCTTGGTTAAGTCACTACCTAAACTATTTAACGATTTTTACCTAGAAGATATCAAAAAGTTCATATCGGACAAGAATGTTAATAAGACGCAGTTGAGGGCGTTGACATTCATCAAGAACTATGGAGCAATCAATATGACAGAACTTTGCAATATGTTAAATATTGAAAAGGGAAGTTTGACAACTATGATTGACGACCTAGTTGAAAAAGGATATGTTGAGAGGGTAAATGACAAGAAAGACAGACGTAGGTACATAATAGTTATGACTGAAGCTGGTGATGTATTGTCAGACAATTTCATGACTTACCTAAAGGGGTCATTGGAACAAAAGATGGAAAGAATAGGAATGGACAAGATGAGCAGTTTGGTTGGATCGATGGAAAACATCATCAACATAACTGAAAGCATCTCGGCTAAATAGTTTTTGAAATAGCTCACTTAGTGGGCTATTTTTTTAATTGTTTCATAGAGTTGATTGTGTGGTGTTGCCTCCTTTTAACATAAACAATATTATTGATAGTAAATAAAAAAGGAGGTCAAATTTGATATGTACCCTCTTTACTGGACAAACCAGTAAGGAGGGTATTTTTATGCGATATAGTTATGAATTCAAAAAAGAATGCGTAGAACTATACAAACAAGGAAAGTGGATGGAAACACCAGAAGGTGTTAAACCTCGTACGTTTAGAGACAAAATTAGATATTGGAGCAAACTTGTAGATTTTCATGGAGAAGAAATCCTTAAACACAATGAACAGAATAAAAAGTGGAGTGCAGAAGAAAAGTTTAAGCTTGTATCAAAAGTATTAGCAGGAAATTCTTACGAAGAAACAGCACTTAAATCTGGAATAAATACAAATATTCTTTATCAATGGGTTAACAAATATAAAAAAT
>NZ_KB906613.1 GCF_000381525.1 Peptostreptococcus anaerobius VPI 4330 = DSM 2949
GGATAAGTCGTCAGTCTTTCCTCGTCTACCTGCCTAATTTACTTACATAAGTTACGTTTGCCTTTTGGACTTCGTGACTTTGGGCCCACTCATCCTTTATGTAAGCCTTTATATTAGGTTTCTGTACGTCAGGCTACGATTTTGCTATTGCTTCTTCTCGCCATCACCTCACGGTGATAACCTTGCAAGTTGCTATGAGGTTCGTCGGCAACTACGCCCTACGTGGACTTTCACCACAGACTGACGGCATGCCCGTCATACCCAAAAAGGTCCCTACCCAAAATGGATAAAGGACCTCAATGTCTCTTCATCAATTTAGTCATCTCTTCTACTTGCTATCAAGACTAGTCTCAGTAGCTGTAGTATAGATGATAATGCGGCTGCAACATATGTCAAGGCAGCTGCACTCAGTACTTTTCTGCTAAGCCTTCTCTCGTCATGGCTGACTATTCCAAGCTCTTCTAATTGGACTAGGGCCCTTCTTGAAGCATCAAACTCAACTGGAAGAGTAACCAACTGGAATACTACTGTAGCAGAAAACAGTATTATACCTAACCATAGAAATTTAACATTGATAAAAAATCCCATCATTATTATTATCCATGAAGCTGAAGATGCAAAATTGACAGCCGGAACTATCATCGACCTAAGCAACAACGGCTTGTAGGCTAGGCTATCTTGAATAGCGTGTCCACACTCATGGGCAGCTACTGATACAGATGTTATAGAAGTTCCATAATATACCTCTTCAGATAAAGAAACTGTCTTACCTCTAGGATCATAATGGTCTGTAAGATTTCCAGCTACTGGACCTACTGGAACATGTCTTAGGCCATTGGCATCCAAAATCCTCCTAGCAACTTCTGAGCCTGGTATTCCCTTTTCTGACCTCACCTTAAAATACTTGCTGGTAGTAGAGTTGACCTTGAATGAGGCATACATACTCAGTATTATTGCCGGTATCAATATCAACATACTACTATCCATATAATAACCATACGGATACATATTTATCACTCCTTAATTAAACTTATAAGAAGATTCTAACCTATTTCCCTTAATAAATTCTGAAAAAGGCATCCTCTTCTTATTTGGAACCTGTAATTCTAAGACCAAAATAGTCTCGTCCTTACACGCAATCTCAAGTCCTTCCTTGGTCTGACTAACAATGGTTCCCGTCTCCTTGTCTGTCTTTTTACCAGTCAACCTTGTCTTCCATATTTTTATCTTACCCATATCAGACATAGTCCAAGCTCCAGGCCAAGGTATTGTGCCCCTTACAAGGTTGTGGACCTCTCTTGCTGTCCTAGAAAAATCTATATGACCAAGGTCCCTGTCCATCATAGGTGCATATGAATACTCCTCATGATTTTGAGCTGTCCTAGTATAGTTACCTGACTCAAGGTCTTTGACTGTCTTGCCTAGTAGTTCAGCTCCTTCAACCATCATAAGGTCATGAAGGTCTCCAGCTGTCATATCTATATCCAGAGGAAATTCCTTGCAAGTGATTATGTCACCAGTATCTAGGCCTTCATCCATAAACATTATCGTTACACCTGTTTTTTCCTCACCATTTATTAGGACCCAGTTTATAGGAGCTGCTCCCCTGTACTTAGGCAGTATTGATACATGGACATTGATACAACCTATCTTTGGTATATCTAGTAGGTCTTTTTTAAGTATCTGTCCAAAGGCTATAACAACTATCAAATCTGGTTCTAGACCCCTTATCTTCTCTACGAACTCTTCTGAAGATGCCTTCTCTGGCTGCAAAACATCTATGCCCTTTTCTAGTGCCAACTCCTTTACAGGAGACATAGCAAGTTTTTTGCCCCTTCCCTTAGGTCTATCTGGCTGGGTTACAACAGCACATACATCATGGCCATCATCTATTAATTTTTTTAGAGAGTCAACTGCAATCTCCGGTGTTCCCATAAAGACTATACGCATTATTTATCACCCTTTTCTACACGCTCTACAAATAGTATTCCCTCTAGATGGTCAAGTTCATGACAAAAAGCCCTCGCCATAAGTCCTTCACCTTCTATTTCAAAGTCTTTTCCATTCCTGTCCTGTGCCTTTACCTTTACGTAGTTAGGCCTTGTAACCTCAGCTACATAGTCTACAACGCTAAGGCAGCCCTCAACGTCTGTTTGCTCACCCTCTTGTGCAATGATTTGTGGGTTGATAAGTTCTATTAGGCCTGTTCCAATGTCAACTACAACAGCCCTTCTAAGTATGCCAACCTGTGGGGCTGCAAGACCTACACCGTCTTCATTGTACATTGTATCCGCCATGTCATCCAATAATGTATGTAGCTTTTCATTAAAATCTACAACCTTCTTTGCCTTCTTATTTAAAACGGGATCTCCCATTTTTACTACATTTCTAATTGCCATCTTACTTTATAACCTCCTACTATATATATGAATTTGGGTTTACCTCTATACTTATCTGTATGTCCTTGTCAAATATATCATCAAACTTAGATATACATAAATATTTTACCATATTTTTTATGGTCTTTATATCTAAATACCTATCCTTTATGACAACCTGCCACCTATACTTAGAATTTATCCTGTTTATAGAGCATTCATTCGGTCCAAGGATTGATTTACTATAGCTTTGAATATCCTCCCCACCACACTGGTGCTTGATAAGGTAGAGGATAGATTCAAAAAATTTCTCTGAATTGTACTTTACTTTCTTATAATTATTCCCTGAAAATACAAGCCTTAACATATTATTAAAGGGTTCATAACCGAAAGTCTTTCTAATCCTTATCTCATTATTATAAAATCCCTTATAGTCATAGTTCACTGCAGCCCTGATAGCGAAGTGGTCTGTGTCATAGGTCTGTAGGATTACCCTACCCTCTTTTTCAGCCCTTCCAGCCCTTCCAGCTACCTGAGTCACAAGTTGAAAAGTCATCTCTGCAGCCTTATAATCTGGGTAGTTGAGCATCATATCTGCTGAAACTATACCTACTAGGGTTACATTGTCAAAGTCATGGCCTTTGGTTATAATCTGGGTCCCTATCAGTATATTGGCCTCTTGGTTTTGGAACTTGATTAAGATATTTTCTAGGTCACCCTTCTTTGACGTTGTATCCTTGTCTACCCTAAGGACCTTGGCACTTTCTATTTGAGACCTTATCTCTTCTTCTATCCTCTGAGTACCCGTTCCAACACTCGATATATGCATACCTCCGCACTGGGGACATATACGGGCTATATTTTCCTCATGACCACAATAATGGCAGACCCCCTTGTTGGAAGACTTGTGGTAGGTAAGGGATATATCGCAGTTGCCACACTTAAATACATAGCCACATTCTTTGCAGGTCACAAAATTTGCATAGCCCCTCCTGTTTAGAAATAGGATAACTTGGTTGCCTGCCTCAATTGTAGCCCTCACCTCATCCAACATCCTATCAGACAAAAAGTTATTGGTCATTGGATTAAATGACTTTCTCATATCAACCAAGTCTATCTTGGGCATGGGTCTATTATTAGCCCTCTTGACTAGCTCCACAAGCTTATAGCCGCCCTCCAAGGCCCTATAATAGTCGGATACCTTTGGAGTTGCAGACCCCAAGACTAGGTTGATTCCGTATATTTTGGCCATAGTCCTGGCAACCTCAATTGCATCGTATTTTGGAGTCATATCAGACTGGTAACTTGAGTCATGCTCTTCATCTATTATTATTAGGCCTAGGTTACTAAAAGGCATAAAAATAGATGACCTAGTACCTACAAGTACCCTGATATTCCCCCTTCTTATCTGCCTATATACATCGTGTTTCTCACCAGCTGATAGTTGTGAGTGAAAGACCCCCACTATATTTCCAAACCTGTTTTTCACCCTAGCTATCATCTGGGGAGTCAAGGCTATCTCAGGCACCAAAAATATGGAGTCCATACCTTGACCAAGATATTTTTCAATAAGGTCAAGGTAGACCTCAGTCTTACCGCTACCTGTCACACCATGAAGTAGGTATGGTTTCTTATCAGGATTTTCCATATCAGAAAATATTTCTTGGCTCACCCTAGTCTGGTCTTCATTTAGGAATATTTCCCTCTTGTCAATCTTAAAAGAATCATCATATGACCTAAAGTAATCCACCTCACTAGAGTCTATCAAGGCCTTGTCTATAAGGCTGTTAACACTAGACAAACCTACATCCAATATCTGGCATAGGTCCTTTAGGCATACATTTTGATTTAATTTTAGAAATTCTATTATCTTTTCCTGTTTCTTGCCAAGCCTGATCTTGTTTTCTTTTATATATTTATCAAGTTCTTCTGGTTTTTTCGCCAGACTTATATATTTTATCTTTTTCTCATTTTTACTTTCTATATAGGTCCATCCAATTTTGATAAGCCCCTTGTCTATCAACCTAGAAAGAGAAGCCTTAGAGTGTCCTTCTACAAATTCATCATAATCTATATATTTAGCTTCTTTTGATGAATACAAAAGCTTTCTAAAAGACCTATAGGTATCAAGGTCCTTACTTTCGATATTAGGAGTTTCAATACTAGCACTTTTAGCAATATCTTTTCCCATATTATCTCTTTCAATACTAGCTATTTCAAGTTCTTCATCTTCAAAATTTTCTATCTGCCTATATATCTCCTCTGCTCCATCTGTCATGAGCAGGATTTTTTTAGACTCAGACCTGTAGCCCTTTGGATAGAATAGGTTTATACAGTCTACAAAGGTACACATATATTTTTTCCTCATCCAATAAATAAGTCTGATATTGTCCTTTGTAAGCATAGGATCTTCATCTAAAATATCAATTATATCCTTTATTTTAGGACCAACTTCATATATATCAGCTGATTGGTCAAGACCTTGTTTTATATTAAATACAAAGGCTTCTATTGGCTTGTTTGACTTACCCATTGGTACGCTCAACCTATGTCCAATCTTTACCTGGTCCGCAAAATGCTTAGGAAGGCTGTATGTAAATAATTTATCAGCATACCTAGCTTTTGACCTTACTATAACTTCTACATACACAAAACCACCTCCCTCAAAAAAAAGAGAAAGGTATACACCCTCCTCTAAAAGTCCTACCTAGTTTCAAGTATAGACTTGACCTTATCTAGTATATGGTCAGCCACTTCTGTTTTCATGCACTTTGGCAGTTCCTGAATATCGCCCTTTGAATCAATTAACTTGACAATATTTGTATCAGTACCAAATCCAGCACCTGAAATAGTCAAGTCATTGGCGACTATAAAGTCTAGGTTTTTCTTTTTTATTTTTGCACTTGCATTATCTAGCAAGTCATTTGTCTCTGCAGCAAAACCAACTAATACTTGGTGTTTTTTTATCTTGCCCAATTCCTTGGCTACATCCTTGTTCCTATCCAGTCTAATAAGCAAATCTTCATCAGATTTTTTTATTTTTTTGTCTGAATAAGACTTTGGCTTGTAGTCCGCTACAGCAGCTGACTGTATGACGACATCATTCTTGTCAAACTCTGACATCATCGCCTTATATAGATCGTTGGCAGATTCTATCTCTATCAATTTTTCAAGTCCCTTAGGCCTATCAAGGTTGGTTTTTCCACTTACTAGAGTGACCCTAGCCCCCCTCTTAACCGCCTGACTTGCTATCGAATATCCCATCTTACCAGAAGACCTGTTGGTTATATACCTAACTGGATCTATAGCCTCTATAGTAGGCCCTGCTGTTACTATTATTCTAATTCCTTCAAGATCTCTATTAATATCTTCAAAGTATTCTTCTACACTCTCAATTATTGTGTCAACATCAGCAAGCTTGCCCTTGCCTGTATCTCCACATGCTAGTAGGCCTGATGCTGGCTCTATAAACCCATAACCCAAGCCCCTTAGTTTATCTATGTTGTCCTGAACTATAGGATTTGAATACATATTAGTATTCATAGCTGGTGCAATTATACACTTGGCCCTTGTAGCCATCACTGTCGTTGTCAACATATCATCAGCTATGCCTGATGCTATCTTACCTATAAAATTTGCAGTTGCAGGCACTATCAAAAATAAGTCTGCAGCCTTGGCTAGTTCAATATGTTCAACTTCCCAAGTCTTTGGATCTTGAAACATATCCCTTATAACAAAGTTGTTGCTCAATGTTTGAAGTGTCAATGGAGCCACAAACTCACAGGCCGATTGGGTCATAATCACATGAACCCCAGAACCTAATTTTCTAAGCCTACTTACTACATCACAGGCCTTATAAGCAGCTATGCCTCCTGTAACACCAACAACTATAGTCTTATTCTTTAACATACTATCACCTAATTTATCAACCTTCTATACCACAATATGTGGCACTATTGATTTATTTTTACTAACTACTTAATATTATTCCTGTTCTAGTAACTTTCTTTCCTGTTCTAACTTATGAACTCTCTCTTTTTCTTCTATTTCTTCATTAGTTAGGAGTCTATAAGATACCTTGCCTGCTATTATCTCTTCACTAGCTACAACTACTGGCTTGTCTTTTTCATCAGCGTCTATTAGAGGCTTTGAGTTATCAACTATTTCTCTGGCTCTCTTTGAAACTGTCGCTATTAGGTAGTACCTATTGTCTATCTTTTCTACTATGTCGTTTAATGATGGCTTTAACATTTTTCTTTCTCCCTTTCAAACATATCAAATATATCTTTTTTATATCTTGCTACCCTAGATTTTTCTGATTTTATTATTTCAAAAATTTCCTCAGCAGACTTATCAACTATATTATTAAAAATAAAGTAATCATAGTCACCCAACAACTTTATCTCATTGTATGCGCTATTAAATCTTTTTTCTATTTGTTCTTTTGTTTCTGTTCCTCTTCCAACAATCCTATGTTTCAATTCATCAAGACTAGGTGGCAATATAAATACAAATACCGCATCAGGACATACCTCTCTAATCTGTCTTGCACCCTGCATCTCTATTTCTAGAATCACATCGACCCCTGCATCTAGTTGGTCAACTATGGCTTGCTTAGGTGTTCCATAGTAGTTGTCATATATCATGGCGTGCTCTAAAAACTCGCCATTTTCAACCATTTTTTCAAATTCTTCTCTTGTCTTGAAATAATAGCTGATTCCTTCTTTTTCTCCAAGTCTAGGTTGTCTAGTAGTAGCTGATACAGATAACTTGATTGCATCATTCATTTCGACCATCTTTTTACATATAGTTCCCTTGCCTGTACCACTAGGTCCTGATACTACCAACAATAAGCCCCTTTTTTTTATCATATGCCTACTCCTACTCTATATTCTGTACTTGTTCTCTAATCTTTTCAAGCTCAGCCTTTATCTGGATAACCAAGTTGGTTATGTCAATGGCTGATGACTTAGACCCTATAGTGTTAACTTCCCTATTCATCTCCTGAATCAAAAAGTCTAACTTACGCCCTATTGAATCATCATTTACAATTGTGTTCCTAAGCTGGTTTATGTGACTTCTAAACCTAACTATTTCTTCAGTGATGCTTGACTTATCTGCATATATGGCTACCTCTTGAGCCAATCTCGCCTCATCAACTAGGGCTGGATTTTCTAGGATCTCGCCTATTCTCTGGTTTAGCCTAGACCTGTAGTCTTCCACAACTGTGTCAGAAAATCTTTCAACATCATCAATGTATTTTTCAAGTAGGTTAGATCTCTCTATTATATCCTTTTCAAGCTTAGTGCCCTCTTCCTTTCTCATATTAGAAAGACTCATAAGGGCTTTTTCACTAGCCTCTCTTAGGGCATTCCACAAGATTTCTTCATCATCTTCTGCCTCTGTTACAGACACAACCTCTGGAAATTTTGATATCTCAACTGGGTTGATCTCTTGCTTTAGATCAAAACCATCTTTTATCCTCTTTAGTATTTCAAAGTACTGTTTGGCTAAGTCTTCATCATAAACTAATTTAGCACCTGATGAACTAACTGTGTCAAACTTTATAAACATATCTACTCTACCCCTTGAGATATAATCCTTGACCAACTGTCCCAGTCTATCTTCCAAGAATGACACCTTTCTAGGTAGCCTAGGGTTGACGTCTAAATATTTATGGTTTATAGTTTTGCATTCTACGGAAATATTATACTTGTCGTCCTTATATTCCCCCATGCCAAAACCTGTCATGCTCTTTGCCATAGTACCTCCCTGTCAATAAATTAATTTCGTAACTTCCATTATACCATACTTTTACAGTATTTTTAAGTAGTTTTCAAGCTCCATCTTAAAATATCTCGGCTTATTATTTACAAATCCATGACTTGAATTTTCAAATATACAAGTGTAGGTATTTTCTATATTTTTCTCTAGATATCTCACCACCTCAGGATTAACCAGGGACCCTGGACTTGCAAAGAAAAGACCGGTAGGCACCTTTATCTTTTTTATATCCTCCCTAAAATCTGAGCTACAAATAGAAAACCACATAGATGTTATTGAATAATAAGAGTTACCAGCCAAGTCACCTGCTATGGCCCTTTTAACTACTCTTTGGTCTATCTTTTTGAGGTCTGGATCAATCTTTGTATACATGTGATAGTAGGCTTCTTCCATATTTTCAAACTGGTCAGCAACAGACTTTATAAAGTCCTCTTGCTTGAAGTCTCCAAACATTATACCTAAATTCCAATCTTCATCACTAACTACCTTAGGTGTCATATCACATATTATCAGGGACCTAATATCTCCATCTCCATACATCTGGAAATACTTAAACAATATGCAGGCTCCCATAGAGTAACCCAGCAAGATAGGTTTGTCTAATTTTAGATATTCCATAAGTTCTTTTAAATCTTGGGCAAGACATCCAAGCGACATATCTCTGTCAGGCTTATCTGAAAGCCCAAAGCCCCTGTGGTCATAAACTATCTTCCTGTATCCCTCTATATTATCATAGCTATAGCTAAAGTCTTTGTGGCTAGTTCCCCAAGCATGGAGAAATACAATTGGTATTAAATTTTCCTCACCTGAATCCTCATAGTAGATCCTGTATCCTGATGAATTAGTAAAATACATCCCGTTACCTCCAAGGTTATTTACAACTTATTCAAATCCCCTTATCTTAGCCTTTGCTTCATCACTAGGTGTAACATAGGCTGTCTTATTAGTCTCGTATATAACCATACCCGGTTTTGCACCAGATGGTTTTTTGACATGCTTTTTGATTGTATAGTCTACAGGTACATTGGCTGACATCTTGGCCTTACTGTAGTAGGCTGCAAGTGTTGCAGCTTCTAATATTTCTTCATCTAAGACCTTTTTACCAGCACACTTTAAGACAACGTGTGATCCAGGTATGTTCTTTGTATGGAACCACAAGTCTTCATTATCTGCCAACCTAAGTGTAAGGTAGTCATTCTGCTTGTTGTTTTTACCAACCATTATAAGATTGCCTCCACTTGACATATATTTCAAGTACTGGGTATTTGGCTTGATATCCTTCTTAGGCATCCTGTAAGACTTGATATACCCTTCTCTAATCAATTCTTCTCTTATTTCCTTTAGGTCCTTGTCATTATCGCAGTTTTCAATTGCAAGAAGACTGTTTTCTAGGTACTCAGACTCTTCAAGGTTGATTTTTATCTGTTTACTTATCTCTTCGCTCGCATTTTTCATCTTGTTGTATTTTTTGAAATACTTTTGAGCATTTTCAGATGGAGTAAGATTTTTATTGAGGCTTACCCTTATCTTTGAGTTATTGTCATAGAAATTATCCAATTCGACCTCTTCCATACCCTTTTGAACCATATATATATAAGAAGTTAGAAGCTCTCCCTTGACCCTGTAGTCATCAGCCTTTTCAGACTCTAGCAGCTCTTGATTCTGCTTTTTAATCTTATTGTTGACCCTGTCTAGCTTTATCTGAAGGCTCTTTTTCATGGCAGAAGCCCTCTGGTTTATCCTGTCCTTTATATCCTTACTTATATAATAGGACTCTATAGCCTGGGATACCCTGTCAAAATTTATCTCAGTAAGGTCTTCATACTGGTTTAACTTTATAGATGAAAACTCGACTATTTTGTCTCTTTTTTGGTCTATTATCATATTTGGATATGCTTGACCCAACTCTAACTTGCCAAACATAATATTTATCTCTTTTATAATCCTATCTATTTCTCCGTCGCCTATCTCAAGACTTGACATTGACTTGTCTATATCTAGCCTATAACATATCTCCCTAGCAACTGTAGGTGACAGGCCTAATATGTTGCTATATATCGCCTTAAATATCTGCATATCACAAGACCTGATTCTATCAATCAATTCTTGCCTATCAATATTTGCCATAGGATTGATCTTGTCTTGAACTGGGGGTAATTCATATGCCATACCAGGTAGTATCTGCCTTAACCTAGATACACTAGGTGGAACCCTCTTTATAGAGTCCAGTATCCTGTTCTCAGTATCGTGAACCAGTATAATATTAGAGTGTTTGCCCATGATTTCAACATAAAGGTACTTTCTTGTTTTTTCCCTTAGCTCATCATATGAATCTATGGCTATCCTGATAATTCTCTCAAAGCCAACCTGGACAACACCTGCTATTACTCCAGACTGTATATGCTTTCTAAGTGTCATACAGAAAACAGGAGCTTTTTTAGGATTTTGCTTTTCATAATTATCCGCTATATATACCCTTGGGTGCGATGGACTTGCACTCAATACTAGCTTGTAGTTATCCTTACCAGCCCTTATTTTAAGGCATACCTCATCCTTTTCAGGTTGGTAGACCTTGTCAATTTTAGTTCCTTCCAACATTTCGTTCAATTCCCTAGCAAGAGAATTTACTACTATCGCATCAAATGCCATTTATGTAACCTTCCTCTTAATCTTATTAATTCTTATTTATCGCAAATTATAACTGCATCTTCTCCATCCAATTCTTCAAACTTGACTTGAACAGATTCCGTCCTAGAAGTAGGGACATTTTTGCCTACATAGTCAGCCCTGATTGGAAGTTCTCTATGCCCCCTGTCTATCAATACAGCCAACTGTATCATGCTAGGCCTTCCATTGTCTATAATATAGTCCATAGCAGCCCTTATAGTTCTTCCTGTAAACAAGACATCATCGACAAGTATTACAGTCTTGCCTTCAACATCAAGACTAAAGCTCTCATCAACAGTATCTCTAATCTTATCATGTGTTATGTCATCCCTGTATCTAGTTATATCTATAAAATCAGATATAACATTTCCACCCTCTATTTCACTTACTTTTTTAGCTATCATCTTTGCCAAAGGGATACCCTTAGTCTTAATCCCAACAATAAATATATTCTCAATACCCTTATTCTTCTCAACTATTTCATGACTTATTCTAGTTACAGCCCTCATGACTGCCTTTGAATCCATTATCCTAGCCTTTTCCATTTTACACCTCATAATCAAATATCATCACTGTACTTACCTAAGTTTATTTAATACATCCTCAAAGTACTCAGGCAAGTCACTATCAAACTCCATATACTTCCCACTTATTGGATGAATGAATCCCAACTTCCTAGCGTGTAGGCATTGTCCTTCTAATTTCGCAAACTTCTTTACCTTATAGCCATATAGGTTGTCCCCCAATATAGGCCTATTTATAGAGGATATGTGGACCCTTATCTGGTGGGTTCTTCCTGTCTCAAGCCTTGCACTTAGGTGAGAGTATCCATCGTAGTTTTCAACAAGCCTAAAATGGGTTACCGCCCTCTTGCCATTTGTCTTTACTATAGCCATCTTCATCCTGTCCTTGGGATTTCTACCTATAGGTCCGTCAATAGTTTTTTCTTGCCATTCAACATTACCTATGCATATCATCTCATACTCTCTTGTTATTGAATGCACCTTAAATTGATCAGATAGCCCCTGGTGAGTTTGGTTGTCCTTGGCTATTACAAGCAGGCCTGACGTATTCTTGTCTATCCTGTGTACAATGCCAGGCCTTATAACACCGTTGATTGACGAAAGCCTGTCTCCACAATGAAATAAAACAGCATTTACAAGAGTCCTATCAGGGTTTCCCGGTGCCGGATGTACAACCATACCCTGTTGCTTATTTACAACCATAAGATAGTCATCTTCGTAGACTATATCTATGCCTATATCCTGTGGCTCTATCTCTAAGGCCTGAGGTTCAGGCATATTCACTTCAATCTTATCCCCAGTTTTAACCTTGTAGCTAGCCTTTTCAATTTTAGAATTCACCCTTATCCTATCTTCCTTGATCAACTTTTGTATGTAGGACCTAGATATATCCCTATATTGACTAGCAATATAAAAATCAAGTCTCGAGTCTTCATCATCATCTGATACTATATAAACATCAACATCTATTTCATCAGCAAGTGCTAGTGTATCTAGTTCAAAATCTTTTTCTTTCATTACTCACCCTCATATTCCTTATAAAAAAACAATATATACACTGCCAAAATTATAGTACCAACAACAACCAGTATATCTGCGAAGTTAAACACATAAGACCATATAAACCTAAAGTCAAAAAAGTCTATAACATATCCTAACCTAGCCCTGTCAATAACATTGCCAACAGCACCTGCTATTATAAGAGCAATTGAGACCTTAGCCATCTTTGTAATGTTGGACTTATGTATATAACCCAGGCCCACTATTACTACCACAAGGGCGACTAGGACAAACACCATTTGTTTGTCTTGAAACAAACCAAAAGCTGCCCCCCTGTTTTCAACATAGGTAAGGTTGAAAAATCCATCAATAATAGGTATGCTACCACGATTACCGAGAATAGCCTTTATCTTAACCTTTGATATTTGGTCTATAAATATCAATAGTAGTATCAACAATTCGTACATTTTATGCTCCTTTTAAACAAAATTCTAGTTATATCAATTATATCACAAAGTGTTGATAAAATAAAAAAAAGATGCTGAAAAATCAGCATCCTTAGATTCTTATTCATTTTAATTAAAATCTTCTAGCTCCTAAACATTTTACCCAACTCTCAGATAGGCTAGATGTTTTTACATATTCAGGGTTTGAAGCTGTACCACTAGCGTGTATAAACTTTCCGTTTCCTAGGTATATACCAACATGACTTACTGTACCGCTACCCATTGTGTCAAAGTATAATAAGTCTCCTGCAATAGCATTAGCAAGACTTACAGCCCTACCAGCAGAAGCCTGAGCTCTAGAAACTCTAGGTATATCAATACCCAAAGCCTTCTTATATACATACTGAGTAAATCCTGAACAGTCAAATCCTGAAGTAGATGTTCCACCCCATGAATACCTTGTTCCTAGTAGAGACTGAGCTATCTTTGCTACAGCACCACTTGCCTTAGTAGGAGTAAGACCTGATTTATTTTTATCAGCTACCGCATCTGTTTGCGAGTTATCTCTCTGTGAATTGTTAGTTAAATTTCCCTGTGAATTGTTAGTTACATTCCCCTGTGTCTTAGCTATATAACCAGCGCCAACATATCCAATAGTTCCATTTGATAGTCTCACCTTATACCAACCTGACTCTTCACCAAGTATTTCTACATCGTCATTGTTGTTAAGAGTTGATATAACTTTGTTATTAATTCCTGCTCCTGATCTAACATTTAGGCCAACTGAAGAGTTAACCCTACCCATAGCTGAAGAACTTGCGTTGCTACTTGGACTAGTCTTCTGATTTTCTGCCTGAACATTTTCACTATTATTTTTAATATTAGTTATATTCTTATTTTTAAATGTCTTTCTATTTAAATTGTTATTGTTCTGAGCCACTGGATTAACCTTAGTGTTTACAGCTGGAACTGCTGACTTTCCATTTTCATCAGTTACGTAATATCCGCTGACCCAGCCACACTGTCCGTCTTCTGTCTGGATGTTAGCCCAGCCATTCTGACTTTCCTTTATAGTTACTTTAGAACCTGCCTGAAGTTTTGAGACCTTATTTGAAGTTGCACTTGGCTGTTCTCTAAGATTGATGCTTGTACTAGTTTGTGCCTGCTTCTGTTCTGGTGTACTATTTTGTGCTTGCTGTTCTAAAGCATTATTCTGTACCTGCTGTTCTGAAGCACTAGCATTAGTAACGGATATGGCAACTGCTGCAGCACCTAACCCTAACACTGTTATTGCTTTTTTCATCTAAATTCTCACCTCTCATTTATTATCGTTAAACTACTGAACAATACTTGCTTACAAAACAGTAGTTTTCCAAAAGACTATTTTTATGTCATTTTTTTCATATTTACAAAGTCTTAATCTTATTTTCTGAATCTCATGTACTTATATTACAACATTTTGTTACTTGTGTAAAGACTTTTTCAAAAAATTTATCAAAAAAACGCATTTTTTGTAACCTTTTTGACGATTTTTGTAACTTTTACCTCTGCTCAGAGCTCAATTGTCGTAACTTTTTTGTAACTTTTATCTTTTTCAGTACCTTGCTACTTTAAATTTTAATTCTTTTGCTAATTATATATTGACTATCTATCACGCTTAGTCATATAGTTTTTTATATATTTTATAGTTCCTCATGACCCTATAGGTATAGTCTGATGTTTCTTTAAATGGTATCTTCATCAAAGGCTGCCCATCTTTACTATACTCGTCTTTATTGAGCCATTTTCTAACATTGCCTGAACCACCATTATATGCAGCTATAGACAAATCTATATTTCCATGAAATTCTCTCTCTAACCTTGATAGATACCAAACTCCAATCCTAATATTAGTCTTTGGCTCAAATATATTAATACTACTGCCCAATTTCAATTCTTTGGCAGCCCAACTTGCTGTTTTATCAGTGACTTGCATCAATCCCTTTGCACCTTTATTAGAAACTGCATCCTTGTCAAACTTGCTCTCAGTCTTAATTATACTGTAGACCAAATACTTGTCAACACCAAATTCCTTAGAATATTCCTCTACTTCCTGCCTATATCGTATGGGATATACAAATTTACGGTTAAAATCATCCATAAATAAACCCGCTCCCAAAGCTATGGTCAATAGGACCAGCAAATAAAAAAACTTCCTATTTATTTTATACAACTTATAACACCCCATTATCTTTGGAATGGTATGTTAACTACTCTTCTTCTCCTCTATCCATTCCAATAGTTTTTCTTCAAGTGCATCTATCTTCGGATACAAGTCTTCAATCGAACCCGAATTATCAACCACGTAGTCTGCACTTTTAACTTTTTCAGCCTGATCTTGCTGACTATTTATCCTACTCAAAGCCTGAGGAACTGTCAACTTGTCCCTATCCAGTATCCTATTTAGCTGTTCATCTTCCCTACAATAAACAACTATCATTTTGTCCAGGTTCTTATTAAAATCTGTTTCATATAGGAGAGCTCCGTCTATTATGACAACTCCACCATCTCCATGGATCCTGGAATACAAGGCTATCCTCATCTCTATTATAGAAAGTATCTTGTCGTGGACTATCCTGTTCAAGGTCAATAACTTATCCTTATCAGAAAATACTATATCACCCAATGTCTTTCTATCTACAGTTTCATTTTTGACTGCTGCGGGAAAATATATCTTAATTCTTTCTATCATATCTTCATATTCGTATATATCCCTCGTAACCAAATCTGCATCTATAATATGATAGTCCCTCATCTCAAGCAGGGATGAAATTGTAGACTTACCACATCCAATATTTCCTGTTAAACCAACCTTCAACATATAATCCACTCCTCTTACTTATTTTGTTTCATACCATGAATCTCCAACATTCAGGTCAACATCCAAATTAACCTTCAAATTAACAGCATTCTCCATTTCTTCTTTTAGTAATACTCTTACTCTTTCTACCTCTTCTATAGGGGATTCTACGATCAATTCATCGTGTACCTGAAGAATTAGGTTTGACTTTAGACCTTCTTCCTCCAATCTATTATGAACGTTGACCATAGCAATTTTAATAATATCTGCAGCACTTCCCTGTATAGGTGCATTCATAGCAGCCCTTATTCCCCTGTTTTTCTCTACAAAATTGCTAGACTTTATCTCAGGTATATATCTTCTTCTTCCAAATATAGTAGTTGAATATCCCTTTTCTTCTGCATCGGAAACTATGTGGTCCATAAATCCTTTTATCTTAGGGAATCTAGCAAAGTAGTTGTCTATATATTCCTTGGCCCTGGCTATGCTTATATCAAGGTCTTTAGCCAATCCAAAGTCACTCTTGCCGTATATTATACCAAAGTTTACTGCCTTGGCAGCACTTCTTAACTCAGCTGAAACCTCATCAAAAGGAACACCGAATACCTGTGATGCAGTATTCCTATGTATATCCACACCTCTATCAAAGGCCTCTATCATATCCTCATCACCACTCATATCAGCAAGGACTCTTAGCTCTACCTGTGAGTAGTCGGCGTCTACTAGCTTACTCCCCTGTCCTGCAACAAATACCCTCCTAAGCTGTCTACCTAGGTCTGTTCTTACAGGGATATTCTGCATATTAGGGTCTGTAGACGATATTCTACCTGTTGTAGCTATGGCCTGGTTAAATGAAGAATGTATCCTACCATCAAGTGGATTTATAAGATTGTTGATACCCTCTACATATGTAGACTTTAGCTTAACTACAGTCCTATAGTCTGTAATCATATCTATTATAGGATGCTTGTCCCTCAATTTTTCAAGAACCTCTGCATTGGTAGAATATCCTGTCTTAGTCTTCTTGATTACAGGAAGTTCCAGCTTTTCAAACAATATAAGACCCAACTGCTTTGGAGAATTGATATTGAACTTTTCTCCTGATATATCGTATATCTTAGTCTCTAGGTATTTTATCCTGTCATTAAACAAGACTCCTAGCTCATCTAGAGTTTTTTTGTCAACATGAATACCTATGTACTCCATATCTCCTAAGACTTCGATTAGGGGTATCTCTACATCATACAGGAGTTTTTCCATATCATCATCTTTTATGATCTGTCTCATCTTAGGAACAACACCACTAAGAGTATTCATTATGCCTATAGCAAACTTGTCCAAGTCTTCTTTTTCTATATCTTCATACTTCTTAGCCTTGGCACCCTTGCCCAGTAGGTCCTCTTCTGAAGTCATCTTCTTATAGATATACTTGCTAGCTATAACATCAAAATCATATGATGTCGATGTCTTAGAATCTATTATGTACTCTGCTATGGATATATCAAATCCAATCTTGCCAAGCCTAATACCATAAGGTCTCAGATTGATGTAGTCTGCCTTTATATTACATCCTATCTTTTCTATATTCTCATCTTCAAGCAAGTCTACAATCTCTTTTGGCATAGACTCTGCTAGTTCTTTATCCATATAGTATATTTTATATGGATCCGCCTTGTCACTTTCGTCACCTGTAGCTAAATACATGGATATTATATTTTTTTCAAGTATATTACCCGACCTAGCTATAGTCTTTATATATAACTCAGACTCTTCCTTGACCCTAGCAATAAAATCTGCAATATTGTCTTGGCTAAGCCTTATAAGGTCTATTTCTCTTTCCTTATCTTCTATACCTGATAGGTCACTTACCTTTGAAATTAGACTATTAAATTTAAGTTCTTGGAATTTTTCTATGACTCTTGATGTCTCAAAATCCCCAAACACCATAGATTCAAGGTCAAAATCAATAGGAACATCTCTCATGATAGTCGCTAGGTCCTTACTCATCCTAGCTGATTCCATATTTTCTTCTACCTTTTTCTTCTGGGCACCCTTTAACTTGTCTACATTAGAAAGAACCCCCTCAACACTACCATATTCAAGCAATAGCTTGATACCTGTCTTTTCTCCTATACCTGGTATGCCCGGTATGTTATCTGACTTGTCTCCCATAAGACCCTTAAGGTCTATAAATTGGTCAGGACTAAGTTGATATCTCTCATAGACACCCTCTCTATTATACTCTTCAACTTCTCCAACACCTTTTTTTGTTATAAGTACAGTAGTCATATCAGAAGCAAGCTGGATAGCATCCCTGTCTCCTGTAACTACATATACCTTGTATCCAGCCTTCTCAGCATCCAAGGACACGGTACCTAGTATATCATCTGCCTCATAGCCCGCTATCTCTTTTCTATCAACATTCAAAACATCTAAGACTTCCTTCATAGGTCCAAGCTGACTAGCTAGCTCTGGCATCATCTTTTTTCTGCCTGCCTTGTAACTCTCATATGACTTGTGCCTAAATGTAGGTGCCTTTACATCAAAGGCAACTGATATATGTGTTGGTCTATATAGGTCTATCATCTTGAACATCATTGTCAAGAATCCGTATATTGCATTCGTATGCAGTCCATCACCATTATCCATTGGAGGTAGTGCAAAAAACGCCCTATTTATTATAGAATTACCATCTATCAACAATAGGACCTTGTCTCTGTCTATATTTTCATTATTTATATTATTATCCATTTCGTCCTCACTTTCCATACTGGTTGTTTCAACCTCATTTTTATATTATATCACAAAAATCACTTTGATAGGTCCTGTCAGACCAGTATTGACTACAAAAAAAGAATAAACCAATAATTGAGTTCCTATCAGTTTATTCTTTGTTTTGTTATATTGTTTTTGTTGTTTTGTTTTTATTGTTCTCTTATATTATGTCGTTTCTTTTTGAATCGACATTATTATCTTATAAATCCTATCTTGTCATAAACATCAGCAAGAGTCTTGGCTGCAACAAGCTGAGCCTTTTCAGCACCACTTCTATAGATCTTTTCAAGATAGTCTTGGTTGTCCAACAAATAAGCATATTTTTCCCTTATTGGTCTTAGAGTTTCTACGACAGCTTCTGCCATTTCTCCCTTGAAGGCTCCATATCCCTTACCTTCATACATTGCTACTACCTCTTCTACTGACTTGTCTGTCATAGCAGAGTAGATATTTATTAGGTTCTTTAGTCCTGGCTGCTCATCTGTATATCTCACTATGCCAACAGAGTCTGTAACTGCAGACTTAATCTTCTTAGCAGTTGAATCTGCATCCTCAGCAAGAAGTATAAATCCCTTTGGATTTGAGTCGGACTTTGACATCTTCTTTGTTGGATCTTGTAGACTCATTACCCTTGCAGTTTCCTTTGGATAGTATCCTTCAGGAACGACAAAAGTATCGCCAAACCTATTATTAAACCTAGTTGCTAGGTCCCTTGCCAATTCAAGGTGCTGCTTCTGGTCATCACCAACTGGTACAAGGTCAGCCTGGTATAATAGTATATCAGCTGCCATCAATACAGGATAGGTGAATAAGCCTGCATTTAAGTTAGCTTCAGACTTTTGTGACTTGTCCTTGTATTGAGTCATTCTATTTAATTCACCCATATATGTAGTAGTACAAAGAACCCAGTTAAGCTCAGCATGTTCATGAACGTGTGACTGAACAAATATAGTGTTTAAGTCTGGTTCAATACCACAGGCAATAAATTGGGCTAATAGTTCTATTGTCTGTCTCCTAAGTACTTTTGGATCCTGAGGTACTGTTATAGCATGCATATTTACCATACTAAAAAAGCACTCATAGTCCTTCTGAAGCTTCGTCCAGTTTCTCAAAGCTCCCAAATAATTTCCCAAAGTCATCTTTCCTGATGGCTGCACACCACTAAATATAACCTTCTTTACCTTGTCGCTCATATACTTATCTCCTTTATTATTGTAATCTAGCTACAAATTTTTATGTCTTAATTATATCACTCAAGACCCAATTCTTCAATATAAGTAGGCAATGAATATTTAAATTATAATCTTTCTATTATATTGACTACCATTTCTCTTGAAATCTCAGCAGCCTCAACAACGAACTCTTCATAAGAAACTCCTGCTTCATCATCAGCATTGTCTGAAATAGCCCTTATTATTACAAACGGAACCCCATTAAGATAGGCAACATGGGCTATAGCTCCACCTTCCATCTCACAACAATATCCCTTGAAGTGGTCTCTTAATTCAATCTTTGTGTCCTTGTCAGCAACGAACTTATCTCCAGTGACAACCCTACCCTTATAGACATTTGTCTTGGCGTGGCCTTCTTCAAAAGCCCTATAGGCAGCCTCTACCAGTCTTTCATCTGCAACAAAGACAGATGTCTTCATCCTAGGTATAGTTCCCTTAGGGTCTCCCATAAATGAAGCATCTACATCATACTGGATTGCCTCAGTAGATACAACTACATCGTTTACCTTGATGCCTTGATGCAGGGCCCCTGCTACACCAGTATTTATAACAGCATCCACCTTAAACTCACTGATAAGTATCTGAGTAGTCATAGCAGCATTGACTTTTGCTATACCACATTCAACTACAACCAAGTCCTTGCCAGATATTTGACCTTCATAAAAAGTAAGCCCTGCTACCCTAGTCTCTTTTTTATTATTTAACATCTTTGTCAAGCTAACAACTTCTTCGTTCATAGCCCCTATTACACCTATTTTGTTTATATTAGTCATATTCTCTCCTTATACACCATAAATCCACTTTAATCTCATATATATTATTACATAAATACTCTTGCATGTCCATAATTGAAGAAAATACTGATACGAAATAATTTCCATAATCCCATAAAAAAGACCCACAAGACAGGTCTATAAAGACAATCTTGTAGGTCGATTGGTATACTATACGATTATCAAAGGATTATTATGCCTGAGCAATCCATAATCCATGTAGGTTACAGTATTCATATGCTGCTATAGCCTTGTCATCATCAGCTAGAACGAATTCAGCAACTGGTTCACCTTCATGGTCAAGGTCAACTCTCTGAATTGTCTTTTCTGTTACAAGTACTACGAAAGCTATATGGTGCTTTTCAGTCATTGGATGTGCAACTTCTCCAACCTTAACTGTTACCTTATTTCCTGCAACTTCTATAACTGGAACGTGCTTTTCACCAGCTGCATCAGTTGAGTTTGCTTCTATGGCCTTAAGTCCTGATAGGTCTCCACCTTCACAGACTAACTTTTCTAATATATCTCCTGCTTCGTTTGTATAAAATGCTAATTCTCTTGACATATAATGTCTCCTCTCCATATATAAATATTTATCTAACTTTACTACATTCCGAACATATTCCTCTAAGTAGAATATCTGTCCCTATCACTTGTATACCCTCTTCTTGTAGTTTTGAAAAGTCTAAATTGAATAATTTTTCATCTATATCAATAATTTTCCCACAAGACTCGCATATAAGGTGGCTATGATTAGATAAATTACCATCAAATCTAACAGGATCGCCAGGTATACTAACCTTGCCAATCATGCCCTTGTCCGACAACTGTGTTAGATTTCTATATACTGTACCAAGGCTTAGGTTTGGATTTTCCTTCTTCAATCTCTCATATATAGCATCAGCTGTCAGATGTTCATCACTGTTGAGTACTTCACTGATTATAAGTTCTCTCTGCCTAGAAAATTTCATATCCTTCGCCCTTTCTTATAATTAAACTAGTGTAGTTTCTTATTTCCAGTTTTCGTTCTTAACCTGGAAGAATGCCTGTGGATGCTTACATACTGGACATATCTTTGGAGCCTTCTTAGCAACATGGATATGACCACAGTTCATACAATGCCATACAACAACTTCTTCCTTTTCAAATACTCTACCATCCTTTAGATTCTGAAGTAGAGTTCTGTATCTTTCTTCATGAGTCTTTTCTATTGCTGCAACACCCTTGAATAATCTAGCTAATTCAGTAAATCCTTCTTCTGTAGCGTCGTTTTCAAACTTAACATACATATCTGTCCATTCGTAGTTTTCACCTTCAGCTGCATCAAGTAGGTTTTCTTCAGTTGTTGGAACTTCTCCACCGTGAAGAGCCTTGAACCATAACTTAGCATGTTCCTTTTCATTTTCAGCAGTTTCTAGGAATATATCAGCTATCTGATTGTATCCTTCTTTTCTAGCCTGTGAAGCATAGTAAGTGTATTTGTTTCTCGCCATTGATTCTCCGGCAAAACCATCATTTAAGTTCTTTTCTGTTTTTGTTCCCTTTAATTCCTGTGTCATTTTAAATCCTCCTAAATTTTATCTTTATTAAAATATTTATATCATATCACTATGGTATTATTATACCCTATTTTCTTATATTAAACCGAAAAAATCAAGATTTTTTATATAAAATAAAGTTTTATGCGCAAAACACTTAATGAAATTAACTCTCAATAGCATTTATAATAACAGTTCCTATTTTTATCTTAACTTTTTTAGAGAAATATTTTATTTAGTAAATTGTTTTTCAATATTTGCTTATAAAACAAAACCCGTAACCATTATTAATATCTAATAACATGATTACGGGTCTTCAAAAAATTTATTAAACTTTTTCTCTAAAACTCAAGATTTATTCTGGTATAATCAAAACTGCAGCCTCTGCGTGCTTTAAGACATAAGAAGTACAAGATCCTATAATTCTAGTAAGTCCCTTTTTAGTTGACTTAGTCATTACTATCAGATCAGTACCCTCTTCCTTGGATCTTCTAACTATTTCATCACCTGCATATCCAAATGCGAATATACCTTTTACGTCATAGCCTTCAAGATATGACTTAGCCTTTTCTAGCAATTCCTTACCAATCATTTCAGATGTCTTAATTTCGTCACTCATAGAAATACCATCTATAAACACCAACTCTTTAACATTGATAATACTTACTGAAACCTCATCCTTATCATATGAACCCTTTACAAAGTCCAGTGAATGCATACTTCTTTCTGTACCATCGATTGGAACTAATATTTTCCTTACCTCCATGGAAAAACACCTCCTTATATAATATAGAATTATATACTATACAACTATATATTATTTATATTATATCATTTGTGCCTATATAATTCAATATTGACGACTTCATCGACAGTCATATTTAGGAATTCTTTGTCATGAGATACTATAAATATTATATTATCACTCGAACTGATATCCCTTACAATCCTAGAAATTTTGGACATATTCTTATAATCCATACCACTAGTAGGTTCATCCATAAAAATAAATCTTGCTACCTTGCATATTGCCGATGCTATAGCTACTCTCTGTTTTTGCCCTCCTGACAGGCTCATAGGGTGCCTATCCCTACAATCGCCAAGACCCAAACTATCAATGATTTCTGTTACGCTTTTTTCTTGTATGGCATTGCAACCTAGAATAAGTTCATTTTCAACAGAATCAGAGAATAACTGATGATTTACATCCTGCATAACCAATGATGACATCTTTAACCTATCTTTAGGCGATATTATTTTTCCCTTGAATACAATCTTATCCTTTGATTTTTTATCAAGTCCGGTTATAAGCCTTAGAAATGTGGACTTACCACATCCATTTTTGCCTATAATACCATATATACCTCCCAGACTAAATGATAAGTCCTTGATTTCAAGCCTATCATGGCCATTGAATTTATATACAAGGTCTTTAATGATCAAGTCTTCTCCACTTCCACTGTATCCCTTGATTAGGTTAGTTTCACTCGTAGATCTGAGCCCTCTTGCTGATAATTCTTCGTCTGAAAGGGAAAAGAACTCTTCATTTGTATACTCTTTCTTTATTGTCCCATTTTCTATTATCAATACCCTATCTACAATATTTTTGAGATAGAATATCCTATGCTCTGCTACTACAAGGCTTATACCCTTTTGCTTTAGCATTTCCAGCATTTGTCTTAATATATCTATATGTTTATCATCAAGATTAGATGAGGGTTCGTCTAGTACAACTAGCTTACAACCAGATATATAAGAAGACGCTATACACAGTATTTGTTTTTCACCACCTGATAAATCAAATATATCCCTATCCAGAAGATGGCATATAGGAAAGACTCTTAACATATCTTCCATACGTTTGTCCATCTCTTCCCTATTAAGTCCAATATTTTCAAGGTAAAATAGGAGCTCAAGTGTCGTGTTGACATTAAAGAAATGGGTTTTAGGATTCTGAAATACACTCGCAATCATCATTGATATCTGGTAAAGCTCCAAATTTTTCAGTGACTGTCCATATAATTTAATGTTTCCACCCATAGTGCCACCATCATACTTGATAGCCAGGCCGTTTATACAGTTAATAATCGAAGACTTTCCACTACCACTCTCTCCTGTAATCAGTAGGCATTGGCCCTTATTTACGCTAAGGTTAATTTCATCAAGTATCTTTTTGTTATCGGAATATTCTAGAGAAACTTTTTCTAAATTTAGCATAGCCAACCTCCCAACAACATTAGTACCATCAACACAGAGTATACTAGGTCAACCTTCCTCATACACACCTTTGTATATCTTGTCTTCTTAAGAGGACTTTCAATACATTTAGTTTCGGCTGCCTTTGATATATCATCAACTATGTTAGAAGACACTATTAAAAGTGGAACAGCTATATATTCAAGATACTTTATAGGATTTCTTGTATGTATTCCCTTTATCTTCATAGCCATCCTAATGTTTTTTCTCTCCTCTTTAAAAGATGGAAAAAACCTAAACATAACTGAAATAGGTATTGAAAACTCCTTTGGTATCTTAAGCCTATCCATAGATGAAATTACACAACCTACATCAGATGTACAAATCATAAACTTACCCGCAGAAAAAGGTACATAAAACATCCTAAACACCAAAAATAATGAAAAAAACATCTTTATAAAGGCATTAAATTCTGATATCAATCCTATATAAGGTACAATAAACATTACTAGATATACAAGGATATTATTAATAGCCTGCTTTTTATATCCATTTATCAAATACATTAAGGATATTAGAACTATTATCGACCATTCAAAATATATGTTTATTGAATGTAATACTGTAAAGCCCAGAACCACCACAACAAATAATTTTGTTATTGGATTGGGATTTACATTTGAACGAACACCAATAGACATTAAACTATACCTGCCTTAATAAAATGTTTCTTTAATATCTTTCTTCCTATATAGGCACCTCCTATACCACCTAAAACGGCACCGATATATACAAGTACCATATTAGGATAAGTAATCAGCCTTTCCAAGGTTTGAACATAGTCCTTACCCATCATCATTGAAAGCTCTATATACTTTTTCTTTGCAAGTAACATCTGCATAAGAGAACCACATATCCATGTATTAAAAACAGCAAAAGAAATCATCTCATACTTAAATGACTTGTATCCACCTTTTCTTCTAATCAACTCCGCCAATAACATAACAATCAATGAAATGGTCGGCAATACATATGTGTGACCCATAGCAAACATAACAAGCGGGGCTATCATACCCAATATAAAAAGCGCCCATGGTTTTCTTACCTTTGCCATAAATAGCATGATCGGAGTCCCAGTTACTAGCCCAAGTATTGTAGGATACACTAGAAACAATATAGGAACTACGCCTATCATGCCTACTGAAAACATCAGAACAAAATAAATTACTGTAAATACTCCTATTGTAACAAGGTCCTTAACCTTTAGTTTATCTCTTGTCATTTTAACCCCCTAATAAACAAATTCCTCTGCTAATCTAGTCTTTTCTACAAGATTCCTATAAACACTCGAATTATCAATAAGTTGTTCATGTTTACCAACACTCTCTACACAACCCTTGTCAATAACAACTATCTTATCAACATTTTCAATAGACTTAAGTCTATGGGATATTATTATTACTGTCTTATTTTTCACCAACTTATTCAAGCTCTCCTGTATCTTCTTTTCATTATCAACATCCAAACTAGCTGATATTTCATCCAATATTAGGACAGGAGCATCCTTTAAAAAGGCTCTCGCTATAGATAATCTCTGCCTCTCTCCACCTGAAAGTTCAGCACCATTCTCGCCAATTATAGTGTTAAAGCCTTGTGGTAGGCTATCTATAAAATCTATACAGTTTGCAAGTTTTGCAGCATTTCTTACTTCATCATCGCTTGCATCAACCCTACCAAGCCTTATATTTTCAAGTATGCTAGTATTGAAAAGGGTAACATCCTGGAATACTATAGATATATTTTTAAATAAGGAATCTGTAGATATTTTCTTTATGTCCTTACCGTCCATTAATATGCTGCCTGAATCGTTGTCATAAAGTCTGGATATCAATCTCAATACAGATGTCTTACCAGATCCTGATGGCCCAACAAGGGCTGTTACTTCACCTTGTTTAGCCACAAAATTGATATCTTTCAGTACTTGTCTGTCTTTATTGTATGAAAAAGACACATTCTTAAATTCTATATCATAGTTGTCTATCTCTGTATCTTCACCCATTTGTAGGGGAGTATTTTTTATCTCTTTGATACGTTCAACGGCTGGATCTATATAAAACATCTCCATTATGCCCTCTTTTGATATATCAAATATTTCTTTTATTTTGATTGCTGCTATAATATAACCTACCAAATATAGCATACTGATTTCATTCTTAATAACAAGACTTATACCAACTGCCATAACTACTGAAATGCTAGTAAAGGCAAATAAGGATGATACACCCATTATTAAAAGTGAGCCAGTCTCCACTTTAATATGGGTTTTCTCACTATCCTCCATCTGTCTGTAAAGATCTTTTTTAACATCTTTTGACATATTAAAACTACTTATCTCTTGCTGTAGTTCTATAGTTTCTTGAAATTTTTCTGAATTGTCCCTTAATACCCTGTAATATTTTTCATTCTCTCTGACCCTGCTTTTCTTTGCTAGGGGTATCAATATAAAACTTATAAGAGTTGGTATAATAACAGCTAGACCAAGCTTCCAGTTGCCTAAGACCATCATTATCCCCATAAGCGGGAAAAACAAATACATACCAAATACTTTTGGTATTGAGTGACTCATGGCATGCTCTATCCTCTCAACATCAGCCATTATAGTTTGAGATAGGTCTGATAGGTCATGCTTTGAAAAATATTCAATAGGAAGTTCTGACAGACTCTCAGATATTCCTATCCTCAAATTAGCAGACTCCTTGTATGTCGAATTAAATAAATCTACATACTCCTTTGACAAAACCGCATACATGAGTATAAGGATAATTATTGAAAATCCTATATAAACATACTTATCCCTTACATTGCCCAGTATCAATTGGTCAGCAAGCATCATAAGTAAAATCATAGGCAATAAATTGACACAATATGAAAGAAAGCAGGACCAAGTTGCCCTTGTAAGATTTTTGGATCCTTGGTCACTTAAGCAAAATCTCTTTTTATAATAATTAGTCATTTGTAACCCTCCAATCATTCGCACTCTTGTAAAGATTTAATAGTCTACTGTACAAGCCATTCTTGTCCATTAATTCCTTGTTGTTACCTCTTTCAATGACTTGTCCATTTTCTAATACAAGTATTTCATCGACATATTGTATACTTGTAAGTCTATGGGCTATCATTATAACAGTCTTATCTTCCATAAGGTTCTTAAAGGCCTTTTGTAATTCATGCTCATTATCAGCATCTATGCCAGCACTAGCCTCATCCATTATAACTATCTTAGATTTCTTGAGAATTGCCCTGGCTATAGCTATCCTCTGTTTTTCTCCACCAGACAGATAGACCCCCTTGGAACCGATTACCGTATCAGCCCCATCTTTTAGTTTGTTTACAATATCCATACAACCAGCCTTTTTCATGGCATCGAATACTTCCTCTCTGCTGGCATTCTTATCTCCAATAGCCACATTTTCATAGATAGACTTTTTAAACAGCTTGCTATCTTGAAATACAAAAGATACAGCACCTATTATGGCTTCCTTGCTATAGTCTTCTATAGGGTATCCACCTATTTTTATAGACCCTGAGTCAACTTTATAAAATCCTGACAAAAGCTTAGCTATGGTTGACTTTCCAGATCCTGAGTGACCAACTAGAGAATAAGACCTATTCTCTTCTAAAGAAAAAGATAGTTTATCAAGGACCTTGTTGTCTTTATATGAAAATGTAACATTATCAAACTCTATATTATAGTTGTCAAACTTGTCTCTCTTACCATAAGAAAGCTTGTCCTTTTGCATATCACTATAAAGTTGTTCCAAACTATCAACAGCATACTTTGCATTGAAAATATTCATGCTAGCCCACATAATCTTCATAAACGAAACCATGATGACGCCACTCAAAAATAAGACCATTATCAACTCGACTGCTATTGTGTTCGGCTCATTAATACCTGTCAAAAAGAAAGAAAGCGGTATACTTATAATGGCCACAAGACCTAGAAAAATCCACTGATATACAACATATGACTTTTTACAGCTAAGTGTATAATTGTAGGCATACTTAGAATAATCCATTATAGCATTATATAGGGACCTAAATGATTCAAGTCTTGTACCAAATATCTTGACCACCTGCATACCCCTGATGTATTCGACTGTTTCAGAACTCAGTCTATCCAAAGAAGACTGGTATAGTTTCATAAACTCACCATTTCCCATCATGCCCTTTAGTATTACAGCACACAGTACAGTCAGTATCAATATCACCGCACCAACACGTAGACCAATTACAAATGAAAGAACCAAAGATAAAACTGGTACCAAAAATGCTTGTGAATTATCAGGTAACATATGGGCCACTGCTGTATGAGTTTTTGCAGCATTGTCATCAATAGTTTTTCTAATATATCCTGATGAATTTATATCGAAAAACCTAAAACTAGAATCAATTAGTCCATCTATACCCCTCTTTCTCAAATTAGTCTCCAAACGAAATGCAAACTTATGAGATATATATCCAGAGGCACAATAAAGTAGAGCACTAATCGTCAAATAAAAAACTATCTTAAATGCAAATAAACTAGCATTTTCATAGTTAGACCTTATTACTAGCTCTCTCAAAAATAAGTAAATCAAATAATATCCATATACCATAAGTACTGACGATATACCTGATACTACCATTGATAAGTAGGCAAGCCCCTTGTAATCAGGTATATACTTAAAAAGCTTTTTATATACTTCCATCTCCAATCTCCCTTTCATTTTTAAATATAGAAATTAACATTTCTTCAAACAAATACCTGTTTTTCCTAAAATTATCCCTTGCACCCAATATATCTGAAGCGAGTATGATAGCATTTATTAGGTTAGTGCATAAGTCAAAGGTGGATTTATTGAGCAGACTTCCAGAAATACTAGTATCCATCAACTTAAATCTATTATTTGTTTGCATTTTAAGATCTTCAAATACTTCTTCCAACTTAGGATTTCTTTTTTTCTCTATTAAAAATTCTACATATAAAGGCATATAGGGATTGTCATCTAGCATTTTATCAACCATCTGCTTGGCCATAAATTCTACCTCACAGCCCTTCTCACACTCACCAATATGTTCATGTATTATCTTATCCCTGTAGTCAATCCCCGCTACCATCAAATCCTTAAATATGTCCAAAGTATTCTTGTAATAATGATATACACCCCCTTTTGACATAGTCGTTCCAGCTATTACATCTTCCATAGTCATATTTGAGAATCCCTTCTCAGTAATTAGCCTTGTAGCCGACTGCATAATTTCATTTTTTCTTTCCTCAATACTAAGTCTTTTTACAGCACACATAAACCCTCCTTTTATCGACGTCTCCGTCGATAAAGTTATTATATACCTAATTTCATAAAATAACAATACTTTTTTGATATAAATTATCATTATCTTTTTCGAACTCATATCAATTAATCCAAAAAAGAGGAAGCATCACTGCTTCCTCAAATATTATCTTTAAAATTGTTATTATAGTTTCAAATTATAAAACTACAAGTACTTCTACTTCTACTCTAGCTCCCTTTGGAAGTTCCTTAACAGCTACGCAAGATCTAGCTGGCTTGTGGTCGCCAAAGTATTCAGCGTATACTTCATTTATAGCACCGAAATCAGCCATATCAACTATAAATACAGTAGTCTTTACAACGTTGCTGAATGTAGCACCAGCTTCTGTTAATACTGCCTTTACGTTTTCTAAAGACTGCTTTGCCTGAGCCTTTATATCTCCCTCTACTATTTCACCAGTTTCTGGTACTAGTGGTATCTGACCTGAACAATATACTACGTTTCCTGCCTTTATTGCCTGTGAATATGGTCCAACTGCTGCTGGAGCCTTTGATGTGAATACTACTTCCATTTTAATTCCTCCTATTAATTATTACCTTTTTTTTAGTTATAGAGTCTCATATATAACTCTACATCTCGTATATTATACCATAAATTTGTCATCAATTAGCTAATTTTATATATTTTTTACAGGAATTCTACTCTTATTCCAGCTTCTATAAAGGCTGACTTCATCTTATTTACCATCTCAAATCCCTGTGTCTCTATTGTAGCTTCTACTGTCTGCTGCTTTATATACTTTCCTGATGCAAGCTTATCCTGGTTGATTGTAAGGACATTACCTCCATACTTAGCAACAATTGACATCATGTTAGCAAGTGAACCTGGAACGTCTGGTAATTCTGCAACTATACTGATTCTTCTTCCCTGCTGCTTTAGGGCCACGCTCATTATTCTATAAAGTGTATTTATGTCTATATTACCACCAGATACTACGCATACTACGTTTTCACCTTCAGCTGGCTGGTATTTTCCAGACAATAAAGCTGCTGTACTTACTGCACCAGCACCCTCTGATACTATCTTCTGATTTTCCATCATATATAATATAGCCTCTGCTACCTCTTCTTCAGTAACAGTAACTACAGAATCAACGTTTTTCTTTATTATATCAAATGTAAGACTTCCTGGAGTTCTAACAGCTATACCATCAGCTATAGTTGTATCGTTAAAAGCTGTTGTCACCTTACCATTAGCCATAGACACCTTCATTGATGGTACGTTACAAGTCTGAACACCAACTACCTTTATATTAGGGTTTAGGGCCTTTAAAGCAGTAGATATACCAGCTATGATACCGCCGCCACCTATTGGCACTAGTACAGTATCAACCTTGCCTTCGCTCTGCTCAAATATTTCTAGACCTATTGTTCCCTGTCCAGCGATTACATACTTATCATCAAATGGATGCAAGAATGTTGCTCCAGTTTCCTTCTGAAGTTTTACTGCCTTTTCATAGGCGTCATCATAGACCTGACCTTCTAGTACTACTTCTGCTCCATAAGACTTAGTAGCTGCTACCTTTGATACTGGTGCATTGGCTGGCATACATATTGTAGCCTTTATGCCTGCATTCTTAGCTCCCATGGCAACACCCTGAGCATGATTGCCAGCAGAAGATGCTATTACTCCACACGCCTTTTCTTCTTCAGTAAGGTGAGCAATCTTGTTGTACGCCCCTCTTAACTTGAATGATCCAGTCCTCTGAAGATTTTCACACTTATAGAAAACTCTAGCTCCTGTCTTTTCAGATAGCCTAACGTTTTCCAATAGATCGGTCTTAAGTGCTACTTCCTTGATAATCTCTCTTGCTTCCTTTACGTCTTCCAATGTTACTCTTTCCATAAGTTTTCTCCTTTTCGAGAGCCTACAAATACCCTCTATCACAAATTAGTTTTTTATAGAGTTCTACAAACACCCCAATCGCAAAGTTTTTCCTATACAAATAAATCATTTATTTAGAAACAATTTTGCCAGTTTACATAAAATGTTTTTGTAATAGCAAAACCCCACAGTCTTATATTAATACTCTGGGGTCTTTTTTTCAATAGTAATTTTATTATTTTTTTGTCATTCTATAAAGTTATAATTTTAATATTTATCTGAAAACTGTGACATAAGATTAAATTATAACCCTCTATTGTAGAATTACTTTTTTTTGCTAGGTCTTTTCTTTGACTTTGCTATCAGCTCATTAACTTCTTTTTTGCTTAGTCTCTTTGATACTGGAGTTCTCTTGTCCTTAGCCTTGGCCTGCTCATGGCCTGGAAATACTATTACAGGCTTTTCGTTGTTTCTCTTGTATATAGTAAACTTATTACCTATAGCCTGAACAAACTCAGCTCTTATAGCCTCACAAACGTGGTTGGCAGCCTCTTTGGCGTCTATACCACAGTTATCTAATATTGTAACTTTGACAATCTCTCTAGCCCTTAATTGGTCATCTAACTGGTCCAAAAATTCCTTTGATATACCGTCTTTACCTATCTGGTTAGTTGACTTTATACCATTAGCAAGTGACTTTAAATATGATCTCTTTTTGCCGTTTAACATATTTTTCCTTTCTATATTTCTATAACATATATCCTGTATGATCTATCAATACTTATTCTCGTCTTATCTATACTTGATTTCAATTTATATTAGAGTGGATTTTTCACACTAAATCTTACTCGTAGTATTCAAATTCAAGCTCGTATATCTTGACAGTATTACCTTCATCAATTCCTGCTTCTTTTAACATCTCAAATACGCCCTTAGCTTCCATCTGGTTCTGGAAGTACTGTAGTGATTCCATATCATCGAAGTTAACAGAATACATGATTCTTCTAAGCTCCTTACCTGTCACAACATACACACCATTTTCATCTACATTTACCTTTAGACCTTCTTCTTCAGTTGTATCAAGTTCTGGTGTATATATCTCATCTTCACTTATAAGCTCTATATCCTCTACTTCAGATAGTAGCTGTGTTACCTTGTCTATTACCGAATCAACACCGTCTCTAGTAGCAACAGAAGTCTTAAATACTGGATATCCCTTTTCTTCCATGGTCTTTTTGAAGTTCTCATATACAGAATCGTCATACAGTAGGTCAGACTTGTTGGCAAGTATAACCTGTGGTCTTGTAGACAACTTCTCATTGTACAACTTTAACTCTTCATTTATCTTGTTAAAGTCGTCTATAGGATCTCTACCCTCTATACCTGAGATATCCACTATATGGATTAGGACCTTAGTCCTCTCAACGTGTCTTAAAAAGTCATGACCCAATCCAACACCATCTGCAGCTCCTTCAATTATACCTGGTATATCAGCCATTACAAATGACTCTCCAAACCTAGTCTTTACAACTCCAAGGTTTGGTGTAAGCGTTGTGAAGTGGTAGTTGGCTATCTTTGGCTTGGCTGAAGTTACAACAGATAAGAAGGTTGACTTACCAACATTAGGGAAGCCTACTAGCCCCACATCAGCTATCATCTTAAGTTCTAGAATTATCCATCTTTCTTCTCCATCTGTGCCTGATTTTGCAAATGCAGGCGCCTGTCTTACAGCGTTGGCAAAGTTCTGGTTTCCCCTACCGCCAAAGCCACCCTTGGCAACAACAGCAGTATCTCCGTGCTTTTTAAGGTCTGCAATAACTAGTCCTGTAGCCTCATCCTTGACAATAGTACCCTCTGGAACCTTTAGGACCAAGTCTTCACCATTCTTACCCGACCTATGTCTCTTAGCCCCATCTTCACCGTGCTGGGCCGTATACTTCTTCTTGTACTTAAAGTCCATCAAAGTTCTAAGTCCATTGTCAGCTTCGATGATGATAGATGCACCCTTACCACCATCACCACCGTCTGGACCTCCAGCTGGAACATACTTCTCTCTTCTAAATGAGACAGAACCATTTCCACCGTTTCCAGCCTTAACAAATATTCTAGCCTTGTCTATAAACATATTATCCCTCCTTTTCTCATATAATATTCTTACAATATATTTTATCACTTAACCTAGTTATCACACTAGATATTAATTATCTAAAAAATTAGAGCTATCAAACTTGATAGCTCTAAGAATGTATTATTCAGCGATTTCTACTGGATATATACTTACTTTCTTTCTCTTCTTGTCTAATCTTTCAAACTTAACTTTTCCATCAACAAGTGCAAATAAAGTGTCATCTCCACCCTTACCTACATTTGTTCCTGGATGGATCTTAGTTCCTCTCTGTCTAACGATGATAGATCCAGCAGTTACAACCTGACCGTCAAATCTCTTAACACCAAGTCTCTTTGATATAGAATCTCTACCATTCTTAGAAGAACCTACTCCCTTCTTAGATGCAAGAAGCTGTAAATTCATTTTTAACATCTGGAGTCACCCCCTACTTCTCAAATATTTTTATATTCTTTGGATATTCTTTGCGTATTTCATCTAAGGCAAGTCTTAAATGCTGCAAAAGTAGCTGGGCCTTGTCAATGTCTTTTTCCTCGACCATACAGCCGATAGAACCTTCTTTGGCATGGACCTTATTAAAACCAACCTTCTGTAGGCTATCTAATGAGTTGATAACTGCAAGTGTATTGCTAGTCACAGCTGAACAGACTATGTCGTATCCAAATTCGCCATATTCTGCGTGGCCTTTTAACTCAAAGCCCTTGATCTTAAATTCGTCATTATAAAAAAATGTTACTTTAATCATAATAGATATTAAGCGTTTATCTTTTCAATAACTATCTTAGTATATAGCTGACGATGACCGTTCTTTCTTCTATAGTCCTTCTTTGGCTTGTACTTGTAAACGATAACTTTCTTACCCTTACCCTGTTCAACTACTTTAGCCTGAACAGAAGCACCTTCAACTACAGGAGAACCAATCTTTAGTTCGCCGTCATTTACTGCTAATACTTCAGTTAAAGTAACAACATCGCCTTCGTTAGCTTCTAGCTTTTCAACGAAAAGAACATCACCTTCAGAAACCTTATACTGCTTTCCTCCAGTCTTTACTATAGCGTACATATATACACCTCCTTGTTCTTATACTCGCCGGATGAGGTACCAGTAAAACTGAGTTTTGTGCCAAGCACTGCCGAAGCGTGCGGCCACCTTTACCGTGCGGCAATTACTCATATATTATATAAAATATATGTAACAAAGTCAAGACAAAAATTTGAAATATCCTATTTTATGTCCAAGTTTTTTCTTATTTTCTTTATAGCATTTTTCTTTATCTTTCCCACAGCTGTATTTGAGCAACCTAATTCCTGTGCTATGGAAACCTGGGTCCTATCCTTTATATAGAGATTTTCCAAGATATACCTTTCCTTATCTGATAGTTTTTTTATTTGGTTAAGTATCTCCCTGTATAACATCCGTTTTTCAAATTTACTCTCATAGTCTTCTACCAATTGCTTTTTATATTTATATAATATCTGTTCCTCTGCTTCTATTTCACCGTCACAAGTGTAGGTATACATGGCATTCCTTATTTTTACAGCCAAAATACTCTTAGATATCTTTTCCTTGGTAACGTATAGTTTTTCAGAAAGCTCTTCTAAGAGTTCGTCACTTAAATTCCCATCATATTCATATAGAGAACTAGAACACTTGGAATATATTGAACTAGCCTCCCTGGACACCGATAATCCACCGTAGTCCCTAAAATCATTTTTTATACTGTATTTAACATTGTGGGCCAGGTATGTATCAAACTTAATCCCATCCCTAAAATCAAATTTTTTAACAGCATTCAAAAGACCTATCATGCCGGATTGGAACAAGTCTTCTTGGTCTAATCCCCTTTTTTTGTAGGCCATTATCTCATAATCATTTTTTATTATACCCTTTACATACTTGGACTTTTTTTCGATTACCTTATTCAATGCAACAAGATCCCCCTCTTTTGCACTCTTTACCAATTTCCTATCAGCCAACTCTCTCTTATCCCCCATGTCACACCCAAGGTCACTTATTTGACAATTACGGCAAATCATACTCTTTGATTGACAGGTAAACTTAATAAAATCTTCATCAAATTCTTTCTTAGTCATAATACACCCGACCTCCTTATACAATTTATTATATAAATTCATATTGCCATTTGGGTATACTTTTGTAACCGTAATAAAATATTTTTTTATGTTCTAATTTAATAAATACATTTATTAAATTCCCCTAATTTTTTCAATATATCTGCACAAGTTCATATAAAATATAAGGCGTTTTTTTCGCCTATATCCTAATAATAGCACTTCTCAATTAAAACGCTTATAATTTTATATCTAATATTCTATATGGTATAGTCCATAATACAATAATCATATTTATATATTAATTTAATGGATATATATGCCAAAAATAAAATTCAAATAAAATTTCATAACGACCTTCATAAGATTCAAAAAAAATAAGTAACATATAAATAAGTAGCATATAGTATATAACCATATGCTACTTATTTGACTAACACTTATTGGATAGTATTACTGATATCCATCATATATCATCTCTAATACCTATTATATATGACCACTAATACCTATCATATATAATCTCTAATACTTATTGTATAACATGACTCTCAATGAGTTTAAAACTGCAAGGACCGCTACTCCCACATCCGCAAAGATAGCCATCCACATATTTGCAATACCAACGCTCGATAGTATTAGTACTGCAAGTTTAATACCTATAGCTAGTACTATATTTTGAATAACAATCCTTGAAGTATACTTTGATATATTTATAGCCTCTTTTATCTTCATTAAGTCATCATTCATTATTACCATATCAGATGCTTCTATAGCTGCATCTGAGCCAAGTCCACCCATTGATATACCTATATCTGCCCTAGCTATTACAGGTGCATCATTAATACCATCTCCAACAAAGGCCAATTTAGCTTCTGACTTAGGGTCATTTTTGACCAACAAGTCTTCAACTATTGACACCTTTTGGTCTGGCAAAAGATCTGCATAATAATCTGTCATGCCAAGCTTGTCTGAAAAGTCTTTGGCATTTATTTTGCCATCACCAGTCAGCATGATTAGCTTACTTATGCCTATGTCTTTCAAGCCTTCAATAGCCGACTTAGTCGTATCCTTTAGCTGGTCTGCTATTTCAATTGATCCGTAAAATTCCCCATCAACTCCTATATATACCTTGGTTGCAGGTCCCTCAACAGGAATATAATCAATATTATTGGTTTTCATCAGCCTAGAATTACCAGCCAGTATCCTCGAGCCTTTATATACAAGACTAATGCCACCACTGATTTCCTCGTACTCACTTATGTCTAGCTGATCAATGGATAGCTTCTTGTCCACATTTTTATTGTAGTATTCAATAATAGATTTTGCTATTGGATGGTTTGACCTAAGCTCCGCTATATAGGCACAAGTAAGTATATTTTCAACACCTATCTTATCCTTTATCCTATCTGCTATATTTATCTTACTTACTTCAAACACTCCCTTAGTAAGGGTTCCAGTCTTGTCAAAAACAATTGTGTCAAGCTTTTTTAATATATCTATATAATTACTACCCTTGACCAATATACCCCTGCTAGATAACACGCCTATACCTGAAAAATATGTAAGAGGTATAGATAAAACAAGGGCACATGGGCATGAAACAACCAAGAAGACCAATCCCCTATATAACCATTTAGAAAATTCCTGACCTGTAACAAGAGGAGGAACAATTGCCAATAAAAGAGCCAATACTACTACAATAGGAGTATAGTATTTTGCAAATACAGATATAAAGTTCTCTGTCCTTGCTTTTTTAGAAGATGCGTTCTCAACCATATCCATTATTCTTGAAACAGTTGAATCTTCAAATATCCTTTCAACTTCCAGCTCAACTGCCTTTGTCTTGTTGATAAGACCAGAATTGATTGAATCTCCTTCTTCAAAGTGTCTCAATACAGATTCACCTGTAATTGCAGAAGTATCAAACCTACTCTCACCCTTTACTATCTTTCCATCTAGGGCAACCCTGTCTCCTACTCTAACAAGTATCCTATCTCCTACTCTAACGTCGTGAGGATCAACCTCTCGTGTTGTATTCCCATCTACTAGGATGGCCTTGTTTGGCATTATATCCATAAGGGCTTCTATATTCTTTCTCGACTTATTTACTGCCTTGTCCTCAAGGTATTCTCCAACCATAAAGAATATCATAACACCTACAGCCTCTGGATATTCACCTATTAAGACAGCACCTACAGTAGCAACTGTCATTAAGAAGTTTTCATCAAATACCCTACCCTTGACTATGTTCCTAAAAGCCTTAAACAGGACATCCCTACCAGCTATAATATAAGCTGCAAACATCATAATATATACCAGTGGTTCAAATAGACCAAATTTACTACCTATCATAGCCACAATATATAGACCAATTGCAAGGCACATCTCCTGAAAATCATTCATATTGAATAAGCCTGGTCCTAGTCTATCATGACTATGGCTATGTCCATGATTGTGGCTATGTCCATGATTGTGGCTATGCACATGACTATGGCTATGTTCTTCTTCATGACTATGGCTATGTTCTTCTTCATGACTATAAGTTCCCTTATTACAAGAGTCCATACAATCACACTCGCAACCAATAGTGCTATTTGAAAAATTTATATGTCTACTATCATCGCCACTTGTATAGGAATAATGTTTACCAAGACTATCTCTAATCTTCATGACACTTATATCCAAACCTGGCTCAGTATCATCAATTATATATATTATGTCATCTATAACCTTATTATAGTCACAAGAGTCTTTAATATTTGCCACCATAATTTTACTAACCATACTAAGCCTTGCACTATCTATTTCTTCTTTTGCATTTACCTTGTCGTTGATTTTGGCTGCACAGTTTGCACAGTTTAAACCCCCGAGCATAATCTCTACTCTCTTCATAAACTACCTCTCACATTTCAATTCTATCTTACACATCTGATACCCTTTACTAGGTACGTCCCATAGAAATTATTTTCGTAATTTCAATTCTATCTTACACATCTGATACCTCGACTAAACTCACTAAATACAAGTAATCTATAATTTCAAACTCACATCTAGTCTACAGTCTTAAACTTAGATTAAAAATTCATTCAAAATAATCCTAATAATACATCTCCTTTATATGGCTTAATCCGAAATCAAATATCTTATTTACATGTTCATCGTCAAGACTATAAAATACTGTCTTGCCCTCTTTTCTAAACTTGACAAGCCTAGCTTGCTTGAGTACCCTCAACTGGTGGGACACAGCAGATTGGGTCATGGATATAGTTTCAGCTATATCACATACACACATCTCGTTTTCAATTAGCGAATATATAATCTTAATCCTAGTCTGGTCACCCAAAACCTTGAATAGGTTTGATAAGTCATCTATCATCTCATCTGATGGCTTGTCCTTTATAGCCTTGTCCACGAGATTTTGGTGAACAATATGGGCCTGGCATGCTTCTATTGTATCGTCTACATCAATCTTTTCTGCCTTATCATTAACTGTTTTCATAGTCATATCCTTTCTAAATCATATGAATATATGAACTATTGTTCATATATTCATTATACACTAGTTTTTTCCCCTTGTAAATAAAAAAATAAAAAAATCACCCCCGGTAACCTATACCATGGGGTGATTATATAGAATTATATTACTGTATGCTATTATTGGTCTTCATATAGCCTATTGCTATTGCCTGCCCTTGTGTAAAGTTCATAGTAGTAGCCCTTTCTAGACATAAGTTCTTCGTGACTACCCTTTTCTACTATACCATCTTCATTCATTACAACTATTGTATCTGCATTCTGGATAGTTGTAAGTCTATGGGCTATTGTAATTGTAGTTCTTCCCTTTGACAGGATCTCAAGTGATTCTTGAACAATGGCCTCAGAATTATTGTCTAGGGCTGATGTTGCCTCATCTAGTATCAATATCGGTGGGTTCTTTAGGAATACCCTAGCTATAGATACCCTCTGCTTCTGTCCACCTGATAGCATTACGCCTCTTTCTCCAACATATGTATCAAAGCCATTTTCCAAGTCCATAATAAAGTCATATGCACCAGCGAGCCTTGCAGCTTCTTCAACTTCTTCTCTTGTAGCATCTGGCTTACCATACAAGATATTATCATATACAGTACCTGAGAACAGGTATACATCCTGTTGGACAATACCTATATTATTTCTTAGGGAGTTCATAGTAAAGTCCTTTACATTGGTTCCGTCTACCAAAATCTGTCCACCTACAACATCATAGAACCTAGGTATAAGTGTACACACAGTGGTCTTACCAGATCCAGAAGGACCTACCAAGGCAACATTCTTACCTGCTTCAATATCAAGGTTGAACTTTTCTAGTATATAATCTTCTTGATGCTTACTATACTTGAAGTCAACATCCCTAAATTCTATATGCCCCTTTGCCTTTTTTAATTCTATAGCATTAGGCTTGTCAACTATATCAGGTCTTGTATCCATTATTTCTGAGAATCTTTCAATACCTGTCATTCCCTTTTGGAACTGCTCAGTAAACTCTATAATTCTCTTAACAGTTACCAACAATGTCGATACATACATTATATAGACTAGCATATCTCCTGGCTCAAGATTGCCATTTATAATCTGGACTCCCCCAAAGACTACCAAGACAAAATACATGACACCATCCACTGCCCTGTTTATAGTATTAAAGCCTGCCATAGACTTGTAGAATAACGCCTTGATTGAAAGGAACTTGTTATTCTCTTTTGTAAACTTTTCACGTTCTACATCTTCGTTTGCAAAACTCTTAACCACCTTGATTCCAAGTAGAGAGTCCTCTATGCTTGAGTTTAAGTTACCGATATGGGCTCTTTGCTTGATTTGGGCATCCCTCATCCTATTCTTAAACTTGCTAGAACATATAAACATAAATGGTATCAATATATAAATCGCTATTGTAAGCGGTACATTTATATTAAGCAGGATAACAAGTGATACAATTATCTTTATAAATCCTATAAAGTACTCCTCTGGACAATGGTGGGCAAACTCTGTAATATCAAATAAATCATTTGTCATCCTTGACATTATCTGGCCAACCTTAGTCTCATTGTAGAACCTATCTGATAGGGTCTGAAGGTGCTTATAAACATCACTTCTCATATCCGTCTCTATCTTGGCTCCCATTATATGACCTATAGATGCCATATAATATACAGCTACTAACTCAACAAGCTTTATAACTATAAATAGTATCGCCAACCTAGCTACTAGGCCCATTGTAAGTAAGTTCTTGTCTTGAATTCCCAGATTGGTCATATACCTTAGAATCAAGGGTAAGACCATCTCTGAAGCAGTAGTTAGTCCTGCACATAATAGGTCTATAAATAATATAGACTTGTACCTTTTAAAATAAGGCATTGCTATCTTTATTAATTTAAGATTACTCATACATTACTCCTTTATATTTTTTTATTAGGTCTTTTGACGTATTTACTATTGTATTTTTAACAAACTCATAGTCCAAAGCCTTAATCTCTGCTATTTTCCTATAGACATCCTCTAAGTTGTCTCTTAGCCTTCTCTTATCAAAATGCTCCTCATCCAACCACCTAAGGGCCTCTATACCATCCGTTTCAAGTAAGAGCTTGTCTAAATCAACATTAGACACAAGTTTTTCAACATCTGGATCAGAAAAAATAGCAGGTCCTATTGTGAAATACACACCTAGATTTCTATAATCCTCTTGGTAGTCGCTGCAACCGTACCAGTGGACTATATATGTTAAATCAAAGTCCTGTATTATCTCCAGTATTTCTCTTTCCATACCCTTGGTATGAAGAACAACTGGTTTATTATATTTTTTAGCAAGTCCTAAACTATACAAGAAAGAAGTTTCTTGGGTCTTTCTATCAAGATCAGTCCAACACGAATCCATACCTATTTCCCCTACTATTGGGGCTTTTCTAATCAAGTCTTCATACTTGTTTGAGAAATTGTATAAGATACGATCTGCATCGTGTGGATGTAGACCTATGCTATACAAGACCTCTGAACTATCATAGGATGTTTCATTTATAAAACTGCTATAGTCTAAGAACTCACCTAAAGACCTACAGTTTACAAGGGGAACTATTCCCTGACTCAGGTATGTTTCAAGTTCTTCTATATCTTTTATATGACTGTGCAAATCGTATATTGTATCCAAGATCAACCCCACCTTTCTCTTAGTGAATTGTAAATAATTAATCGTATGAAAATATAGCTAAGATTCAATCTATCATATGTCTTTTTGTATTTTGCGAGAACAAATTAAATTATTCCGATATAAATTTCTCTTCCTTTAACCTTTTTAATACATAGTCTATAGCTTCCTGTGAATCCGCCTCTAGTGTATGGTAGTGCTCATGGTTTGTTATAGTACTCAGCGACATATCATTAGCATTTTTAAAGCTCTCTACAAACTCATCCACTTCTCTTCTATTTGATAAGTCTAAACTTGCACTTATGCTTCCATAGATCTTGTGGTCTACAACAACATCAACTATCCTAGTTCCACCATCAACCATAATATATAATTCTTCTCTCAACCTTGAAAAATCATGCCTTACCTTTACAGTCTTCCTAAAAACACCATCATCCTTTTTCAATAGGTAACCCCTATTTGTAGCGACTATTTCTGTACCACTAGCCCTCATCAGGGCTATGTCTCCTACTATTATTTGTCTACTAACCTCACATGCCCTTGCCAATGAAGTAGCTGAATGTGGTTTAGTTGATTTTGCTAGAGTATTAAGGATATAATTTCTTCTTTCTTCAGAATTTAACATATTGTCACCTCATCTTATATTTAATATATACATAACAAGGGGTAGCTACTACTTACAAAAGCAGATCTGCCACCCCTTAGAAAATTCAAATTATATTTTGCTTATATAACATACGAATATTTATGGCTATAAAATGAGATACCACTAACAAATCCTATAATTTATTTTGTAGTTATATCCTTAGCCAACAAGTCTCTTATTTCTCTCAACATCTCTAACTGTGGATCAATAGCTGGAGCTACCTCTTCAGCCTCTTCCTGCTTCTTGAACTTCTTAACAGCTGAGTTTATTAACTTAATAAAGACAAATATTGCAAATGCTATTATTATGAAGTTGATAATGGCCTGTAAAAATGCACCATAACCCAACTTTGCAGTTCCTACCTTGACTGATAAACCTGCTATATCTATACCTCCAAGTATTATACCGACAAGTGGCATAATTACATCATTTACTAAAGATGTAACTATTGCTCCAAAAGAGCCACCTATAACAACACCTATTGCCAAATCAAGCACATTGCCCTTCATAGCAAACTCTTTAAACTCTTTTAGAAAATTCTTCATAAAATACCTTCTTTCAAAATAATTTGTGTAATATAAATTTCATTAATATAGTAAAATAACTTACATACTATTCATATATATACCAAATTAGTAATAATTTAAACGTATTTTTTGAATTTCCTTAAATAAGTAGTTGTTCTAGATAGAAACCTATAATTTTTGAAAATCTCTCTAAATTTCTAATGTAGGCAAAATCCTTGCCATATATTCTTTTTTCTGATTCTAAATCTTCGTCCTCTCCTGTGAACACTCCCAAGACATGCTTGTCTCTTAGTTTCATATTAAAAATTTCCTGGGCAGTATCCTTGATGGCCTCTTCACCTTCATAGTCCTCACCATCTATGTCCATAAATGACCTAGATCCGAGGTCTATTTTGTTGTTGGGGCGACCATCACTAAGTATTATCAATACCTTTTTGTCAGTATCTAGCCTATCCATATCGCTGGATATGACTTTTATAGCTAGTCCATCTCTATTACTACCAGCACCCTTAAATGAAAAAATTTTATTATTTACAGTCTCAGGATCCATATAGTCCCTGTATTTTTTCATTATGGTATAATTGAAAAAGTTGCAAAAAGAAAATACCCTTGTTGGAACCTTTAGCTCCGTAAGCGCCTGTGTTATAACATAGGCCTGTGAAGATACATATTCCTCCCTTTCAAGCTGGGATGCTGAAGAATCAAGTAGTATATCAACACTTATGGATACTTTTTCTTGCTTGTTATTCTTTAAAAATATATTTTCATCTCCTAAATGAGTATGTCTCCATATCTTAGAGACCTGTAGCTGTCCCGACTTTGACATACTAAAGTCATCCTCATCATCCAGGATCAGCCTTTTCTTCAAGATATTTTTCAATTCATTGATAGCTCTACGAAAAATCAACTCATTTTCCTTGTAGTAGTCCATATTTATCTGACGTTGGTCTTCTAGTTGCCTTGCAAAGTACTTATCGTAGTTTCCCTCATAAAAACTACCATCTGTAAAGTGTATTTTTATACCCTTGTGTATACCTACACACAGGTCTTTTTCAAGGCTCTCAGTTACGTACAGGGGATAGAGGCTAGACCCAAACCTGGTCTCTATCATGGCCTTTATCTTCTCATTGGACTTGACTATACTGGACTTGGCACTTGATTCCAACCTCTCGTCCATTATTTCAACATCTTGGTCTATATCCCTTGTAAACTCAGCCGACTCTACACTCAAAATCCTGTCATTATCATTTAAGTTTTTCAGGTTCTTCTTTCTAGCCTTAAAGGTAAGTCTGGCCTTTGTTTCTTTATTAGGCTTATCTTTTTCCTTTTCTTTTTTATCTATTAAGTTGGCTTCTAAGAGCTTTTGCCTTTCTTCATTTATGTCTTTTCTATCATTTATAAAAAAGAACTTTAAAAAGGCCCCTGTAAGATAATTTATTAGCTCTTCAGTAGTCCTCGCTGTATTTCTAAACCTCATATATACTATGAGATCATCGACAACCGGCCTAGTCTTGACATATTTGCCATCCAACCTTGCATAGTAGGTATATGTCAATTCTTCCTCAACAGTAAGATCTTGTCTATCCTTGTACCTTTTTATTATTTTGTCTATAAAATATTTTCTATAGTCTCTTGCTCCTGGTCTAAGCTTTGACAAGTCACTATAAAAACAATCATCTAGGTATATTTCTATAAGCTTTAAAAACTCATTTTTCAGGTCAGTCTTGTCTATATGTACAGCTATAAAGTCCATAAAACTATCTATATCAACAACCTTGTAGACATATCCAAGCACCATCATCTTGTAATAGTCCATGTCGAAGTCCCTGTATTCATCAAATAACTTGATAGTCGGTAGGTAGTTATAGTCTTCTGATACGGTCCAGACAATATTTTCTTTTCTGATTTTTTGATTGTCCATTACATCAACTCCTACTAACCTACAAATATATCCTTTGATTCTAGCTTGTCCTCAAACAATGAATTTATAATATCTGTAACTATCTCCTTCTCATAGATATCAAAGGTCTTATTGACAAGCCCCATATTAAGGGCCTCTTTTATATCAAGCCCCTTCTTCATGATGTCTATGCTGGCAAATAAGCCTCTAAGGTCAACAGTCTTTGAAGATATCTCTGCATTTAGGGACTTGTTCTGTAGGTCCATAAATAGCTGAACAAATAGATCCCTATAACCATCCTTTAGGGCAAATTCATTCTTTAATATCATGTCAAAGTTCTCCCTGGTGATTGTAGGCATATCTACGACCATAAACCTAGATACTAAAGCCTCATTTAACTCCTTAGTACCTATATAGCCATAATTCATAGTACCTATAAACCTAGTAGCATCATCAAGCACTATCTTGTCATAGCCTGGTAGATCAATAGTCCTTCTGTAGTCAAGAGCTGAATATATAACTGCTAGAGAGTCGTTCTTTGCCATATTTATTTCATCAAAAACAGCAAAACCGCCCTCTGTAGCAGCCCTGTATACAGGCCCCTGTCTTAGGACTACTTCATTGTTTACAAAAGTATCAGTCCCCAAAAGACTTGATGCATCAGTCGTTATATTCATAGATACATTCCAAAGTGGTCTGGCAAACATCATTGCTAGATTTTCAGCCAAGACATTCTTACCTGTAGCCTTTGGACCACTCAGTAGTATATGGTAACCTGCAAGTAGGGCCCCTATAGACTTGGCAAGTACATCCTTACCATAATATTTATATTTCGGATTAGGTATCCTATCCTTAACTTCTTCATTTATCTTATAAAATTCTCTAAATTTCTCAAGTTCAAGTACCAGCTTATCTGGTACACCTTGTTCTAATAAAAATTCCTTCACTATTATCCCCTCAATCTTCATTTTTTATACAATAGCATATTACCCATCTTGCTGTGTTAATAAGCATTTTCATTAGTACTTTTAATCAACCAACCTATTGTAACATTAGATTTGCCAGTTGTAAACAATTCCACCCATATAGGATAAGGGATAATGAATGTGTAGACTTATTTTTATACTCTTTTAACTTAATTCTATCCTACACTTGGAGCTAGCATCCTTCTCGTCCAGGCTAACAACCAGCTTCATAGGTACTCTTGACTTTAACTCTTCAACATGGGATATAATGCCCACACTTAGGTTGTTGCTGTGGAGTTTTTCAAGACTTGTCATCACAGTATCCAAAAGTTCGCTATCTAGTGATCCAAATCCTTCATCCAAGAAGAAAAACTCTAATGGTGCGCTACCCTTTAGTTGGATTTGTGATGAAAGGGCTAGGGCTAGGGCCAGTGATACTAAGAAGGTTTCTCCCCCTGATAGGGTATCTGATGACCTTCTCATACCACCGTTGAAGTTGTCTCTGATGACAAACATATAGTCTGAATTTATTTCAATTGCATACCTTCCAGAAGTTATCCAGTCTAGTCTTTGTGAAGCGTCTAAGACTATGTTCTTTAGGTATATCTGTGAAAGGTACTCTACAAACTTATTGCCCTTTAATAATTTTTCAAGGTCTTTTACATCGTCCATCTTGAGTGAGTATACTTTTAGGTCCTTTTTCAATTGATTTACTAGGACCAGCCTCTCCTCTGTATCTTTTATCTTGATAGATAGGCCTGTTTCTTTTTCTTTTAGGGTCTCTAATTCATCCTGCACCTTGTTGTATTCAGCTTCTTTTTCTATTAGGTATTCTTTATCTAGCTTGTTTTCCCCGATTTTTATCCTAAGCTCTCCTATTTTCAGGTCTAGCTGGGTCTTTTTAGTCTTGTGGTCTTCTATTTCTAGCTTGACTGCTCTAATCTTGTCTAGGTCTGTATATTCCCTTTTCAGCTCTGTAATATCAACCTGGTCAGGATCTCCTATTAGGACCTCTAGACCTAGTTTTCCTATTCTCAAATTAAGACCTGAGTACAGGATATCCATCTGGTCTGTTTTTTCTACTATCAATTTATCATAATCCTGATTCTGTTGATATTTGAAATTTATATCTGTAACTATCCTAGTTGATTCTAGTTTGTAGTCTGATATTATCTTGTCTACTTGTGATTTTTCCTTCATCAAGTCCATGTAAGCCCTGTTCTTACCCTCTATAATATTTCTTTGGTCCTTGATATAGACTTCTAGTTCATATATTTCTTTTTGGTAGCCTTCTATATCTAGGTCCATTAGGTCTTTACTTAAGTTTTCCAATGTAGACTCTAACTTTTCTTTTCTTGAAGAGTAGGACTCTAGTAATCCTGTATTTTTACTGATTAAATGCCCTAGGTCATCACATTGCTTTTTCTTTTTTTCTAGGTTTTCTTGGTAGTAACTCTCTTCTTGTGACATATCATGGTCTATCCTAATTTGGCTAGGACTTTTAACCTCACTACCACATAGGGGACACTCACACTTGCCTTCATGGATAGAATCCAGCCATTCCTTTTTGAGGTCTTCTGCCATAGTCCTTAGTTTTGACTCCCTATTCAAGTCTTCAAACTCCCTTAACCTTGTCTCTTCAAGTTCTAGCCTAGCCTTGTCTTGCTTAATGGCATCTTTAGTATACACTATTTTTTGCCCTATAGACTTCAATTCATCAAGGGTCTCATTTAGGCTTTTTTGTTCTTGGATATTCTTTTGTAAAATTAGCTTTTTATTGTTTAAGTCATCGTTTAACCTATTTAATTGACCGCTATCCATAGTTTTTATAGACTCTGTTTTAGAAATTTTTGCATTGATTGTATCTAAGTCTTTAATTAGGTCTTCAAGCTTGCTTGCTATTGATTTTTGGCCACTCTCAAGGTCTGCTATCAGGTCTTTATTTTTAGCCAATTCTTTCCTAGCCCTATCAATATCTCTTTTTGTTGACCTGTATTCAAGTAGGTCTGGCATTATGCTTGTAACACTCATTGATATCTCAACTTTTTCTTCAAGTCCACCTATATAAGAATCCCTCTCCATCAAGGTCCTAGCTGTTTCCTCTAGCTTGTTCAGGCTTATCAAGTCACTTTCTAACTCTTTAAGGTCTTGAACTTGCTTTTTAAGTAGCTCAAAGCTCTTCTGACTAGAATCTTTCTTATTTATGAGTTCTTTTAGTTCTTCCCTTAGCTCACTTAGGACTTCCTTGCTGATATTTTCGTGTTGGGTCATTATAGCCTCAATACTTGTAATCTTGCTATCGAGGTCCTTTTTCTCTCTGGCAAGTTTTATACTCAGGCTGCTACCATATTCCTCTAGGCCAAATATCCTCTCAAGCATATTTCTCCTGTCCTTGCCACCTAGACTCAAAAATTCACTGAACTTTCCTTGGGGTAGGACAACTGATTTAAGAAAGTCGCCTTCTTCAAGTCCTAGTATAGATTTTATGCTCGTATTGACCTCTCCAACCTTGTCAGCTATAACTTGGTATTCACCAGATGAATCCTTGACCATCAACCTAACTGAATCACTGACGGAACTGAACTTGTCCTTGGATTCCTTCTTCTTAAATCTCCTGGTAATTTTGTAGTACCTTCTACTCTGGCCCATACCTAGCTCAAATTCAAAGTCTACAAGGGCCTTTTGCGAATTAGAATTTATAAAGTCCTTGCTTGACCTAGCTATATTACCGTAAAGGGCAAGGGTGATTGCATCTAGTATTGTAGATTTTCCGCTACCGGTATTGCCGAATATACCAAATAAGCCCCTAGAAGTGAGTTCCTCAAAGTCTATAAGCTGTTTTTTTGAATAGCTATTTATGCCGTCTATCTCCAACCTAATTGGCTTCATGGTCTTCCTCCCTTCCAAGCAAGCTAGAAAACAAGTCCACAAGACTCGCTCTAGGTTCCAAACCCTCATTTTCTTTTTTATAAAAGTCTACAAAATAGTCATTAATCCTAGACCTATCAAGGTCTATCAACTTCTCTTCTTCCTGGTCTATTTGAGATTTTATTATAGGTTTTATCTCTATTATATTCTTCATAAGTGACTTCATAGCCTTTATGGTATCCTGACTAATGGACTCCTCAGTCTCTATTTCAAAATATGAGAACACATCCTGGTCTTTCTTTTCTTGACATATGTCAAGGGCGTGGCTCACAGATTTTGCCCTGTATACCTCAATATTCTTGTAGTTGTTGATATATACCCTATCGACCTCTGCCTCTGATCCAGCCTCAATATCAACTATATATACAGATTTTGCAGAATCCCTCTCAGACTTGGAATACTGGATGGGACTGCCTGAATAGTAGGCATTGTAGGTCTTTGACATCCTCTGTGGCTTGTGGATATGACCAAGGGCAGTATACTGTGACTCCCTTGGTAGCTGGTCCTTTTCAACTAATAGACCACCCCCAAGCTCTATCCTCCTCTCAGAATCAGTTATAGAGCTGCCCACCACAAATATATGGGACATAGCAATATTTATCTCACCATCCCTGTAATTTTCCTCTAGGCTCCTAAACAAGTGGCCGACCTTATTTGAGTAAGAAGTCTGCATATCCTCCTTGTCCAGATAATTCTCAAATGCATGGTTGAGCCTCGACTCACTAGGATAGGGAATACTTATTATATTGGCTATCTCGTCCCTTATTTTTATCTTTGTAAATCCCTCTTTTGCCTCTAGTATCTCAAATCCGTCATATACAGCCTCACTTGCCTTTGACATTGGGTAGCCCAGTATCACAATCCCCATTCTAGCCGCCATTGAATTGATGGCTTCAAGCCTATCTGGATTGTCGTGGTTACCTGCTATTACCATAACACATCTCTTGCCATTTTCAGCCAGCTTAACCAAGGTATCGTAGAACAAGTTCTCAGCCCTAGCTGGTGGGTTGTAGGTATCGTATACATCTCCAGCCAAAAGAACTAGGTCTATATCTCTTTTTCTCACTATATCGACTAGGTCTAGGCAAAATTTTTCCTGTTCCTCAATCCTTGAAAAACCCTCCAAACTCTTTCCCAAGTGCCAGTCTGATGTATGTAAAATCTTCATATTACCTCCTCTATCCTAACATTCAAGTAGCCTGCCAGCACTGAACATATATAGGTACTTTTTGACAACCTTCTTACCAGATATATCTTCTATGGCCCTCTTGTATAGGTCAAGTTGGACCTTGTATCTATCTATTAAGTCTTGGTCTGACCTATCACCAACATAATCTGTCTTGTAATCTAATAGGATTATATCTCCATCTTTGTTCTCATAGAACAAGTCAATTATTCCGACCATCATCATGGATTCGTCATCCATTATCCCCTGGTCCTTGTATATATCCTTCATCTTGATATTATAATTGATAGCAGTTTCCTTGTATAGGTCACCCCTCTTGTCAGCCTCTAATATATCTAGGTATATATTTGACCTTATAAATCTCACTATCCATGATACATTTACCGTATCTGCCTCTTGTCTTAAAAGGATATTCTTGTCCACCATGGAGTCAATCTGCCTGACAATCTCTTCTCTTATAGGTCTATCATTTTCATTGCTAAGACCAATCATATCTAGACTCATCTGCTGGTAGGCTACTAGGTCTTCAAATGCCTTAAAATCTATCAACTGCATCACAAGGTGGAATATTGTACCCCTCTCATTTGCCTTGTAATCGTGCTTTATAGGTTCACTCGCTGATGATTTACTATCATGAATAAAACTAGGAGACTTAAGATCATTTGATGGGATAGTCTTGTATAGTTTGTCGTGCATTTGGTCATTTTTCTCCTGGGCCATGAGCTTCTTGATATCCGTAACAGATATACTAGAAGGCTTGGAAGCACTAGACTTGAACCTATAGTCAAAATTCAGTATCTCATTTATCATGTCCTTGTCTAGTGGTCTCTTATCATCTTGTGATTTTTCACAAGACATTAATTTTTTATCGTCTATTAAATCTGCATGATCTATTAATATTTTATCGTCTATTAATTCTACATGATCTATTAATTCTTTACCATATTTTGTTTTTTTAATCTCTACTGAATCAAGATTTTCCATTTCTATAACTTCCAAATCTTTTAACTTATCCAGGTATTTTTTAGAAACATCATACTTGTCGGTAAATTTTATAATCCATTTACAATCCTTATAGCCCTGGTACTTGGCCACACAAGACCTAACATCTAAGCAGTCTTGTCTTTTTTCAAGATTTACAATAGTAGGCATTATCCAGTCCATATAGGTCATTGATTTAAGTATGGAGCCAGGGTCTATATTTCCGTCCAAGTCTCTATAGGTATTTTTCCAAGCTTCAAGATTCTTGTCTATGTCCTTTAGGCAGCCTGTAAATATTAGTTTTTCCTTGGCCCTAGTCATGGCAACATAGAGCATCCTCATCTCTTCTGACTTTACTGCCCTTTGCTTGGCCTTTTTTAATATAGTCATAGCAGTCGTATTGTAGAATATTTTTTTGTTTATATCTATATACTTTGGTCCATAGCCTAGTTTGTGGTCAAGGTCGACCACACTAGTATCTCCCCTTAGGTTAAAATTCTTATCCATATTTGCAACTATTACAATTGGAAATTCCAAGCCCTTAGACTTATGTATGGTCATTATCCTCACAAGGTCAGCATCTTCTGAAAGTAGACTTGCCTCTTTAGGTTCACTTGAAGTCATCTTGAGCCTCTCTATATAGTGAAGGAAATTAAATAGCCCTTTGTGTGAGCCTGCCTCGTATTTTTTTGCTTTTTCATGGAGCAAAATAAGGTTGGCCTGTCTTTTTTCTCCCATAGCTAGACCTTCAAGATACCTGTAATATCCAGTATCCTTGTATAACTTCCACATAAATTGGTCTATAGGCAGTAAAAAAGCATCCTGCCTGTATTTTTCTAGCCTATCTAAAAACTCAGTCAGCTTAACTACTAGGTCCTTGTCATCGCTAGTCTCTATAAATGTCTTGATAGCTTGATAATAGCTAGACTCCTTATCAGCCAGCCTAATCCTAGCTAGTTCTTGGTCTGTATAGTTGAAAATAGGAGACCTCATAGTAGCTATCAGGGCTATATCTTGGATAGGATTGTCTATTACCTTCAGTAGATTTATAATAGTCGTCACCTCTATTGTAGAAAAATATCCTCCACCTGACTCACTATAGGCTGGTATGTCCCTCTTTATAAGCATATCCTCAAGTATATTGGCCCTATTTTTCGTAGACCTAAATAAAACAACTATATCCTTGTACTTAACCGGCCTATAATCATCTTTCTCCTTGTCATACACCACATACCTAGATTTTTCAGGACTTGGGTTTACTATATCATCTATGATATTGGATATTTCCATGGCTTCAAACCTAAATTTTTCCATGTCCTTTATGTCTTCTATATCCTGCTCATCTAGACCCTTTGTTTTAATATCCAGCAGACTTTGACCTAGGTCTTTGCTATCTATATCTTTTGTATCAAGTATATGGACTTCTACAGGGCCCCCTACATGGCTATTTTCAATATTATTTTCCTTAAAAGTTGCACCTGGATTTAGCCTTTCTTCATCTGTATAATCTATATCCCCTGTCTTTGATGTCATTATCTCCTTAAAGACATGGTTGGATGCTTCAAGGATTTCTTTTCTACTCCTGAAGTTTTTGTAAAGGAGGATTTTTCTATCCCTCATACTTGGTGGTTGGCTTTCCATTTTTAAACCTGTCTGAACACTACTATCTTTTGACCCTGTTTGAACATCATCTTCATAGATATCGTAGGTCTTATACTTGCCCATAAATATCTCTGGCATGGCCTGTCTGAACATATATATACTCTGTTTGACATCACCCACCATAAACCTATTTGGTCTATCCTTTCTTGATACCATATCAAGTATTGTCTCTTGGACTAGGTTGCTATCCTGGTATTCATCGGTAAAAATTTCTTGATACCTCTCTTGGTAGGACCTCGCTATATCCGAAGCTACTATTCTTCCGTCATCGTCTGTGCTTGTAAGTATATCAAGGGCAAAGTGTTCAACATCAGAAAACTCGACTATGGATTTTTGTAGTTTTTTTCCCTTGTAATATGCCCTAAATTCCCTAACAAGGTCTGATAAGGCCTTCATATGTGGATATACTAGTTCATTTTCCCTTTCGATAACCTTCTTATCGATCCTAAGATCGTCAAGAATAGATTTTACAGATTTTTTGATAGCGTCAAATGTATCCTTCAGGGTCTTGTAGTCTTCTTTGTATTCTTTCTTTATCTTGGGTGCAATACCACTTGTATTTATATAGGAAGTCTTTAGCATATTCATAATAGAGCCTAAGGCTTCATCCACCTTGCTACTAGGGTCACCCTCCTTATTTTTATATTCTAAATACTCTCCCATTTTTTGAATCATAACTTCAATTTTAGACCTATAGTCAGCCATAAAATCATAGTGCTTTTCATATCCTGGAATCTCAGCTAGGTCTCTTAGGACTTCTCTTAATTGTAGATTCAAGCTATTAAGTCCTATACTAGCTTCCTCAATCTGAGGTATTATCATTGAATCTATATAGTCATCCTTGTTCGGACTTACTGGATTAAATCTTTCTGCAGCCTCATCAAGCCACAAGTCTGGGTAGGGGGTTGAATCAACAAAATTACTAATTGTAAACACCAGGTCTATCAGATTATTATCATTTGTCCTTGTATTATAAGTATCTACAAGATTCAGGAATTTTTCATCAGCTTCTTGATATTTTTTCTCAAAAAAATCCTCTATAGTCTCATTTCTCAAAATCTCTATCTCTGCTGTATCGCCTATTCTAACAGAAGGGTCTAGGTCAATAGCATGGAAGTTAGTCCTCATAACACTATTGCAAAATGAGTCTATTGTCGTTATGTCTGCCTTGTTAAGTAACATCCTCTGCCTCTGAAGTCTCGTGTTATCCGGGTCTAAGGCAAGTTCTTTTTCTATAGCAAGACCAACCCTTTCTCGCATTTCCCTTGCAGCAGCCTTGGTAAAGGTAACCACCAACAACCTATCTATATCCACTGGATTTACAGGGTCTAGTATCAGCCTTATTATTCTCTCTATCAATACCGCAGTCTTACCAGATCCAGCAGCTGCTGCAACTAGTAAATTGGCATTTCTATGCCTTATTACTGACTCCTGGTCCTTGGTCCACTTATTTGCCATTGTCCTCTTCCTCCTTTCTACTATTAAAATTGTATAGGGTCATCCTATTTATTATATCCTCTTCTTTTCTTATCCTCCTATATTCGTCCTCTTCAAACTGACATATAGCCCTGTACTCGCAGTAGTCACAGCCAGTCCTACCATCCGTCTTGTAGGGTCTTACATCTATATTTCCCTTGTATATCTGACCTGCAATCTCTTCAGACTTCTTTACTACATACCTAGATATAATGTCAAACTCTTCCTCATCATAACCCTTCATTTTCTTTGGAAAGCTTCCATTAGTATTTAATTTAATAGGCAGTATATCTGATTTCATACCGGTATTATCTTCAAATCCCGTATCCATAATCTTGTATATATCAACATCCTTGACTACTATACCCATCAGCTTATTTTCCCTTAATATTTCAGGGGCTTCACTCGCTACCAAATCATCTAAATCACCTATATCAGACAGCTTTACTTGTGGACTCTTTACCCTGCTATAGAGTAGGGCCGCCGGTTTTAACTTTATTCCTGGTCTAGTAAACTCTGACCTTTTTGAATAAAGGATGGCATTCATATACATAAATAGCTGTAGCTGTAGACCTGCCTCAACCATCTCTAAATCGACATCATGGCTGGACAACTTGTAGTCAACTATACTTATATATTCTGTATTGGTTTCTTGGTCAATATAGCTATCGACCCTGTCTATCTTACCATTGACAAGACCCTCCCTAGCCCCATCAATATTGAGCCTGATAGGTTCAAGTTCAGACTTTATTCCAAAAGTAACTTCTAACCCCTTAGGTCTTAGCTTGCCACCCCTGACCTGCTTGCCTATTGCATCTATGGAATCCACTAGGGTCCTATTTAGCCTTCTTACCATATACCTGTATTTTTCGGATGTATTGAGTATATAGCTAGACCTAGCATCTAGTATTCTAGCCCCCAAAACTTCCACCTCTCTATTGATATATGATAGGTCAACATCAGCCCAACTGATATCATTGGACCTAATCCTCCTAAGAAATAGTTCCAAGACCTTGTGGTAGTAATTACCGGCATCCATAGGACTAAATTCATACACATCCCTCGGCCTTGCCCTTAGTCCATACCTAGCAAAATACGAATAAGGACATGAGGAGAACTTCTCTAGCTTGGAAACACTAAATATAGGTGCCCCGTATATAAGGTCGGCTATATCGATGCTTATTTTAGGTGTCTTATCTTGACTGAAATCTATCTCCCTATCTCCAAGCTTAAATCCAATATCGTATACCTGGTCAGATAGGTCCTCTTCACCTATCTGAGGAAATATCTTCTTTATCTTATTCACAAGGCTAGATGCCATCATACTATTACCTTCTACGTCTCCCTTTGGATAGGTAACATAGAGCCTTTCTCTAGCTGTAGACATAGCCCTATAGACAAGAAATTCCTCATCATACATCTTGCTGACAATATCAGAGTCGAACTTCACACCCTTCTCAAGTAGGTTGGACTTGTCCATCTCAGTTATAAGACTTGTGTCGCTCACCATCTTAGGGAATACACCCTCATTTGTCCCAATCAAAATTAGGACCCTAGTATCCGGATTTTTCATCCTGTCTACACCAGTTATAAATACCTGGTCTCTTGAAGGAGGAATAATCCCCAGCTCATGACCTTGGAATTGAAGGTCCAAGAACTTGATATACCTCTCTATACCTATTACTTCATCACCCATAAATTCAACCATCTCATCTAGAACATCTACAAATATATTCCATGCCTGAGAATACTCCCTAGCCCTGTAGTTGTCTTCTTTTCTTTCAAAAGTTTCAACTAGGTCTACTATTTTCTTGTCTAGGCCTATATCTAAGGTAAATTCATACAGGTAACTTGATATATCCCTTAGGGTGTTTTTTCCCTTTAGCTTTTCATTTAACCTTATTATAGGCTCCATAACAAGGTCCTTTATCTTGTTTATCCTATCCTGTACTTCAATATCTACAGGATTATCTTCTACACTATGGACTACAGGAAGGTCCCATCTATCCTCAAACCACTTCTTGCCCCTGATTCCATTTGCTAAAACATAGTTTTCTAACAAGGCTATATCATCGCCATCTAGGTCCAAAATTCCTGATTTTAGGTAGGTAAACATGGACTTGTATGAGTAGTTTGTATTTTTCATATCTAAAATCGACAGTATAAAGACTAATACAGGGTTGGACTGGGCACTTATCTTGTCATCCAAAAAGTAGTTTATCTTGTAATCATCAAAAATAGACTTGGTAATATGGGCATAAGAATCAATATCTCTTGTAGCCACCATAATTTGCCCAAACCTATAGCCCTTGTTTTTTACAAGATCAAGTATTACTGAAGCTATATATTCAACTTCCCTGTGCCTGTTTTCAAAGGAGCTTATTTTAATACCGAACTTGTCTATACTTAATTCGTCATCGTTTGAATTATCTATATTTAATTTGTTATTGCCAAACTCTTCTATACTTAATTCGTCATTGCTTGACTTGATAGTATCCCCTGTATATATCTTTGGATTGAAAAACCTTATTTCACTCTCTAAAAACCTAAGTTCATCTTTTTTATAGTATTCCTCATCATCAACCCTGATATCCTCAAGCCTCTTGACCTTATTGTCTATGCAAAACTTATTTATCTTCATGATAGTAGAGTTTGTCTTAGCAAATACCCCCCTATAAGAATTTATATTCCTCATATCTGTCATAAGGGAAATATATATTTTTTTTGATAAGAGTATCAATTTTTCTATTACTAGGTACTGAACAGGTGTAAAACCTGTAAATTCATCTATAAATATACTGGCACCATCAAGCGGTTCATAGGATCCTATCAATCTTGAAAACAATACAGTACCATCCTCTGAATCCATATATTTATCCTGCATTAGGTCCTCGTAGGCTCCGTATATCCTTGATATATCATCCAACTTACTGGCCAATGCCCTATCATCCACCTTACTTGATAGGCTATTTATATAGTCTACATCCATGTCATTTTGCTTAAACTCAATCACAAGATCGAGTAACTTGGCTACAAGTCCCAAGTCATTTAGGGATGGTCTGAAGGTCTTTAGATCTTTCTCAGACTTTTCTAGAGCCCTGTATACTAGCATGGTCCTAGCAGATCTGGATATCTTTTTTTCCTTTAGACCAGACACATTTGTAAATACTATATTGCTAAGTGTAGAAAAGCTGACTACCCTTATCCTAAAATTTGGGTCATCTTGACTAAGTAGTCTTTGGCTCAACTTCTTTTCCATCTCATATGTGTACTTTTCCGGTACCAATATATATATCGGTTTTTTTGATTTGGATTTAGCCTCTTCAAAGGCTAGGTCTAAGACCTTTTTGGTTCTATCAGCGGGCATCCTACCCCATATAAATCCAAGTGCCATACCTATCTCCTATCTATAATCTTATTTATAATCTTATTTATAATATCATTTATAATATCATTTATAATTCAGAATATAATTTAACCTAGAAATTGTATTTTAATATATAGTTTCTATCTATAATATATAATTACTATACGATTCTTCATCTCTTATCTCTTCAATCATGCTCCATATCTTTTCATGATTTTTTTGGTGCAGGTCTTCTGTATATACCAACTTGATATTATTATCATAAGTCGGTTGGTAGTAGTGCATGACCATATTAGAAAAGTCAATCTCACGTCCTAGGGTCTCCTTACACACATACATATATACACAGGTCTGCATCTTTGTCTGGGCATCTATCTGACTCATTCTCTTTCTTTCAGTCTTCCAGTCCCATATATCTATCTTATATAGTTTATTATCCTTGTATATCTCAACCAAGAGGTCTAGCATTATCACTATCTGACCCTTGTACTCTATTTCAAGCTCCGGCCTAAAAATTACATCCTTGCCAAAGTGCCTTTGGTAGGCATTTTTTATCTTCCTAATTTTTTCAAGCTTTGGGTAGTCCTCAAGTGATTTGGCTAGTGGATCTCCCTTTAATAGGGGCAGGTCCATAAACATCCTCTGACATAATAGGTGAAAGTCCCTACCATAGGACATATTTTCCTCGTACAACCTGTCCTTTTCACTTGAATCTGTCCAAAACACTCCATTTATATACTTCTCTACAAACTCATCCCTATTCCTAATCCAGGTATTTAGCATATTCTGACTAAAAATAAGGTGGTCTAGCCTATATTTCAATTGGTCTCTTGATATAGATATCTTATTTTGCCCCAAAATAGTCATTACTTACCTCCCTTAATCCTATTATCAGATATGTATTTTGATAAAATATCAAAAAAATATGAGTTCTTTTTCTTAAAATAGTAGTTCATGGACTCATTGAACTTAGACCTTGAGTTGAGGATCACAAGACCTCTTTTGGCCCTAGTAATGGCAACATACAAGAGCCTAGTCCTCTCACCTATAATCTCCGTCTTCAATTCCTTCTCATAATAGCCTATTTTCTTGCAAGACTTATTGACTATATCATCAATTTCCTTATTGACAAAGGCCTCAGGATACTTAAATCCTTCTCTCAGGTACTTTCTATCAATCCTAAAGTAGTCATTTACACTAGATGGGAAATCATTTGAACTCACACCACATACTATGACCAAGTCCCACTCCATGCCCTTTGACTTGTGCATTGTAGATATACTAATACTTCCAGCTTCGACCTCATGCTCACCTATATCGTATATACTTGCCACCAAGGTCTCAAATATCCTAGTGTTCCTAGGTGCCATTGCTATTGATATCCTGTTTAAGTCTGCTGATTCATATGTTTTTAACTTGCTTAAGTAAAAGGCCAGATAGTCTATAAGGCTTTTCTCTTGGCTGCTAATATTTAGGCTATCACCTATCAACTTTATAAGGCCGTATATATCTACCTTTGAATATTCCAAGACAGACCTTATCCTAGCCCTATCTTCTGCTAATTTTTTTACAAAAGGCTTTTCTATTAAGTTCTCCAAGAGCTGCTTGGCCCTTGTAGCTAGGTCATCAAAATAGAGGTCATCATAAAAATACCTCTCAGTATCTATTTTATCAAATAATTTTTCTAGCCTCTCATGCTCAATATCAGATAGCTCATATGTATCCGCCCTATCTATGTAGGCTTCAAATAACATCTGCTTGAATATATCATAGTCGCTAGGGTCTATTATAAAGTCTACAACTAGCTTTATCTTATATATTATCTTCATATTTTCTTGGGAATCATTGCCTATTTTTTCATAGGGGATATCCTCAGAGTCCAACTTCTTGGCCAGGTCATTGACATCAAAATTTGAAAAATATAGGACCCCTATTGAATAATTTGGAAACTTTTCCCTTGTGTACTTGATAGTTGATACTACATATGCCATCTCCTGGTTAAAATCATCAAGGCTCTTAGAATTTATGCTATAGGACCTTGTTACAGGATTTTCCTTATAGCCCTTGTCCTTTTCAACTTCTTCTATATAGATTTCTTCAAGCCCACCATAGTAGTCCTTGGTCATATCCGATTTGACTATTTCAACTAGCTTGTTGGCTGTATTTATGATGTCTTTTGAACTTCGACCAGCCATATTCATTGTATAGGACTTGTCCGCCCTCTTACAAAAATCCACAAAAAATTTAGGGTTGGACCCAGCAAAGGTAGTCGTGATACTCTGGTTTACATCACCTACTCTTACTAGGTTCATTTTTGCACTGACCATATCATTTTCTGATATAGACCTGCTCACATTTCTTGATATTATCTCTATTATCTTGCCTTGAATCTCATTGGAGTCCTGGCACTCATCCTCAAATACATAGGCATACCTCTCTTGGTAGTAGGCAGCAACCTCTGAATCAGACTCAAGTATCTTATAGGCCATGACCAATATATCATCATAGTCTATATAGGCGTTACTCCTTAGTTTTTCCTGGTATAGGTTAAATATAGGCGATATAATTGTCATTATTCCCTTGTAATCAGGCTCATTGACTATATTCTTAAGGTCAATATCGTCAATACCAGAATACTTTAGGAGTTTGATAGAATTTAAAACCATAAAGGTAAATTCCTTATACCACCTGTCTACCTTGTCCTCATTATTTCTAAAGCCCTTTTCCATAAAGCTCAATATCTTATTAGAATTATTATCCTGACTCTCATATTCTTCAATGGCAGAATTTATCAAAAGTGACTTTTTATAGTCATCTATAATTTCCGTTTCCTCACTTACAAAGGCTATATCCGTATTTTCCTTTATTATTTTCATGGCTAAAGAATGGATAGTCATTACCTCAAACCTAGACTTTGGAAGGTCTTTGTCAGAAAGTATCCCCCTTATCCTAGACTTGAAGTTATTTACGGCACTATTCATATAGGTAAGAACCAGTATTTTCCCGTCCCTATTTTCATTTTCCATATCTTCAATTAACTGGGCTACCAAGTTGGTTATTATAAAGGTCTTGCCCGCTCCCGGAACAGCCTGTATACCCATTGAACCAGACTTGTACCTCATTATCTTCTTTTGGTCTTTTCTATAGTTAATAGACATATTCCACCCCCACTAAAAAATCCTGTCCATAAGTTTTTTATAAAACATATTCTCTTGCTCATACCCATTTATGGCAGTATCCGAAGTCATAATATATACGTTTTTGTACTTTGAAAGAACTCTATCTATTTCTAGGTCTATAGAATACTCCATAAGGTCCTTGTAAAACAAGCTTATATTGTCTTTTGTGATATTAGACAATATAGAATCATCAAAAAATCCAATCTGGCTATAAATTGAATCCTCTAAAACTGGATCATATCTCTTAGAGCTTGCGTCGAATACTATTAGGTGGTTCCTTTTAGTGTCAAGACTCTTTAAATCTTCTTTTGTCATAAGCAATATAGATGGCATCGCCATATTTTCTAGTTTTACCTTGCTAGAAGAATAATAGGAAATAGCCTGCCTCATATAATTATACTTGGACTCGTCATCTACCAAATCTCCAAGCTCCTCAATCAGGTCTGTCATCTTGGCTACCATACTTATAGACTCAGGTGTTTGATTTACATACTTTTTATAGAAATTCTTTACAAACTCCGAGTCAGACATCCTATACTCATAGCTAAACTCAGCCTCAGCTATACTTTCTTCAATCCTATCTATGCTTATAAGACTTGGATCATCACCGTCATCTATGCTATCTAGGTCCAATACAGGTGACATATTATTCCTTATGTTGTTTCTTACTTCTTTTAGGTATTTTTCCATATTTTTCCTAAGGTCTATATAGTTCTTGTCCTTGTAGACCACAGTCAATAGTTCAATCTTTTCTTCATCAGATAAGATATACTCACAGTCCTTGTAAATAGCTAGTGCTGCTAGGCATACCACAGCTTCCAGGTTTGAACCAAAATTTTTGGATACTGCTATTGGTCTAATGTCTAAGGTTGGACTAATGTCTATATCCATAGATATTATATCCTCATTAAGACTTGGAACCACTATAGCTATATCATCCTGACTTATACCCTTGTCATTTTTTAGGCTATAAATCAAGTTGATCAGGCCATTTTTCATATCTTGATAACTAGAGTAGTCATGGTTTTGAATGATATTCCTAGTCTTACCTTCAATCCTATCATCTTTATTTATTTTATTACTTCTAAATTTTTCAGATATAGAATTATCACTCACTATATTTTTACCTATAGCCTTCAAATTGTCCGGATAATTCGCACTATCCAAAAGTCCACAAAAATTCTCATATATCATAGGTCTGTCATAAATATTATTTTTATTTAGGATAGACCTGTACTCTATAATTAAATTGTTTAGGTCGTTGTAGGTCTGGTCAGTTTTTTTCCCTCTTTTGAACCTAGCAATTCTTTTTGATATAGCATCAACTGGTATCTGATTTTGAACTGACATTTCCATTATTTTATAGGCAGTTCTTGCAATACTTATACTAGTAGAATTAATTGTATTAAAGTAGGCATCAAATACCCTCCTATCATCAATTATCTTCTTTAGTAGGCAAAGAGAACCATCAAGAGATATCACTTTAGGTCTTATACCATCACCTACAAGAGGCCAGTAGATGTCCACTTGATCAATTATATAAGAATCATAGGATGAAAATACCACCGACATAGACCAGTCGCATGACCTTTGTGAGTAATACTTTTCCTTTTCTATTAAACTTTCGATATTTTTCTTATATAGGTTAATATTTTTCATATCTATTGTCCTCTCTTTGCTACTTGTGTTGCTTATATTATATCATATACTTCTATTATTATTTTACATATAGTATCTTGATTTATCTTATCGACTTTTCTAAAATAAAAAAGACGATAAAATTTTACTTGTATCGTCTTTTTTGAGTATATAATTGTATATAACTTAAAAATTCTTTTTTAATTATAATTTGAAAATTGTTTTTTTCTTATAACTTAAAAATTCTTTTTTAATTATAACTTAAAAATTCTTTTTTTCATCATAACTGTTAAATTGGTCGCTTTTAAACTGTTTTTTCGTATTAATCAGTTGTATCAAGATCTAGGGTTATCCTAACCTCATAATCCCTGTATTTTTCCATGACCCTAATCTTCATCTCTTCAAGTATTTCTTCCTTGTTGACACAGTCAAAGTCCATTATTAGGTCAAAGTTTATTACCTTGTTTTCGCTATCTAAATGAAAACCATGCATCTGGAGAATATGTTCTCTAGACATAACCATCTTGGTAATGCTGTGCTTGATCTCTTGAGCCATATCATCAGTTGTATTTATAGAATATATACCTATAGCCGCCATCAATATTCCGTACTCGTTCAATATCCTATCTGCTATTTTTCTCTCTATATCATCTATCATACCAGCATTCCAATAATCAGGTATCTCGATATGGGCAGATCCAATTACCATCTCTGGACCATAGTTATTTATTATAAGGTCATATACACCTTCAACACCTTCAAATTCCATTATTGTACGCTTAATTGAGTCAGTAAGTTCTCTTTCAGGTCTTTCTCCAACAATATTACTAGATGCCTCCATTATAGAATCTACACCAGCTTTTATAACTACAAAAGATATACCTAAGGCTAGCCATGATTCTATACCCACACCTCTGAACATATATATTAGACCAGCAATTATTGTCGCTGTAGATATAACTGCATCCATCTTCGCATCAACACCCGAAGCCTTTAAGGAATCAGAGTTCAGTTCAATACCCTTTTTTTGAGTATAATTTCCCAGGAATATCTTTACAACTACAGCCAACAACATTATACCTAAAATCATATTTGTATAGCTAGGCTTTGTAGGATTTATTATCTTCTTTATAGACTCTATACTAGCTGCAACACCAGCATATAAGACTATTACTGCAACTACCATACCTGCTATATATTCTATTCTTCCATGACCCATAGGATGCTTTTTATCTGGTTTCCTATTTGCTATCAAGGTCCCTATAATTGTAACTACAGATGAAAGTGAATCAGTTAGGTTGTTGATACCGTCCATAGTAATAGCTATAGATCCGGATATAAATCCAAGCCCAACCTTAGTTCCCGATAGTATTAGATTTGCTATTATACCTATTATACCTGTTTTTATTATTTGCCTTTGACGACTTTCTATTTCCATTGCTTACTACCACCCCTATATATTTTTTCATTCCTTTAATTTTACACTTTTTAGATTTAATTTACAAGAATATTATCCCCATTATAGGCTTTGTTTACATACATTTAACATATCTTGTATGATTAAAAATACCCTTTCAAATATATCAAATAATATTAACTATGTAAAAAAGAGTCTAGACAAAATCTAGACTCTAATCACGTGGCTACGTCCTAACCTCCCAGGCGGCTTCCCACCAAGTACTTTCAGCGCTAAAGAGCTTAACTTCTGTGTTCGGAATGGGAACAGGTGTATCCTCCTTGCTATAGTAACCACATTATTTAATTAAAGGTTTGTACCCTCAAAACTGAATATTTAATGAGCCTTTCGGCTAGACCTAATCCTTACTCAAACATCTTTTTTGGTCAAGTCCTCGATCTATTAGTATCAGTAAGCTACATACATTGCTGCACTTACACCTCTGACCTATCAACCAGATAGTCTTCCTGGGATCTTAACCTTGCGGTGGGAAATCTTATCTTGAAGTTGGCTTCGCGCTTAGATGCTTTCAGCGCTTATCCTTTCCATACATAGCTACCCAGCCATGCCCTTGGCAGAACAACTGGTACACCAGAGGTATGTCCATCCCGGTCCTCTCGTACTAAGGACAGATCTCCTCAAATTTCCTACGCCTGCGACGGATAGGGACCGAACTGTCTCACGACGTTCTGAACC
>NZ_KB906614.1 GCF_000381525.1 Peptostreptococcus anaerobius VPI 4330 = DSM 2949
CAGTTCGTTGTTACTAGGTTTTCCCTCTGTGAGACCTCACGGGATAAGTCGTCAGTCTTTCCTCGTCTACCTGCCTAATTTACTTACATAAGTTACGTTTGCCTTTTGGACTTCGTGACTTTGAGCCCACTCATCCTTTATGTAAGCCTTTATATTAGGTTTCTGTACGTCAGGCTACGATTTTGCTATTGCTTCTTCTCGCCATCACCTCACGGTGATAACCTTGCAAGTTGCTATGAGGTTCGTCGGCAACTACGCCTTACGTGGACTTTCACCACAGACTGACGGCATGCCCGTCATACGCAAAAAACACCCTAAGAATAATCTCAGGGTGCTGAATAATTTTTAATTATTATTCTGGCTGAGGAGCGTCAACTGGACAAACACCAGCACATGAACCACAGTCTATACAAGCAGATGCATCTATTGAATAGATATCTCCGTCAGATATACAAGATACTGGACATTCAGCAGCACATGCTCCACAAGCGATACAAGAATCTTTAATTACGTAAGCCATTTCTAAATCCTCCATTTTTCGATAAATATATTTTCTTTACAAACTTATTATAACATCAAGAGGGACTTTTTGCAATTGATTTATTAGTTTTTTTTATTTTATTTTTTATTTTTGTTTTACATTGAAATTTCAGTATTATTTATTTATATATTTAAATATATCCCCCATATCTTCCTTTCAATTGATAATATATATTAATAAATTCTTTTTATCATTTCATCTTATTAAACCTCCACTTCTCCACCACAAAATTTACTACTTTCTTCTTTTATGTGTTTATTTTTAAAAATATTCCCACATCTTTATTTGCAATAATTTCCTTGTTTTTGTTGATATTTAAGCCTTCTTGGGGTATAATAATCTTGTCAACAAAGTAAATTATAATTTATGTTGTAAAAAAATATATTATTACAGGAGGTAATTATTGTGAATAAGGCAGAATTAGTTGCTAAGATTGCAGAAAAAAGTAACTTAACAAAGAAAGAAAGTGAACTTGCATTAAATGCATTTATGGATGTTGTAGAAGAAACTCTAGTAGCAGGAGAAAAAGTTCAGTTAGTAGGTTTTGGTACTTTTGAAACTAGAGAAAGAGCTGCTAGATCAGGTAGAAACCCAAGAAAGCCAGACGAAACTATAGAAATACCTGCATCAAAGGCACCAGTATTCAAGGCTGGTAAGGGTCTTAAGGAATTAGTAAACAAATAATAGTTGATTCGCATAAAGCAAAAATGGTATTGGTCATAAGATCAGTACTATTTTTTTATTCACATTAATTAACTTCTTTTTAAAACCTATATATAATAATATTATTTCTACATTCTTCTCTTCTATGATATAATATATAGGATATAAGAATATTATGGAGATGTAGAAATGAGATTAGATAAATTTTTAAAAGTTTCAAGAATAATAAAAAGAAGAACTGTAGCCAAAGAAGCCTGTGAAAAGGGCTTGGTTCAAATAAACGGTAAGACAGCAAAGTCTTCATCTGAAGTTAAAATCGGAGACGAACTTACCCTTACTTTTGGCGAAAAGGCAATCAGATGTAGAATTACTGATATAAGAGAGCACGTACTAAAAGATGACGCAAAAGATTTATATGAGGTGATATAATGTCTAAAACAAAGAAAAAAAATGATAAACTACTGTACAAGGTTATTGCTGTTTCTATAGCCTTAATGTTTGCTGTATCAAGTGTAGCTTTTACAATCAGCTTGTTTTTATAGAAAGGCGGTATAGAACTTGGAATTAAACAAAAAGATTGATGATTTAAAAAAGGAAAGTCTGATAGAACTTAGGATCATAGCCAAGAACCTAGGCGTTAAATCATCTACTACTTATAAAAAATCGGATTTGATAGAAAAAATAGCTGAAATGTATGCCAAGAGAGAAGATATCGTTGAGAAAAATGATACTAGCTCTGATTCTGATCTTGATAAGCAGATGAATAAAACTGTGACTTACAGACAAAACACAGGTGATCAGATGGCAGACCAGCAAAACAACCGTCGTAGTGACAACCACTATGATAATAGACAAGATGGTCGTAGTGATAACCGCTATGATAGTAGACAAGATAATCGTAGTGATAGCCGTTATGATAGCAGGCACGACAATAGAGACGAGAAAAAACTTTTATACACCACTCCTCCTGAAATGACTGATGAAAATAAGGTGGAGGGTATCCTAGAAATACTTCCTGATGGTTTTGGATTCCTAAGAGGTAGCAACTACCTATCAACAGAAAATGACATCTATGTATCACCCAATCAGATAAGAAAGTTATGGTTAAAGACTGGCGACTATATCACAGGTGTTGCTAAGCCTGAGAACCCTAATGAAAAATTCAGAGGAATGATGTTTATTCACCTAGTAAACGGAGACAATCCTTCAGTTGCAAGAACAAGGACACCTTTTGAACAATTAACACCAATTTATCCAGACAAGAAATTGAGGTTAGAATCTGAAAATAGCGGCCTGTCATCAAGAATTGTAGACCTATTTTCTCCAATAGGAATGGGTCAGAGGGGGCTAATAGTAGCACCACCTAAGGTTGGTAAGACAATGCTATTAAAAGAAATCGCCAACTCAATATCAGAAAACTACCCTGATGTTACTCTTATAATCCTTCTAATAGACGAAAGACCAGAAGAAGTAACAGATATGATGGAGTCCATAGATGGCGAAGTAATATACTCTACTTTTGACCAGGCATCTAGTCACCATGTCAAGGTAGCAGAGATGGTACTTGGCAGGGCCCAAAGGCTTGTAGAACATGGCAAGGATGTCGTAATCCTACTAGACAGTATCACTAGGTTAGCAAGAGCCTACAACCTTACAATCAATCCTACAGGTAGGACACTTTCTGGTGGACTTGATCCCGGAGCTCTTCATGGTCCAAAGAAATTCTTTGGTGCTGCAAGAAACATTCGTGGAGGTGGTTCACTTACTATATTGGGAACAGCCCTTGTAGACACAGGATCTAAAATGGATGATATAATTTTTGAAGAATTCAAGGGAACTGGAAACATGGAGTTGTGTCTAGATAGAAATATGGCTGAAAAGAGAATATTCCCAGCTATAGACATCTACAGGTCTAGCACGAGACGTGAGGACCTACTCCTTTCAAAGGAAGAGATGGATTCCTTATACAAACTAAGGAGAAGCCTTGACTCCAAAAATTCACAATTAGCAACAGACCAAGTAATAGAGGAAATGAAAAAGACAAAGTCAAATAAAGAGTTCCTTGATATGATAAAACAAATTCACTTTAGGTAGGACTTATTTAAATAGGCTAGATAAAAAATAAGAGATTGAAGAATTTAACATTCTACAATCTCTTTTATATTCTCTAAAATTTTAAACATAAGCCCTAGACACTGTGGTTAAGATAGAAACTAAGCATCAAAACCTAAAGTCTAATAAAGAATTATCCCTATAACTGGTCATCACTTTCCTTCATCAGATATGAAAGAGTAAATAGACTCTCTGTAAGGTTTACATTTTCAACTATTACTTCTGATGGAACTTCTAGGTCTATTGGAGCAAAGTTCCAAATACCCCTAACACCAGATGAAACCAATTTGTCAGCTACTGCCTGAGCCCCGTTCTTAGGTATACACAAGATAGCTATATCTATATCGTTGTTAGATACAAATGACTCTATATTATCTGAATCCATTATCTCATAGTCTCTAATCTTTAGCCCTATCATCTTAGGATTGGCATCAAAAACAGCTTCGATATTAAATCCTGCATTCTTAAATCCAGAATAATTTGTCAAGGCCTGACCTAGGTTACCAGCACCAACCAAAACAGCCCTGTACTTTCTATCAAGACCTAGTATCTTACCAATTTCTCTATGTAGTGCCTCTACATTATATCCATAACCCTGCTGACCAAAGCCACCAAAATTGTTAAGGTCTTGTCTAATCTGAGATGCAGTAAAACCAATTATCTCACTTAGTTCTTTTGAAGATATCCTCTGAATATCTCTAGATAATAAATCTGCCAAATATCTATAGTATTTCGGCAATCTTCTGATGACTGCCATTGATATGTTTTTATTTCCCATTCCAATTAATCCTCCTTGTGTTTTTAGCTTTATTTTAAAGTAGTAGCATTATAATTATCCAAATAATAAAACAATCTCATAAAATTTTATTAGTAAATACCTATATCTATTTATAGTTTTACAATAAAATAACAAAATTGAGATTTATACATACTATTATACATTATTTTAGATAAATTTAAAACATATTATTCTATTATTTCTTCCCATTTTGTATATAATTTTTCAAGCTCTTTTTCTAGGTCGGATTTCTCTAAATTTACCTCTTTTAGCTTGTCTGGGCTAGAGTATATCTCTTCTTGACACAACATCATCTCAAGACCACCTATCTGTTTTTCAACTAGATTGATCCTATCTTCTATATCTTTTACGATTTTTTTGGCCTTGTTGGCTTCCTGTCTTTTTTCCTTTTCTCTTCTTCTCTCTTCCTTTATCTGAGTCTTTGTTTTACCAGTGTCTTGAGGCTCAACATATAAATTTTCAAGGTCATATTGTTGTTTTTTCTTGGCCTGATAGTAGTCATAATTTCCAAGATATTCTTCTATTCCATTTTCACCTAAAACTAAAATTTTGTCAATGACTGTGTTAAGAAAATATCTATCATGAGATATAGTAAATAAAGTGCCTTCATAATCTAATAAAGCTTCTTCCAAGACTTCTTTTGAATCTATATCCAAGTGGTTGGTAGGTTCATCCAGCAATAAAAAGTTTGATTGAGATAAGATCAACTTTAGTATTGCAACTCTGGCCCTCTCTCCACCACTTAGGGACTTAATCGGTTTAAATACCTCTTCTCCTTCAAACAAAAATCCTCCAAGCATGTTTCTAACCTCAGTCTGACTTAAATGTGGGTTGGCATCCCATATTTCATCAATTATAGTATTTTTGATGTTTAAGGTTTTTTGCTCCTGGTGGAAGTATGATGTTTCAACATTTTGTCCTATTTTGACCAAGCCCTGGTCATAGTCCTCCTGGCCTAGAATCATCTTGAATAAGGTAGATTTGCCCGCACCATTCGGCCCTATCAATGCAACCTTTTCTCCCCTGTATATATCCAGGTTTAGGTCCTTAAATAGGATTCTTTCTCCGTAAGACTTTTTTATATCCTCAAGGTGAAGGACATCATTACCACTTTGTCTAGTCTGGCTAAATGTAAACCTAGCCTTTTTCTTTATCTCCTGTGGTTTTTCAAGTCTTTCAACCTTGTCTAGCATCTTTTCCTTGCTTCTTGCCCTTTTTATATGTTTTTCACGTCCGTAAGACTTGAGTCTCTCTATTGATTCTTCCTGCTTCTTTATCTCTCTTTGCTGGTTTTCATAGTTTTTAAGGTCTATCTCCCTCTGGAGTTTAGCCTGTTTTTGGTATTCAGTATAGTTACCCTTGTAGGCGGTCAACCTCTTGTTTGACATTTCAAATATCCTGTTGACAGATTGGTCTAGGAAATACCTGTCATGGGATATAATCATTAGGGTTGCATCATAGGACCTCAAAAATCCTTCCAACCATTCTACAGCCTCTGAATCAAGGTGGTTTGTAGGTTCGTCAAGTAGGAGTAGCGACGGCTTAGAAAGCAGTAGTTTACCAAGGAGAACCCTGGTCTTCTCACCACCGGATAGGACATTTACTTCCTTGTCCATGTCTTCATCCTTAAAGCCCAAGCCCCTTAGGATTCCAAGCACTTCACTCTTATATCCATAGCCGTTGTTCTGCTCAAAGACTTCATACTTGTGACCGTATTCGTCCATTAATTTCTTTAATTCCTTGCCAGAGCCAGAATCACCAGACATCTGAGCTATCTTGTGCTCCAATTCTCTTAACTCTTTCTCAGACTCAATCAGGTCTTCAAATACAGATACAAGTTCTTCATATATGGTCTTTTCTGAGTAGAAATTTGTATTCTGTTCTAGATACCCCATCCTACAATTCTTGGCTGTATATATATCTCCATTGTCATAGCCATATATTCCAGTTATTATCTTAAATAGTGTCGTCTTACCAGTACCGTTTATCCCTACTATACCGACCTTGTCACCCTCGTTTACCGAAAAAGATATATCTTCAAGTATAGTATCGACACCAAAGTTTTTTGTAACATTGTTACAAGACAGCATTATCATTTTATGTCCTCCTAACCCTCGTTTATCTTCAGGTTTGGCACAGCATTTAGGTACATATCGTCTCTTCTGCCATTTATATACCTATAATAACCTGCACAGCCTATCATCGCTGCATTATCCGTACACAAAACCATCGGTGGGTACTTCAAATCTATACCTTCAAGTTCAGCCCTTGTCTTTAGGGTATCCCTAAGAGCTGAGTTCGCAGCTACCCCGCCTGATAGGGTAAGCCTTGTATATCCCTTGTCTTTTGTAGCCTTTATAGCCTTATAAGACAATACGTCAACAACAGCCGCCTGAAAAGATGCACACACATCCTCTGCTACTATTTCTTTTTCCTTCATCTTCATAGAGTTCAGGTAGTTTAAAACAGATGATTTTAGGCCACTAAAAGAAAAGTCATAGCCTTCTTCATGAATGCAGGCCCTAGGAAAATCAATGGCATTGGGGTCTCCCTCTTTGGCCAACCTATCGACTATTGGTCCGCCCGGATAGCCTAGTCCCATAGCACGAGCTATCTTGTCAAATGCTTCTCCTGATGCGTCATCCTTAGTCTTACCAAGTATCTCATAGTCGCCATAGTCCTTGACCTCTACAAGATGAGTATGGCCACCTGATACTATCAAGGTCACAAATGGAGGTACTAGGTCCTCATGCTCAATGTAATTGGCTGAAAGATGACCCTCTATATGATTGACCCCTACTAAAGGTATACCAAGACTAAAAGCTAGGCTCTTTGCATATGAAAGCCCCACCAACAAGGCTCCAACAAGACCAGGACCATATGTCACAGCTATATGACTTATGTCTGAAAATTTCATTCCTGCCTTTTCAAGAGCCTCCTCGACAACTATATCTATATTTTCTATGTGTTTTCTCGATGCCACTTCTGGTACGACACCGCCGAATTTCTTATGTATGTCAATCTGCGTAGATATCACATTTGCAAGGACCTGCCTGCCATTTTTAAGTATAGCACAGGCAGTTTCGTCACAACTAGATTCTATCGCTAGTGTTATTATATCCTTCATTAAAATACCTCCCTGAGTTGCTTCCACATTATCAAAGCATCTTCCTTATTGTCATGATAGTATTCTTTTCTTATACCGCTTATCAAAAAACCGTATTTTTTGTAAAGATTTTGGGCTACTGTATTGCTAGACCTTACCTCTAGGGTAATAGATGCTATATTATATTCCTTGCATTGCTTATCCAAGGCTTCCATCAGTCCGTTACCTATGCCCCTACCCCTGTAGTCCTTATGAACAGCTACATTGGTTATGTGGGCCTCATCTATTATATGCCATGTGCCCAAGTATCCCACTATCCTTCCTTGGTCTTCGGCTACTATGTATTTCGCCAGCTTGTTTTTCAATTCATCTCTTAGGGCATTGTATGACCAAGGCTCGCTAAAGGCAGATACTTCCACCTCATAGACCCCATAAATGTCCGTGTCCTTCATATTCCTATAAATCATTTTTTAATTTCCTCTGTTTTTCTTCGTACTGGACCTCTGCCTGTGACTTTCTTAAATAAATCGGTGCTAGGTCATAGCAAGTTGAAATATCTTTCTTTTCTTGGTATTTTATAGAAGCACAATGGCAAAGACTCGCTGCCCTAGATACATTGGAATTAGGGTTGGCTACCCTTATCCTATCAGATAAGGCTGATAGCAACTTGTCCATATACTTGTAGACCCCTTCACCAACTATTGTCACTGTCTTTTTTTTATCTTCTAGTTCTTTTGCGTAGGCAAGTACATCTCTTATATCCTCAACACACATGTCTTTTATTGTATTTAACTCGCCCCCTACAAACTCGTATGCTCCTGTGTATACCTGGCTTGACTGGGCGTCCAAGATAGGTATTATAGTCGTACTAGAGTCGATCATTGAATAGGCTATATTCTCCAAAGAATTGATTCCAACAATCGGGAGGTCCCTAACATGGGCTATAGCCTTCACTGTAGCAACTGCAATTCTTATACCTGTAAATGAACCAGGCCCCAAGCATACAGCTAAAAGGTCTATATCCTCTATTTTCATATCAGCCAACTTAAGTAGGTCCTCAAGCATTGGCATTAGCTTTTGTGAATGTGTTCTCTTATCGTTTATTAGGATTTCTCCTAGCAATACTCCATCTCTCCATAAGGCAACGCTCGCTGCCCTTGAAGAAGTATCTAGTCCTAGTATATTCATTGTCCAACAACCTCCCCGACTAGTTTTTCGTATTTTTCTCCATGTGGTATAAACTCAATTGTCCTACCCATACCCTCATAGTTTATGTCTATATCAAGTCTTTCCTCTGGTAGGATGTCCTCTATAATAGTAGACCACTCTATGATAGACACCCCATCTGAATTTATGTATTCATCAAATCCTATATCGTACATTTCATCACTAGACCCTATCCTATAGACATCAAAGTGGTTTAGCTTTAATCTACCATCTCTATATTCATTAACTATAGTAAAAGTAGGACTTGTTATATCTTCATCAATGCCTAGGGCCTTGGCTATTGATTTAGTCATTGCAGTCTTACCTGCACCCAAATCTCCGTTAAGACAGATTATAGCCCCGGAAAACAAGGCTCTACCTATCTTTTGTCCCATATCATATGTAAAACTTTCATCAGCTAGATAAATTTTTTCCATATTCCCTCCTATTTTATAATAAAACACAAAACCACAAGTAGCCTAGCAAACTAGATAAGCCTGTATTTTGCGAAGTAATTTCTCTGAACAATTAAGGGTATGTAAACTACCCATATCTTTTTATTATATCACATAGTCATTTGTTTTTTGTATTATAATAAGCAAAAAGTAGAGTAAAAGCCACCTATAGCCCCCTTTATAGACTCTTATTTATCATTTTTCCTATAAAACCCATATTGTAAACTATATTCTTTAAAGGTTTACAATATAGGTTGTTTCATGTTATCATATCTTGTATAAGAAAGGTGGTATGTATTTATGGATAGTAAAGAAAATCAAATTAATTCACAAGCAATTTCCTTAAAAGATATGATTATAAATGGATATCAGGTAAGTTATAATGACATGGAAGTCCTAAAAAAATGCGAGCTAGACCTATTATCTGAACTGGCCTGTGAAATCAGGGATAACTTTTCTGATGGTGAGTTTGACCTATGCACAATCATAAATGGTAAAAGTGGGTCCTGCAGCGAAAATTGTTCCTTCTGTGCCCAGTCAGCCCACCACAATACCCATGTAGACATCTATGATATATTGGATACAGACCAGATCAGCCAATCAGCAATAAAAAACTACCAAGACAAGATTAATAGGTTTTCTATAGTTACTTCAGGTAGAAAATTGAACGACTCTGAGCTCGATAGAATTTGTCAGGCTTTTAAGAAAATCAAGGACCTCTGTCCAATCAATCTTTGCTCTTCTAATGGTCTCTTGTCCTATGACCAGTTTATAAAGTTAAAAAATGCAGGAGTTTCAAGATACCACAACAACCTAGAAACATCCAAATCATTTTTCAAAAACATATGCACAAGCCATACATACGAAGACAAGGTAAATGCTATAAAAGCTGCTCAAAGGGCAGGACTAAAAATATGCAGTGGCGGTATATTTGGACTTGGAGAAAATCTAGACAACAGGATTGAAATGGCCTTTGCCCTAAGAGACCTGGATGTAGATTCAGTACCACTGAACATCTTAAACCCAATACCAAACACCCCCCTAGAAAATAATAAGCCCCTTTCCTATGAAGAAGTAAGAAGATCTATAGCAATATATAGATTTATCCTTCCTCAAAAAAGCATCAGGCTTGCAGGAGGTAGGGTCCTACTTAAGGACAAGGGTAGAGCTGCCATAGATTCAGGTATAGATTCTATGATATCAGGTCATATGCTGACAACATCAGGAATCAGCCACCTAGAAGACATCAAGATGGTCGAGGAGATGGGTTTTACCATAAAAAGAACATCTATCTAGGACTATGACTATAATAAAATATAGCCCTATCACAAAGTAATAAAAAGCAAAAAACCGACCTCCCAATTGTCAGCCAAGCTAACTTTTGAGGGTCGGTAATTTATATGTCTTATTTATAAATAATTATATTTATTTGTTTCTAGCTGCCATCATGCAAGATACTGCTATTGAAACCAACTTAGCAGCTTCTCCATCAGACCTTGAGCATACAACGATAGGTACCTTGGCACCAACTACAACACCACCAAATGTCCATCCACCTAGGTATTTAGCAGTCTTTAGTAAAACATTCCCTGCCTCTATAGCTGGAACAACTAGTATATCAGCTTCACCTGCAACTGGGTCATCAATGCCCTTTACTTCAACGGCATGCTTGTCTACAGCATTGTCCATCTGAAGAGGTCCACTTACTATACATCCAGATAATTCACCAGCCTGATTCATCTTCTGTAACTCAACTGCATCTACAGTAGCTGGCATCTTTTCATAGTACTTTTCCTTGGCGCATATCATAGCTACCTTTGGCATTTCATTACCAAGAGCATGGGCTACCTCTACTGCATTTTCAACTATACCCTTCTTCTGAGCAAGATCTGGAGCTATAAGCATAGCGCCATCAGAAGTTAGGAAGTACTTTTCGTAGTCTTCCTTGAATAGGATACCAACGTAGCTTAGAGTCTTTCCAGTTCTAAGTTCATTTTCCTTCTTTACAACTGCCTTTAGAATAACTGATGTATCTATAAGTCCCTTCATGATTAGACCAGCCTTACCCTGTCTTACCATGTCAACTGCCCCCTGAGCACATCCTGCTAGGTCGTCAGCATGTACTAATTCCATATCGTCAATCTTTACATTGCCTTCTTTAGCTGATTCCTTGATTATACTTTCGTCACCTACTAGTATTACCTTTACAAATCCTAGGTCCATTGCATTTCTTAGTGATTCAAGAGTTGCAACATCATATGGCGCAGCTACGGCAACTGTCTGTATTGCATCACCAGCTTTTTCTTTTGCTAAATTAATAAAATAATCCTGATTTATCATTTTTATTCCTCCATAAAATATTATTATAAAAAATAACAAGCAATAATGTACGACTATATTATTGGTTGCTTAAATTCTCCAACTAATTCAAATATATTGAGCCCAATTATAAATCGCCTCTTACACTATATTTTACCATATTTTAGGCTCCTAGGAAATGTTTTCCTACATTTTTTTGAAAATCATCTCTTATTAAACATTTTGTATATATTATTAGGCAATTTGGACTTTACAAGCCCACATAATATATAAAATTATATTTTTCACCTTACTAAGATTTTGCATTTTAAAAGGGCCAGCAAAAATAGCTGACCCCGATTATCGTATAAATTATAATTAGTCTCTAGGGTGCCTCTAAACCTAGGCTGTTTTAAAAAGTAACTCTAAACTTAGGCTGTTTTAAAAAACTTCTCCAACTTCTTGTATATAGGAAGTGTTAATAAAGAAATTAGGATACCCTTTATTAAATTGAATGGTGCGATAAACCATAGAACGAAAGACAATAAGTCGTTAACTCTAGGATTAACTGCCTTACCCATTCCTATTATAGCTTCCATACCCATGAACTTTCCATAGAAAGGCAACATTACAAAGTAGTTCATAACTGACCCTATAAATGTCATCATTATTGTAGCTGCGATAAATCCTATAACTATGCCCTTTATATTCTTCATGTTAGCATATATTGTAGATGCTGTCACCACAAAGGCTCCTCCAACTACCACATTAGCCAACTCTCCTACTCCGCCAGTAGATGTCGCAGTGATAAAATGTAGGAAATTCTTAACTCCCTCAACTGCAAATCCAGCGACCGGTCCCATGGCAAAGCCTGCTATAAGGGCTGGTATATCAGATATATCGATCTTCAAAAAACTTGGAAACAAGCCCGGTATAGGCATCTCCACAAACATTAACACAAATGCTATAGCCGACAATAGGGAAACCTTTACCAGCTTCTTTGTTGATGTTCTCTTACTAACTGCACTACTTACTCTTTCCATTATTTTCCTCCTAATTAGTTCAGGGGTCAAAAAAATCCCGAAACCTATGGCCTCGGGATTGACTAACTAAATTAGTAATTTCTTCTCTCATCCAGACTTTACTGTCGGCTTTGGAATCTCACCAAATCATACCACTAGTGGCTCGCGGGCTATACCGCCGGTAGGGAATCTCACCCACCCCCGAAGATTTATATTTGTTTTACAACTCTATTATAGTAATTTTATCAAATATTGTCAATGTTTTATGAAAATATGACAGTGTCAAGTTTTTATGGACTTTTTTATTAGGTTGATTGTATAATCAACCTCTATTTTTTATTTCAAAAACTCCATACTTATTTTACACTATCGAAAATATTTTTCTTTTTGTAAATTCGAACCCTATCAAAAATATTAAGGCTAGTAGGCTAATCACATAAGCCAAGCTTTGACCGGGTCTATGATAGTCTATGGATACAAAATTGTTGCCACTAGGTAGCTTTACAGCCATAAATCCTATATTCGCCCTGTATACTTTAGCACTTGTCCCATTGACTTTTATATCAAATCCCTTACTGTATGGTATTGATATAAATAATAACCTATCCTTGTCACAGTTAATTTGTCCTGTAATTTTATCACCCTTTATATTGAGGTCAACAAGGTGTTCTCTTGAGGGCTGAGTAAAATCATCCTTGATTTTACCCGTATCGACAAGTATATAGTCTATATTTTTCGAGTCAATATTGCAATCTGCAAGAAGTCTATAGGATAAATTATAGTCTCCCTTTTTCAAGTGTCCAAGATTTACAGTCAATCCCTTTTCTCCGGTATACCATTTCGATGACTTGTCCGTTATAAATGTAGTGTTTACTTTTTGGATGCTGTCTTGACCTAAACTGCTGACAAGGCTTGTAAACCTATTATTTTTACAAAATATACTCGGGTTCTTGATTATAGCATACAACTCACCCTCATTAGGAATATTTATCCTAGTGCCTATATTTAGGCTTTGGTCTTGTTCCCTTTCAAGCCTGTAGGGTCCATTCTCAACTTTTACTATATTTCTCTTATCCAAGTAGTCATTTACTTTTACCAATCTCTTTATGCCGTCTATTTTTTCTTCCAACAAACACGCACCTAGAAGAAAGGACTGCCTTTCGATTGGGTTCATTGTGTCTAGTTCATCCTTACATACATACTTGTCATAGGTAAACCCGAATGGTATATAGTTATGATTCTGGTATACTCCACTGATGTCCGTATTATTAAATTCAAGGGGTACGTTGTCCGTTCCATAATGATATTTTACTGATAGTAGGCCATCTACTAAAGACCTTGAATCCATACCAGTAACACTATTTATTGGTGATGCCTTAGAATTTTCATAATAACGGTTGAAGCTAGAGTAGTTATAATTTTGTATGCTATAATAACCAGAAACAGATGGATAAGAGAATATATCTGAAAAATTAGCATCCCGGTTGGCACCTGTCTCAACTCTTTTCATACCACTTGAAGTGATATTTGACAGCATTTTTATATTATAGTTATTGTCTATCCTGTCAACGTATTCTTTTTCTATGAGATGTTTGCCGCTTGAGATATAGTCTGTATATATGACCACGTTGGTTGTCATAAGCAGAAAAGCTACAGATATCATAGCTATATTTCTATACTTAAATTTTTTCAACCATGATAGAACTATAAAAATACCCGCTCCTACTAGAGGGCCTATACTGCCCCTTATCCCTAATTGGTCACTGCCTACGCTTTTGTACACTATAAAAATATAGGCCAATATAAATACCATAGCACCAAGCCTTTTTTTATCTGACATCTTTAATATATTATCGTATTGGTCAACAAAAATATATGCAAGTAGTAGGTCTATAGCAAATACCCACCTATATGTTGGATAAGAAAATCCATTCATCATAGATTGAAGCTTGGGGCAAACTACAAACAAGCCAGCTATTACTAATAGGCTTATAATTTTCTTTTTTTTGCTTGCAATGGCGCTATATATTCCAAGTATTACAAGACCACTAATGCCTAGGTAAGCATCACTCTCAAGGTCTGGAACTGAGGATATATGCAATAGAAAATCTCTGACTTGCTCAAGACCTATAAATAGGTTTATAGACTCTTTTTTACCTATGAACCTATAGCTATCTACATAGCCCAATATAAGTGGAACTATGACATATGCTGATAAGAGTAATCCTAATAAAAAACCTCCAATACCTCTTTTAAAGGCTCTCATAGTTTCCTTACTACCCAAGTCCTTTTTTACAAAGACTAGAGAAGTAACTGCATATATAAATCCAACCACAAGAATCATATAGGCAAAATAAAAATTGATGACTATAGTAGAAAATACACTTATCACAAAGGCAAGTGTCTTTCCATCCCTAATCAATATATCTATGGAGGCTATCAGTAGTGGTAAGAGTATCATAGGGTTAATAAAGTAGGGATGCATAAATCCCACAGTTAAACAATAACCACAAAATACATATATATAGGCCCCCACTAGAGATACTGCCTTATTTTTCTTAAACCTGTTGGTCATAATTATAAAGCCAATGCCAGCCAGATACATCCTGAAAAACAGGAGAAAGGCATATAGTTTCTGGTGGTTATAAATCTTTCTAAGACCTGTAAACACACTTATAGGATCATTTAATCCATAATAATGGTAAGTGGTAAGTATATCCTGGCCCAAGGCTAGCTTATAATTTATCTCACTAAAGACAGATGTCTTAAGGTGGATTATATCATAAAAGAAGTTCGCCAAATACTGCTGGCTAGCATAGTGCTGTACAAGAGCATCCCCATTATATATTGCCGTCAACCCATTTTGATCCAAACTATTTTTTATTATCCATGCCAATATTAAAAAACCTACTGTATATACTAAAAATTGAACTGCATATTCTTTGTAGATAGTCTTTATATTATTGACAATATTGCTAGTGATTTTATCTAACATAAGATCTACTCCGACTTTTCTTTTTCGATATATATAGGTCTATTCTTGACTTCTAAGTATGTCCTTGAAATGTACTGCCCCAGTATACCTATAGTCAGTAGCTGTATGCCTCCAAGCAAAAATATCGAGCATATTATAGTCGGGAAACCTTCTACAACTTCTCCAAATATAAGTGTCTTGAATACAAATATAAGCAATATTAAAAATGCCACCAAAAATGATATAATACCTAGAAAACTAGATATCATAAGTGGAGTCGTAGAAAATGCGACTATTCCTTCTATGGAATACTTAAATAAGGACTTGATACTCCACTTGCTGGTCCCAAGTTCCCTATCGACATTTTCATATTCTATCTCTGTACACTTATAACCTACCCAGCTAAAAATCCCCTTTGTAAACCTATTGATTTCACTCAGCATCAAGACAGAATCTACAAACTGCCTAGTCATCATCCTGTAATCAGTGGCATTTTTCTTTATCTCCGTGTCAGACATTGCATTTATAATCCTGTAAAAGCAAGTCGAAAAGAAGCTCCTACAAATAGCCTCTCCACGCCTGTCCTTCCTAATTGCTCCAACACTGTCATATCCGTCTTCTATTATTTTATAGGCCATCTCATGCATTATCTTTGGTGGATGCTGCAAGTCTGCGTCCATCAGTACAACAAGGTCTCCCTTACTTGCCCTAAGACCTGCATATATACCTGCTTCCTTACCAAAATTTCTTGAAAATGATATAAACCTTACATTTTTGTCCTTAGTCCTGAGAGCTTTGATAATACTTAGGGTACTATCTCTTGATCCGTCGTCTATAAATATTAACTCGTATTCATCAAAAATATTATTAGCGTCTATCTCCTTACGTAAAACAGAGTATAGGTGCATCAATGTATCTTCTTCATTAAAACATGGTACTACAATTGACAATAACAATTATTTCTCCCCTCCTTTTGAAATTTTTATCAATACATTAAATTACTTTAAATCAATTTTAACACATTCATGCAACTTTGAATACCAAATTTATATTGCAATTTTGGGAAAATTTCAAATATAGAGTCATTAGCTTTATGTATAAATCCAATTAAAATAATCTACTGCTTTACATTCTTCATTGAAAGAGACACCTTGCCCCTCTCCTTATCTATTCCTATGACCTTGACCTTGACAATATCTCCAACTGTCAGAAGGTCTGAAGGGTTCTTGACCCTCTTGTTTGATATCTGAGATATATGTACTAGTCCATCATTTTTAATGCCTATATCGACAAAGGCACCAAAGTCGACTACATTTCTCACTGTTCCTGTTAGTTCCATATCTTCCTCAAGGTCTTCAAGGCTCATGACATCCTTCCTAAGTACTGGCTTCACGCCTGAATCCCTGATATCCCTACCCGGTTTTTTTATTTCTTCTATAATGTCTTTTAGAGTAGCTTCTCCAAGTCCTGAATCTTGACACAGTTTTACTAGGCCATAAGACTTAAGTCTCTTGTCTATATCTCCTAGCCCATTTGAGCTTATATCATCCAGGCTATATCCCAAAAGATCTAGTATATTCATACAGGCCTTATATGACTCTGGATGAACACCTGTATTATCTAGTGGATTCTTGGCATTAGTTATTCTGATAAAGCCCGCAGCCTGTTTAAATGCCGCTGGTCCCAATCTCTTTACCTTCTTTAGGTCCTCTCTATTCTCAAATTCACCATTTTCATCCCTATAGGCTACTATATTCTTGGCTATGGATTTAGAAATACCAGATACGTGTTCAAGAAGTGAATATGAGGCTGAGTTTAGGTCTACACCTATCTTGTTTACAGAGTCCTCAACTACCCCATCAAGGACCTCATTCAACCTTTTTTCGTTGACATCATGCTGGTACTGGCCTACACCTATACTCTTTGGGTCTATCTTGACCAACTCTGCCATAGGATCTTGCAACCTTCTAGCTATTGATATAGCACCTCTTATAGATACGTTTATATCCGGATGCTCTTCATTTGCTAGCTCTGATGCTGAATAAACTGAGGCACCCGCTTCATTTACTATGACATATGAGACTGGCCTATTTATTTCTTTTAACATATCTGATACAAACATCTCAGACTCCCTAGATGCAGTTCCATTACCTATAGATATTATATCTACCTTGTGTTTATCTATCATTTTTTTCAATGTTTTTTTGGCTTCTTCAACCTTGTTATGTGGCTTTGTTGGATAAATTGTAGTATAGTCTACCAACTTTCCATTTTTGTCCACAACAGCTATCTTGCAGCCAGTCCTGTAGGCAGGGTCAAAGCCCATAACAGACACATCCTTTATAGGTGGCTGAAGCAGTAGGCCATTTAGGTTTTTACCAAATACCTGGATTGCCCTTTCTTGGCCAATGTCAGTCAGGTGGTTTCTAATCTCCCTTTCAATAGATGGGAATATTAGCCTCTTGTAGGCATCTTGGGCTATTTCAAGGATTATACCGTCATTTCCCTCATTTTGAAGAGACAGATAGGCTGACTTTACCCTCTCTATCATATTTTCGTCATCTAAAGACACCTTTACAGACAAGAACCCTTCTTTCTCCCCCCTGTTTATAGCCAATATCCTGTGGGGAAGTACATCTCTTACAGGCTCACTATAGTCATAATATATCCTGTATACAGAGTCCTCCTCTCCCTTTGCCTTTGATATTAGAAGTCCTCTTTTAAGGGCTTCTTCCCTGATCATTTTTCTTATCTGGGCATCATCACTCATAATTTCTGCTATTATATCCTTGGCTCCGGCTATGGCAGTGTCTATATCTTCCACATCTTTTTCCTTATTTACAAAGGCCTGTGCCTCTTTTTCTAGGTTTATGTTTTTTGACAAGAGTATCATATTGGCTAGGTTTTCTAAACCCCTTTCCCTAGCTACAGTCGCCCTAGTCCTCTTTTTCTGCTTGTATGGAGCATATATATCCTCTGCTTCTTGAAGGGTCATGGCTTTTTCAAGAGATTTTTCTATATCCTCTGTTAATTTGCCCTGTTCTTCAATCAATCTTTTTATATCTTCTTTTCTAGCATCCAGGTTTCTAAGATATTCCAGCCTGTGGTTTAAGTCACGCAGTTGGATATCTGTCATCTCTCCTGTTACATCTTTTCTATACCTAGCTATAAATGGTATTGTATTTCCTTGGTCTATCAGGTCAATAGCACTGACTACCTGATTTTTTCTTAGGCCTAGTTCTGAGACTAGGATATCTACTATATTCATATTACATCCCTATCTTCTATAAGTTTTGTTTCTTGAGGTATTCAAACATAAAATCGTCTAAGCTACCGTCCATAACGGCGTCTACATTTGTATTTTCCTTGTTGGTCCTATGGTCCTTGACCAACTTGTAGGGTTGAAATACATATGACCTTATCTGGCTACCCCAAGATATCTGTGTATATTTGCCTTGTAGGTCCTCTATTTTTTCTTTGTTTTCTTCTTCCTTTATCTGAATCAACTTGGATATTAGCATCTTCATAGCCACATCCTTGTTAATCCTCTGGCTCCTCTCATTTTGGCACTGAACTACTATTCCTGTTGGCAAGTGGGTAATCCTGACAGCTGAGTCAGTCGTGTTTACGTGCTGACCTCCAGCCCCTGATGACCTGTAGGTATCTATCTTCAGGTCATTTGGATTTATATTTATATCTGAATCATCTTCTATCTCAGGTAGTACGTCAACTGAAGCAAATGATGTGTGCCTCTTGCCCGAAGAATCAAATGGAGATATTCTAACCAGGCGGTGGACTCCCTTTTCAGACTTTAAGTATCCATAGGCGTTTACACCACTGACCATAAGACTGGCTGTCTTTATGCCTGCCTCTGGGTCCGATATTATATCCAAGAGCTTGACTTTTAGACCTCTGCCCTCAGACCACCTAATATACATCCTCAACAACATCTGGGCCCAATCCTGAGCATCAAGCCCTCCTGTGCCTGAATTTATAGACAAGATGGCATTGTTGGAGTCATATTCTCCACTGAACAATAGCTCCATTGTCGTATTCACTATCTTTTCATTTACATCGCTGATATAGGCCACCAACTGGTCCTCTATCGTCTTGTCCTCCTCTGAATCACTAGTCTCTTCTGCCATCTCTATTAATACGGATATATCTTCTAACTGGCCGACCAAAGAATCATAGTCCTCTATCTTAGACGTGAGTTGCTTGTTTTCCTGTAGTATCCTATTGGCATGGTCGCTATCCTCCCAAAAGCCCTGGTCTTCCATACTGGCATTTATATCTGCTTGTCTAGTCTTTAGGCTATCCAAGTCAAAGAGAAACACCTAACTCTCTTACTTTTGAAGTCAATTCTTCATATTCTGACTTATAATCCTGTAAATTAATCATCAGCATACCTCCTCGTATCTTTTACAATTATTATCGGCACTTACCAATAATATGATAAATTAAAAATATGCCACCTAATAATAGGCGGCATATTTTTATATATCTTACTTATCTTCCGCAACAGTTCTTATATTTCTTACCTGAACCGCATGGGCAAGGATCATTTCTTCCAACGCGTGGTTTGTCATTTACCTGTGTTATTGGAGCGTGTTCTTTTCCTTCTGTATCAGGTGATTCTAAATTATCAACATCTACTACAGCCTTTCTCTCAACAGGAACTTCGACCTGTATATTGAATAGGTAGGCAACAGTATCCTCTCTGATAAGCTTGTTCATGTCGTCAAACATCTCGAAACCTTCCATCTTGTAGGCTATTACTGGGTCTATCTGACCTATAGCCCTAAGACCTATACCCTGACGTAACTGGTCCATAGCATCTATGTGGTCAATCCAATGGTTGTCAACAGACTGAAGAAGTATGATTCTTTCAACTTCTCTCATCCTCTCAGAACCTATGAACTCTTCTTTTTCATTGTATATGGCCATCATCTTGTCATATGTAGCCTCTATAGCATCCTGTGGTAGAAGTCCTGAGTAGTCTATATCGTCAATCTGTCCACCTGGAACAAACTTGTGGTATAGGTGGCCCTTAAAACTCTCTACATCCAATGTTCCCTTTTCATCTGTATAAAGGTTGGCTGCATCTGCAATTACATCCTTCATCATATCTTGAATCTGGTCTTGTAGGTTTTCTCCTGATAAAACTCTCTTTCTCTCTGTGTAGATTATTTCTCTTTGCTTGTTCATTACATCATCGTATTCAAGAACGTGCTTTCTAATACCGAAGTTCTTTCCTTCAACCTTCTTCTGAGCATTTTCTATAGACTTTGTAAGCATCCTATGTTCTATTGGAGTCTCGTCATCCATGCCTAGTTTACCTAGTAGTCCCTGGACTTTTTCACTACCAAACAACCTCATAAGATCGTCATCAAGCCCTATATAGAATCTTGATGCACCTGGGTCACCCTGACGACCAGCACGACCTCTTAACTGGTTATCTATACGTCTAGACTCATGTCTTTCTGTACCTATGATACAAAGACCACCAGCCTTGATTACTTCTTCCTGTTCCTTGTCTGTTATCTTCTTGAAGTCTTCATATAGCTTCTTGTAAGTGCTTCTAGCTGCATCGTACTCTTCATTTTCTTCTACACCGGCAATTTCATTGGCATTGTTAACCCTGTTGATCATCTCGTCAGTGAAGTTTAGCCTCTTCATTTCTCTTAGGGCCATAAATGCTGGAGACCCACCTAGTAGAATGTCTGTACCTCTACCTGCCATATTTGTAGCTATAGTCACTGCTCCTAGTCTACCTGCCTGGGCTATTATCTCAGCCTCTTTTTCATGGTACTTGGCATTTAGGACTTCATGAGCTATACCTCTTTCAGTAAGGATCTCAGAAAGTAATTCTGATTTTTCTATTGATACAGTACCAACTAGAACTGGCTGGTTCTTGGCATGTCTTTCTTCTATATCCCTAGCCACAGCATGGAACTTGGCCATCTGGTTGGCATATACTGAATCTGCTAGGTCCTCTCTTATTGTAGGCTTGTTTGTAGGAACCTGGAATACGTCCATCTTGTAGATTGACTTGAATTCTTCCTCTTCAGTCTTAGCTGTACCAGTCATTCCTGATAGCTTGCTGTACATTCTAAAGTAGTTCTGGAATGTTATAGTAGCAAGAGTCTTAGACTCCCTCTGGATTGTAAGACCTTCCTTGGCTTCTATAGCCTGATGTAGTCCATCTGAATACCTTCTACCAAACATCAGACGTCCTGTAAATTCGTCAACTATGATGATTTCGTCATCCTTAGCAACATAGTCAACGTCCTTTTTCATTATTACATGGGCCTTTAGGGCCTGATTTATATGGTGATAAAGTTCAGTATGCTCTAAAGTTGTTATATTTTCAACGTTGAAGTATACTTCAGCCTTCTTTATACCAGACTCTGTAAGCGATACTGCCTTGTCCTTTTCTTCCTTTTCATAGTCGTCTTCATCCAAAGTCATGATAAATACATTGGCATCTGAGTATAGGTGAGTAGACTTGTCCCCAGGTCCTGATATGATAAGAGGAGTTCTAGCTTCATCGACTAGGATTGAATCGACCTCATCGACTATAGCATAGTTAAGTCCTCTTTGAACCATCTGTTCTTCATGGATTACCATATTGTCCTTTAGGTAGTCAAATCCGTACTCATTGTTTGTACCATATGTGATATCACATTCATACTGTTTCTTCCTAACCTGTGGGTTCTGGCCATGAACTATTACACCTACACTTAAGCCCAAAAATTCATATACTTTGGCCATCTGATCACGGTCACGCTTTGCTAGGTAATCATTGACTGTAACCACGTGAACACCCTTTCCTTCAAGAGCATTTAAATACACTGGACAAGTTGCAACAAGCGTCTTACCTTCACCAGTCTTCATCTCTGCTATACGACCCTGATGTAGGACCATACCACCTATCAACTGAACCCTGAAGTGTCTCATTCCAAGTATTCTAGTAGAAGCCTCTCTTACAACAGCGAATGCATCTACAAGTATATCATCAAGAGTTTCTCCATTTGCTAGTCTTTCTTTAAAAATAGTAGTCATGCCCTGAAGTTCTTCGTCTGTCATAGCCTTATACTTGTCTCCAACAGCGTCTATCTTATCGACTATCTTGTTAAATTCTTTTAAATCTTTTCTATCGGCCATGTTAAATAGCCCGTCTAAAAAGCCCATATTTTAATCTCCTTTTATTTATTTTTCTTTATTAACATCTTAATTTATCTATAAAATTCAGTTAACACAATAAAATTGCACATATATTATCTATTTTAACACAAATATATTTTTTTGAATATACCTAATACTTGATATAACAATAAAATTTCTCACTAATTACTAGTATAACATACAATGCTAATGAAAATATTAACTGTAGAAATAAAAAAGCCCCCAAAAAAATTTGGAGACCTTATTTTTATTTGGCTGACCTGATCTTTGACCCCACACTCGCCTGCTGGAACTTTCGCTTCGGGGTTACCTCACTACTAGCCCTCTCGATTTTGTATCGGCAGGTCTTACTTCTAAGCCGCGCCATGCTCACTCTTCCATTTTTAGAAGTAGCTTACGTGGATCCCTTTGCCCGCGACTGGCTTGGACTTGCAACCACAGACCCAAATACTTTTATATCATATATTTATTTTCAGCAAATGTCAATATATTTTGCAAACTTACTGGTTGTACCTAAGTGCATTTGGAAGGAACCTACAACCCCAAGCACCTATAACGCCTGTTGTCTCTATTGCTAGACCATTTGGACCAGCTGAGTGGATTATCATCGGTCTACCACCGTTCCTACCTAGATAGATCATGGCGTGGTTGTATATATTTGAACCGCTGCTGCAATACAACAAGTCTCCACCGAACAGATTGTTCCAATTGCGTGGAACGTACTTAAATCCATACTGGTTGGCCATCTGGTATTGAAGCCTTACCATTATATATCCTCTCTCTGAGTTCAAATTCCTTATGATTTCAGGTCCTGGAATCAATACGCCAAACTCCTTATAGGCTGCATAAGGTAGCCCACAGCAGTATACACCCTGACCATTTTTTAGGTTTGTTCCTATCCACCTATATGGCAGGTAGTCATACTTAGCAGCAAAGTTGGCAACCTTCTGAGACTTAAATCTCTGGGCTGAATCAGACCTATTTATCCATTCATTATCTATCTTTATTTCGTTGTTTGTAGGCGCCGACCATCTCACATACTTGGCAGGTCTACCAGTCCTCTTAGCCCCTGTTCTTACAGCTCCATTATCAGCAAACCAGTAACAATGTGGTCCTGTTGTAAATACTCCGTTCCTATACATTTCATATGATTCAGGAGAGAAATATCTATTGGCACCGTCTATGTAATTCCATCCCCTAACCAATCCATTTGGCATTGTTGAATAGTATTTTTTACCAAACATAGAAATCCAACCATTTCTTATAGAACCATCACCTGCTAGGACATACTTTTTATTTCCTATCTTAACCATACCCTCAGTTTTTGAATTGTACTTTAGGTACTCACTAGTGGAATTGTTCTTAATGAAATTCTTTCCGCCTTCATTAACTATTGTATACTTTCCTAGAGATGCTATATCTCTGGCCGGATCCTCTGGTTCTACACCTTCAAGAGCAAGCTTTACTCTTTCATCTGATACAGCACCTTGACCACCTACTACAAATATTTCATCTGCATAAGAAGCCATATCCATTATTCTAGGATCCTTATGACGAGGGGCTAACACAACATCCGCTTCCCTAGCATTTGCAATGTTGACAGAGCTCAGTGCATCAGCAAAATTATCCCCACTTACCAAGACCATATTAGCAGCATCAGTCATTTGGGCAATTTTAGCAGAAGTATCATATCTATCTTTACCAGATATTCTTATACCCTCATTTATTGACACACTGTTTTCGCCACCGAATACATAATCAACACTAGCCTCTATATCACTTGAAATTTTGGTATCATCAGCTTCAACCAAGGCTAGACCTATCTCTTTTTCTTTTATAAATCTTGAAGCACTTAGGGCATCTGGATACATCCTACCATTGGCAACGCCTACATGATCATAACCAGCTTCTTTAAGGGTACTGATATTTGTCAAATACCTATTGCTTCCATAAAGCCTCTTAACTTCAACACCAGTCGGTTCAAGTCTCGATACAAAACTCTCTGGTATGGAGTTTTGACCACCTATTATGTAGACTTTTTTAAAGCCTCCATTAGATACATAGGATGACATATCTTCACTACCTCTAACTAAGACCAACTTGGCATCAAACCTGTTACAGATATTAACTGAACTTAGGGCATCTGCAAATTCATTACCACTGGCGAATACAAGTATTTCAGATTCCATATAATCTGCTGACTCCATAGATGTCCTGTATCTTTCTGGACCTGATACCCTTCTCGGTTGGTATTCTGCATAAGAAGGGCCAACTGTAGAAAGACCCATTAAAATGGACAAACCTATAGCTGACAATAGACTTACTTTTGTTTTTTTCTTAATCATAATTCCTCCTAAAATAAAGTATTTTACAAATATAAGTTCGGCTCAAATTTAACAATTGATAATGTTATATTTATAGTTTCATACTATCATATTATCACGCAAACTTTTTCACATCAATAGAAATATACGATTTTTCTTAATTCCTTATTTTAATTAGTAAATATCTCGAAAAAATATTATATACTTAATTTTTATCCATTAAAATTTAATTTTCATCCGTTAAGACTTAATTTTACAGCTCAATTCACTTTATACTAACTAATTATATCCTCTATAAATCACACCCAGTTAAATATCTTCATTTCAGAGTATAAATGCCATACATATAAAGGGACCTAGACCAACTCTTTCTTCAAGCTCACCGTATATAAAATAATTAATCACCAAATAGCTAGCTGCTAGCATATAGGAAAGGAAAAATACCACTGTAGTCGCATAATAACCCATATGCAGAGTAATAATAAAATATAGGTAGGGATCAGCTCCACCCATAGCCCCTTTTATTTTGCTTAAACTAAGGGTCAGTGCGAATATTATAAGACTTGAGATAAGATTTTCAGGGCAAGATCCCAAAACAAGATTAATCCATTCTCTACCATAGTATAAAACATAGTCTGTACCATACTTTATAAAATACTCAATAAGGTTTACTGTCCCAAAAGATATCCCCACTACAAGCTGGACTATCAACAAAAAACATAAGTCTATATCATATATGTACCTCCACCTAGAGTCCACCCATGATATTAAAAAAATTGGACCCAATAAATAAGCCTTGTAGGAGTTGCTCGGATTTTGCAAGTAGATATAGGTAAGTACTAGTATTTGCATAAAAAAAATCCCTATAAGTATCTTAAAATCAAAATCTATACCTTGGTCCTCATATACCTGCCCAAGCCTAAATATAGTGTATATACTAGAAAATATCGCTACCATATCCCTATACTTCCTCCCCCAACCTTTCTCCTGCAGTAATTAATATCCAAGCAGTTATTGATAAGATCACTTGAAGATATCTCACCATTTTTATAGAGACCTATCAAATCATCATCCATCATATTCATTTCTTTTGACTTACCTGTAGACATATAGTTGGGTATCTGGTTGGTCTTGCCCTCCCTGATCATATTGGCAACAGACTTGTCTACAAACAATATATCAAAACAAGGCTTTCTCCCCTTGATTGTCTGTACTAGGTTTTGGGATATTACAGCCTTCAAGACTAGGGCTAGGTTGCTTGCCACCTTGTCTCTTTCAGAAATACTAAACATATCCATTATCCTATCTATGCTCTGTGATGCGCCCATAGTATGTATTGTAGCTATGCACAAATGTCCCGTCTCAGACGCTCTAAGGGCTATCTTGAGGGTTTCTTCATCCCTTATTTCCCCTATTACAATCACATCAGGGTCCTGTCTAAGAGAGTTAACCAAGCCCCTATTAAATGACTGGGTATCTATCCCAACCTCTCTTTGACTTATTAGGGATTTTTTAGATTCAAACTCATACTCTATTGGGTCTTCTATGGTTATGATATGCTTTTGGTAGTTGATATTTATCTCCTCAACTATAGCTGCCATGCTGGTTGACTTTCCAGAACCTGTTGGTCCTGATATTATAACTAGTCCGGATTTCATTGCAGCAACTTTCTTAAAACAATTAGGTAATTCCATATCCTTTATAGTCTTTACATCCGCTACAATCTTTCTCATTACCAGACCTAACTTTCCCCTTGTAACAAACATATTGCACCTGTACCTCATAGGTGCAAGTTCCAAGGAAAAATCCACCTCATTTTCAGTTAGATTCTGTATGTATAACTCAAACCTCTGCCAACCTATCAGGTCCCTAAAGTCATCCCTATTTAATTTATAGTCATACCGCTTCAATCTACCCACTTCCCTGTAGTAAATGTCCGTCCCCTCTCTCAGGTGAAAGTCTGAAATATCCCTTTCTTGTAAGGCTTCCATGATTTTAATGACACACTTATCTTCCATACCGTACCACCCCTCAACAAATACTTGCCATAAACTTTAATTGCCACGTTAGTTCATAGACATGATATATAAAAAATCAACCCCCTGTAACATAATTTCACGCACAGGAGGTAATAAATTCCATTGAATATTTAATTTTAAAAACTATTCGCTATAATATAAATTTCTATATTCGCCAGAGTTGACTAATAAATCTTCATGTCTTCCCTCTACAACAACTCTACCATTATTCAACAAACTTCTCTCACCTATCTTTGTGTCCATACAATCCTTTAAGAAAAATCTTTTTAGGTTTCTATTTTTTTCTTTCATCCTTAATTATTTTCCCATCACTTATAGTTATAATCCTATCTGCTTGGTCTGCTATATTTTCATCATGTGTTATCATCACTAAGGTTTGATTTAGCTCGCTCACAGTGTTTGTCAATAAATCCATAACCTCTGTTGTTGTTTTACTGTCCAGATTCCCTGTTGGCTCATCTGCAAAAATTATCGATGGCTTGTTGGACAAGGCTCGTGCTATTGCAACTCTTTGTTGCTGTCCTCCAGACAATTCATTAGGGAATTTTTTGAGTTGGTCTTCTAGTCCGACCTTTTTTACTACACTCATAATATACTCTTTATCTTCTTTTTTGCCATCAAGTTGAACGGGCAATACAATATTATCGTATACATTTAATACTGGTATGAGGTTGAAACTTTGAAATATAAATCCAAACTCCTGCCTTCTGATTTTTGATAGTTCATCATCACTTAAACTGTATATGTCTCTATTATCAAATTTCACCTTGCCATGGGTTGGCCTGTCCAGTCCAGCTAGGCAGTGCAGTAGGGTACTTTTACCAGATCCACTAGTTCCCACTATTGCGGTGAATTTACCATTTTCTACGTCTAAGGATATACCATCAACTGCCTTCACTGTAGTCTCACTTTTACCATAATATTTTTTTATATCAATAAGTTCTAAATGCTTCATACATACACCTCTCCAAAAATTTACACTAATCATTTTTAGAATTTATTACAACATTCGTTGAAATAAGTTTTCTGCTTGAGTATCTTTGTATTACAAAGAATACTATGAAAACTGATATTAAAAACAATAATATTGTCGTCATTGGTAATACAAATTTTATATGTGTTACTCCCTTATAATACATGTCTAGATCATGTGTTTTTTTGTAGTAACCATATATTCTAAATACACCTAGTGCTACTGCAATTAATGAACTACTAACTACAAATACCATATTTTCTAAAAGTAAAATTTTACTAACCAACTTCTTATTTGCACCTAACATTCTTAATATACCGAAATCTTTTTCTTTTTTTGCTATTATTATCCTAATTGTGAATGTCAGCGAGAATAATAACAGAATTATGTAAAATGCTAGTCTAAGTTTTATTTTAGCAAAGTAGGTTTTATCTCTTAGTTCTTTTTGTTTTATCCTATTCATCTCTCTATCTTTAATATCATACTTTGATGAAAATATGTCATTTACAATTTTTCTCTCTTTATCCGATTTTACATTAAATCTAACAGCACTTACATCATTTACATTTGTTATTTCTTTCAGCTTATTCAAATCAAAAACGAATTCTACATTTGTTTTATCTATTGCACTTGTCTGCTCTACAAAAGCCTTAGTATTCTTTATATCCAAAATTTTAACAGGAATGGTTTTGTACTTTTGAATCCCTTCTGAAATATACGGTATTTTCAAGGAAATATTCTCACCCTGTTTAATATTTTTAATAAACTCTTGATACTTATTTGTGCCATTATCATAATACAAATTATTATACAGTACATAGGCTACTTCATTGGACTTTATTTTTTTAATATCATCCATGCCCATAATTCCCATTTTTTCAAGTTCTTTTTCTCTAGTAGAGTCTATTCCTGTTATTGTGCAGTCAAACTCATACTCACCTTTCTTTTGTGATATAGCATTGTTAGAAAGATAAGATTCATTCACCAGCCCCACATCACAAACTAAATAACCATATATATTTAAATTTTGCGTAAGACCACTATAATTGTCAACTTGCTTTATATCATCCATACTTATTCCATTATTGACAGAGAAACCATCTTTTTTCACTAAAAAATTCCTTCCCAAATATTCCGACTCATAAATGTCATATTCACTCCACTCCGTCGACATAATTTTTTCCACTCCCACAACACTTATTATGCTACTTCCAATAATCACTATGATTATTATAGGTAATATATAGTTTGAGAAATTATTAATAAATCCTATTATGGATATCTTACTAGCGAAATCTTTAACTTTTATTTTAACGAGATTTGTATTCTTAGAACCTCTCCTTCCCTCATTTATTAATTCTAAAGCCTGAGTTTTTTTATAGCTTATAATTAAACTGACTAGATTAATTATAATCGGTGTAAAAACTACAAGTAGTACTAATAATATGTCATTTTCATTAAAATATACCTTGTATGTATCAAGCGCTACATCGATAGCTGAATCTGTAACATTAGTCCCACCTATCAATTTATATGTTGTTACATAACTAATGCACAAGCCGACTATCGTACTGATTAATCCTAAAATTAAATTTTCAAATATAAGTGCAATACATACATCTTTAGAACTCGCCCCTAATGTTTTTAATAGACCTAAGTTTCTCAGCCTAGTATCATTTAATAGTCTAAACAAACTCGCAATAAATAAAATTGAAACGAAAATTAAAATATAATCGTCTCTACTCCTTGTTACTCCAATTATTGATTCATTTAATCTAGAAATCTCGAAATTCTGGACAACCTTCTGAGGATTTTCAGCTACATCAACCCCCAACTTTACACAATTGCCATACAGGTTATCTAGACCACTCTTGAGCTTTATCAACACCGTATAATTCACACTATTTTCTGGATATTTATCTGTATTATATAGCCAAAACATTGGCTGTTCCTCAACTCTATTTTTAGTCTTTATTTTAGACAATACTCTTGTATATTCAGGATTTTTTTCAATAATTCCAACCACTCTGTACTTCTTTTTGGCTGAATATAACTCATTACTGTCATTTACCTTATAGGGTAAATTGTTTAATCCTCCAATATACTCTCCTAATTTTGTATCCTTTTCTTGTTTAATATATGTTTTATCTATTACTATCTCGTTATTTTTATTAGGATATCGACCACTTTTTAGAACATAGTTATTTTCACCTATTGCTTTTTCACTAAATCCCATTAATTTATATTCTATGCCCGAATTTTCGCTTATAAAAAAACCAAATTTCTCATATTTAATGGATTCTGTGACATTTTCATTTTTTGCAATTAAGTCGGCTTCTTTACTGGTGGCATCATATGATGCCGCCGGATATTTTGGATAAACGTTTTCAACAACTTTCTTATAGTTTATAGACTGGCTCTTTGCCGTTACAAATGGTACAAATACGGTAAATACAGAAACAATTATTGTCAAGAATACCAAAGAATAGATTAACCAATTCTTCTTTATGAAATTGTATGTCACTTTAACATAAGCATTTTTTATCATATTTATCCTCCATTCTATTTTTGATAATTAGTTCTATTAGAGAGTTCACTCTTGTCACCTGGTGTAAAAATACTCCCTCCAAATGGATTTTTGTGTTAAAATTTTTATTTATTTCATCAACAAAAGCATCTACATTATGTTTTACTTTTAACATATTATCCCCTCAAAAATAGCACGTCATATTTAATGCGAATATTATAAATATTCTTTATTTCATTCTACAAAAAATTATACACTAACTCAATATATATCATATTTTTAGTCTATTTAATAATATTTTTAATTAAGATATATTTCATTAAAATACAAGGTAAACTTAGACAATATATCGGGTTTATAACACCATAAGTATTTTTATTACTTATGACGCTAAATTATATAATACAAGAATAGCCATTCATGAAAAACGGATGGCTATTCTTTATTTTCCTGCTACATAAAATATTAAATTGACCTTGTTATATAAGCCTCTATTATATTGTCACTAATATTTTAATACCTATATTATTTTTATGATTTTAATGACAATATTATTCCTAGGCATATTGATAGCAAGGCTGCAAATACAATCCTAAACTCACCTGGCAACAAAAAAGTAATAGTGTGGGCAGGTAGCCAGAATGTAGGTATAGTACCTATAAGTACGTTCTTGGCATAGGCAAAGTAATCTATATTATTACACACCCTCTTTAGGCTGATCTTTTCTCCCTTGTGCTTGTATCTAAGGTCTAGATATGTATCTGTATGCTTGTGTAATACCATAAATACAGGACCAAAGCTAGTATTCATGACAAGTGATGTCAAGAATGCAAACATCAATGTAGACTTCATAATTGGACTATTGCTAGCCTCAAGCTTAATATGCATAGCTGATGCAAAAACTCCCATCATAAAGGCAATCCATACTCCTAGAATACCCCATATAAACATCCTCCACCCTATTGAGTGTGGTATAGTTAACTTCTTATTTTTAATACTTGCAGCTATTATTTCACCAAGAGTTGCTAGTATGGCAAACTTGATAAATGATAGCACATAATGATTTGTTAATATCGACATAATTCCTCCTTTTTGAAAACGTTATCAATGCCTATACATTATAACATGATAGCCTATCTTTTACAATAAAAAAGCCCATTGACTGGGCTTTTTTATCGTTGATTATGATTTTGATTTTGATTTTTTGAAAGTATAGACCTATATCTGTGGACCATACCTCAATTTTAATTATATTCTATTAGAATAACTTACTTACTGAATCACAAGTGTATATTCTATTTATAGCATCTGCAAATACATCAGCTACTGACATAACTGATATTTTTTCTATCTTCTTTTCTTCTGGAAGTTCGATTGTATCTAGTACTATTAGTTCCTTTATACAAGATCCTTCTATTCTCTCTATAGCTGGACCTGAAAGTACTGCATGAGTACAGCAAGCATACACATCCTTAGCACCAAACTTCTTTAAAGCTTCAGCTGCATTTACTATTGTTCCTGCTGTATCTATCATATCGTCAAGTAATATAACATTCTTATCTTTTACTTCACCTATGATGTTCATTACTTCACTAACATTTGGCTTAGGTCTTCTCTTGTCTATTATTGCAATAGGCACTTCCTTGCTGATATTATTAGCGAACTTTCTAGATCTTGTAACACTACCAAGGTCTGGAGATACTACTACTAGATCTTCTATGTCTAATTTCTTAGCAAAGTAATCTGCAAGTATCTTTCCACCTAGTAGATGGTCAACTGGAATATCGAAGTATCCCTGGATCTGTCCTGCGTGCAGGTCCATTGTAAGAACCCTATCTGCACCAGCTGATGTGATTAGATTGGCAACCAACTTGGCTGTAATTGGATCTCTAGCCTTTGCCTTTCTATCCTGTCTAGCATATCCATAGTATGGAATAACTGCCGCAACTGTACCAACAGAAGCTCTCTTAAGCGCATCTATTAGAATTAATAATTCCATTAAATTGTTGTTAACTGGGCTGTTTGTAGACTGGATAACAAATACATCACAACCTCTGATTGTCTCATTGATTGTAACAGATATTTCACCATCACTAAAACTACTAACCTGACAGTCAACTAATTCTACTCCTAAACATTTAGCTATCTTTTCAGCTAACTCTTTAGATGCGTTACCAGCTATAAGCTTCATCTTATGGCTATTGTAACAACTCATAATACACAAACCTCCTAAAAGTAATCTCTTAAAACTCCTAATTTTCTAATAGTATAACATATTTTAAAAATATGCCCTATTTCTTTATATAATTAACACACTATCTATAATTATAACATATTTTTTACATTTATTCACGTTTTTTAGTCAAGTCCTTGGTCTTTTCTTCTCTTTTTTTCAACCCAACCTGGCTTTAAAACCTGACGAGCCCTAGCTATGGCAAGATTACCCTCTGGTATATCGTCTGTTATAGTAGATCCAGTAGCAATAAATGTGTCTTCTTCAACTGTTACAGGAGCTACTAGGTTAGAATTTGAACCTACAAAGGCCCTGTCCTTTACAATAGATTTGAACTTGTTCTTGCCGTCGTAATTAACAAATACAACACCACAACCTACATTTACGTCACAACCTACTTCAGCATCCCCTATATATGATAGGTGAGATGCCTTAGACCCATCACCAAACTTGGCATTCTTGACTTCGACAAAGTCTCCTATCTTACAGTGGTTTCCTATATTTGCCTTTGGTCTTAGGTAGGCAAATGGTCCTACTGTAGTGTTTGTTCCTACACTTGCATCTATTACTTCAGACTTCTTTACGCTTGTAAAGTCTCCAATTATAGAATTTTCTATGCTTGTATGAGGACCTATCTTGCATGATAGACCTATCTTTGTACCCTTAGTCAACATACATCCAGGTAGGATGATAGTATCCTGACCTATCTCTACATCTGAATCTATATATGTAGAATCTGTATCTATTATAGTGACACCATTAGTCATGTGTCTATCGTTTATCCTTCTTCTCATGATTCTTTCTGCGTCTGAAAGCTGGTTTCTAGAGTTTATACCCATCAATTCTTCTATAGTTGCTCCAAGAAAGGCTCCTGCCTTTAGGCCCTTACGTCTGATTATCTCTATCGTATCTGGAAGGTAATATTCGTGCTGGGCATTGTTGTTGCCAACTAGGTATAGGGCATCCTTTAGGTCAGCTCCATTAAAACAGTATATACCTGAGTTTATCTCTTTGATGGCACGAGTTGCCTCATCAGCATCCTTCTGTTCAACTATTTTTACAAGGTCCCCATTTTCATCTCTGACTATTCTTCCATAGCCTGTTGGGTCTTCAATCTGGGCTGTTAAAACTGTTACTGAACAGCCATTTTTATCATGGTAGTCAAAGAAATTGACTAGGGTTTCTGGACTTATAAGTGGCGTGTCTCCGCATAATACAACTATTGTATCAGTGTCTCCTATATAGTCCTGGGCCATCAAGACTGCATGGGCTGTACCTAGCTGTTCTTTCTGATATACAGTCTGTACATTTGATTTTAAGGCAGCCTCTACCTCATCAGAACCATGTCCAAGAACCACTATAGTTTCATTTACACCTGCACTTGTAGATGCATCTATTACGTGGTTTACCATTTCCTTACCGCATACCTTATGTACAACCTTTGGATGTACTGATTTCATTCTAGTCCCCTTGCCTGCTGCAAGTATCACTGACTTCTTCATTATATTTCCTCCAAATTATAAAGATTTATATCTTGTTAATTTTATCTTACTTTACAACTATAGCCCTCTGCCCCATCTGGTAGTAAATCTTGGCAAACTCAATGAAATTCACCGTCTTTTTACCATGTATAGGATCAGCTATATATACCATACCCTTGCCCAAACCATGAACTACTACGCAGTGGAGATTTTTGTAAAAACTTACCCTTTCTCCCCTCTCATCTGTGTAAGAATTGACGCTATACTCAGGTGACTTGCCATCAGTTGTATACCATACAGCTACTGGTTTTTTGGATATAGCAACACTATGTAAAAGTGACAGTATATTCATGCCTGTCTTGTCTAGAGCATAGTTTCTAGCTCCTATGCTTTCAAAGTAGCTATTTGCACACTCTACAATAGGTCTTGCATATGCATAATACCCCCTGGAATTGGACCTTGGATTACCTATATAGGCCAGGTCAGGGTTGGCATTTGTTAGTCCACTCTTCTTCAAAAAATTGTCACTCAATTGCTCAGGCCTTACATTTATACCCTCGTGGCTGATCAGCATAGAAAGTGATGTCACTTCACAACCATTTGGCAAGTTAGGATACTGGCTTTTTAGGTCAATTTCCATAACCCTTGTAGGACCTAGATAAAATCCTAGTGCTATTACAAGCGCCAAGAGCGACAACTTAATTATCCTAATTACATTTTTCATTTCTTAAAAACCTCATCATGTAGGTAACTATACAAGTCTTGGTAAACCTCGTAGTAGGCCGTATTATCGCCACAGTCCACCTTTATAAAGTCTTTTCCCATAGTCTGTATGCTTATCTTTATATTGGATTTTTCCATTTTTATAGTATAGTTATCCTTGCTATTCTTAAATTCTTTTTCTGGCTGAATCTTGCCCACCTCTCTCTTGTAAAGGATCTTGTGAACCACATCATCCTTTCTCCACGGCCAAATTCTTTTTTCATCATTGCCATGTAGGACCGTCATCTTACCTATGCCACTGTTATCAGTTATAAAATCTAGGGAAGTATAGATCATCCTCCTATACATAGACTGAAACTCTTTTTTGCTTATTACAGGTATCTTATAAAATTCTGTCTTCTTGCCATCACTTATCTTAAAATAGTTAAAGTCTGTTTCAAATTTTATTCCTGTATCTGTTCTACCATAATTTTTAGGCGAAAAATCTCCATCTATAGACCTTATTTTGACAAATACCTCCATAGACCTCTTGAATTTATCAAGAGTGTCTCCAGATATTTTTATATTCTCTACCTCTTCATCAGAAATGTATACTTTTTTTCTCTGACTCAGCCTAACTACCAGACTTTTCTTTTCTTCCTCTTTTTTCCTCTGTTCTAACATCTGCTGGACAGAATTTTTTTCATCTCCAGTATCAACCTTTAATACATCATTGACTTGTGCTTGATCATTATTGTATTCTGTCAATTTAAAAACTACGAGATATATCACAAAACAAGCCAATACTACTAATACAGTAAAGAATATCTTATTATGTGTTATTTTTTTCCAAATACGTCTTAACATTTTTGCAGCTCCTTTATCCTAGAGTGCATACAGTCTGAAAGTCTTGCAAATTCTTCCAAGCTAAGTGTTTCTCCACGCCTTTTTTCATCTATACCAGCCACTGACAAGACAGCTGAGATATCTGTTTTGTCAAGAATACCCATGCTTGTAAGTGAGTTTAAAAGGGTCTTTCTTCTCTGACCAAAAGAAGCCTTGACTATCTTAAAGAACAAGTCTTCATCTTCAACCTTGTACTTTCTTTCTGGCCTTACCCTTAGTGCTATAACTATAGAGTCAACATTTGGTTGTGGTACAAATAAGTGTCTTGGAACCTTGGCAACAATCTCAGTATCGCAGTAGAACTGGACTGCCACAGATAAGGCACCAAAGTCCTTCTTTCCAGGATTTGCATTCATTCTCTCAGCAACTTCCTTTTGAACCATTACCACTATATCGGTTACATTTATATCCTCTTCCAAAAACCTCATAATTATAGGAGTTGTTATATAATATGGCAGGTTGGCAACCAACTTAACTGGACCACCGTCCAAGTTTTTATCTATAAGGTCCTTTATGTCCGCCTTCATTATATCTTCATTCACAATAGTAACATTATCAAAATCAGATAGGGTATCTCCAAGGATTGGTATTAATTTTTTGTCTATCTCTACTACCATTACCTTTTCTGACCTTGAAGCTAGTTCTCTTGTAAGTGTACCTATTCCGGGACCGACCTCTATGACCTTATCTCCCTGACCAGCTAGGGACCCATCTACTATTTTGTCTATTATATTGTCATCTATCAAAAAATTCTGTCCAAGTGATTTGGTGAATTTAAAATCATGCTTCTTTACTATTTCCATCGTCGCCTTGTGCGATGAAAGTCTCTTATCCATTCTATACCTCTGCTTTCACTCTACCTATAATTAATATATTTAAATGTTCCTTAGGGCTTCGTCAAATTCTTTCCTAGTAACCCCGTAATTATTCAACCTATTTAAAAACTGCTTGGAGTTGCCGTATCCTATACCCAGTATACGTCCTAGCTTGTCCCTCTTATCCGAAGAATTATCCCCTGCCAAAAGACCGTATTTCATCATATCAGCCTGAGAAAATATCTTTTCATTAGAAGGATTCTCCGTCCTCACCTTTTCAAGGGCAGCCCTTATATCCTCTGGACAGGCATTTTCTATACCTATATCGCCGTCTTTGGTAGCCTGGTCTCTAGGTAAAAAGGCATGCTTGCAACCATCAACCTCACTTGCTATCTTTTTTCTTATCTTCTCACCAGCAAAATCAGGATCAGTAAATATTATTACCCCCCTCTTTTCCTTGGCTGTTTTTATTCTTTCCATAACTCCCTTAGGAAATCCAAAACCTCCTGTAGCAATCAGTTCACAATCAAAGGCCCTCTTTACAGCCCTTATATCGTCTCTGCCTTCTACAACTATTACCTCTTTTATCATCTATATTAACTCCCATCCTAAACGAATACATTTTTATAAAATTAAAAAATAACTTCTCAACTAAAAAATTACGCTATTTTTATTATACTACAAATCTAGCTAGTCTCATAGTTCAAATAACATCTTAAATAGACTATAGATAAAAAATGATAAATATAAGACCCCAGGAAAATTCCTAGGGTCCTATATTTATATATAAACTATTTTTAGAAAGCTGCTTCAAGTTTGACCTTCTTACCATTTCTGTAGACCGTTATAGAATCCTTAGCTCCAGATGAGTAAGAATACAATTTTTTACTTACGTCTCCCAATGTTTTGATGTCACTATCACCTATCTTGATGATTATATCTCCTGGTTTAACTCCTGCCTTGCCAGCTATAGAGTCCTTCTTAACTGACCTTATGGCTATACCATTTTCTACACCCAAGTCTTTTCCTGTATAAGATGTATATGTGGATACGTCTATACCGGATATACCTAAAATAGGTTTTGTAAGGTTGCCTTCTTCCACAACCCTATTAACCACGGACTTGACTATATTTATAGGTATTGAGAATCCTAGGTTGTCTGCATTGGCCTTGGCTGTATTTACACCTATTACCTGGCCTTCTTGGTTAAATAGAGGACCACCACTATTACCTGGGTTTATACTTGCATCTGTCTGTATCAGACCAGACATATTGTTAGATGCTGTATTTACATTCCTATTTAGACCACTTATTATACCCTGGGTAACTGATGTCATAAGGTCTGTTCCCAGCGGATTACCTATTGCTATGGCTATGTCACCTACGCTAATCTTGTCGCTATCACCCAATTCAAGAGGCGCTAGGTTAGACTTTGATACCTTAACTATAGCAAGGTCTAGATTGGTATCATACCATATAACCTCGCCCTTTGTAGACTTGCCATCAGAGAATAATACACTCACCTTATTGGCCTTGCCATCAGATACAACGTGTGAGTTAGTAAGTATATAACCCCTCTTATCAACCACAAATCCTGTACCTGTTCCCTTCTGAACACGTCTATCAGGTCCACCTTCATCGTCAAAATCTCCAAAAAGGCCACCTAATCCGTCTCCAAGAGAAAGTCCAGAAGATTGAACTGTCTCAGATACTATTCCGACAACAGAAGGAGATGCCTTTTGGGCTACTGCCTGATATACATTTTGACTCTTGGCAGATGCACTATCTATCACTTTGTTAGATGTCTGCCCTGTATTGCCAGTAGGTTGGCTATCGCTAACTAGCGCCCCCCTGTTCTGAAGCATATTCATCGTAAACACACTACCACCTACAGAAGACACCAGTGCCACTACCAAAACTAAAACAAAAGTTCTAAATTTCATATTCGTCATTCCTTTCCATATCTTTTAGCCTATTATATGATTAAGCACTTAATATAAACTTAAATCAAATAAGAATTGTATATAAGATATCAAATTAATGACGACTATATTAAACTAGTCTTTTTTTCTTAAATACCATACCTGCATAAATAAAACATATAAATTCTGCAACTATAAAGGAATACCAAACGCCTTCCATGCCCATCAGCCTAGTCAAGATCCACATACTAGGAACCAAGAGCAATAATTGCCTCATCAAATTTATAATTATACTATAAGATACCCTTGCTGTCGCCTGCATATATGAAGCTATAATGGTTGATAGGCCGTTAAATACATAAGATAAGGCCATTATCCTAAGTGCACCTACTCCAAAATCCATCATGGCCTCAGATGCCATAAATATCCTAAGAACCAACCTTGGAAATACTATAAGCAAGATTCCACCGAGTCCCATCATAAGGCCTGCTATAATACTCGCATACCTTGCTGAATCATTAAGCCTCTTATAATTCTTAGCCCCAAAATTGTAACTCATAATAGGTATAGTACCCTGGATCAGACCATTGACAGTCATAACTATCAACTGTTGGACCTTGAAATATGCCCCAAAAAATGCAACTGCAGTAGTTGAATATACAATCAAAAAGGCATTGGCAATAGACACCATTATAGCCCCAAGGACATTCATAATAAACGATGGCAGTCCAAATATGAATATATCCTTGAATATCGACATATCTAGCCTTAACCCCTTAACCTTTATCTTGACCTTTTGCCTTGTAAATATCAAAACATAGAAGGCCAATGCCATAGATAGGCTGTAGCCCAATACAGTAGATACCGCCGCACCACCTATTCCCATCTCAGGAAAGGGGCCATAGCCAAATATCAATATGGGGTCTAGGACAAAATTTAAGACTACACCCGCTATCTGAAATAGCATTGGGGCCAACATATTGCCAGTAGCCTGAATAATCTTTTGTATGGCAATATGGACCATATTGGGTACCTGCATAAGCGTACATATCATCATATAAGTTATGGACAGGTCATATACATTTTCACTTAGGCCAAATGACATAAAATATGGCTTTAATATAAGATAAACTAGGGTCATAATTATAAGCCCCATAATCGTTGAAAGAATAATCCCGTGACTTACTATTGAGTTTGCCTTATCAAAGTCTTTTTGTCCCAATTTTTTGGCTATAAGTATATTTATCCCCACGCCTATACCTATCGAAGACGCCAACATAAATGTTGTAAGTGGAAATGACAGGGATACTGCTGTCAAGGCATCTTCAGATATCCATGAAACAAATATACAATCTACAAAGTTGTATGTATATTGAAGAAACATGGAAAATAAAGGTGGTAGAGACATGGATATTATTAATTTTAACATTGGCGTGGTTTCCATTTTATTTTGTTCAACCATTTTTTTACCCCCAACTCCCCTTTATTTATAAGACAATAGGATGGGAACACTCCCATCCTACTATATTATAGGTCGAGGCAACCTATTATTTATTAATTGTGTCTACAAAGGATTAGAAGAATCTCCCCTATAGATAATTGTGTTTCATTTCTATGTCGTGTACCTCTCTACCTTCCTTGAACTTAATCTCTCCAGGAAGTATACAGTCAAGCACTGGACATACATTTAGGCATAGGTGGCAACCAACACAGTTGTCATTTATAACTGGCTTTCTAGTTTCGCCATCCCAATCTATAGCCTGGTGGGCAGCATCGTAGCATGATACATAGCATCTACCACAACCTACACACTTGTCTTCATCTATCTTTGGTATAATCTTGAAATCTCTGTCTAGTTCTTCAGCTGGAACTATATTAGGAAGGGCCATACCTACTAGGTCCTCAATCTTGTCAATTCCTCTTTCATCCATGAAGTGAGATAGACCAGAGATCATATCTTCTACAATTCTATAACCATACTGCATTACTGAAGTAGTAACCTGAAGATTGCTAGCTCCACATAGCAAGAATTCTAATGCATCTGACCATGTTTCTATACCACCCATACCAGTAATTGGCACGTCCTTTAGTTCTTCATGCTGTTTCATCTGAGTTATAAATCTTAGGGCTATCGGCTTTACAGCTGCTCCTGAATAACCAGATATAGAAGACTTAGCGTTTACAACTGGCATAGCAGTCATATTCTCAACGTCTATATTAGTGATGGCCTTTATTGTATTTATAGCAGCTATACCCTTGGCTCCACCCTTCATTGCAGCCATGGCTGGTATTTCCATATTACCTATGTTTGGAGTCATCTTAGCTATTACAGGTAGGTGTGTTGATTCAACAACCGCCCTAGTATACTTCTCAACTAACTCTGGATTCTGACCAACATCTGAACCCATAGCATGGCTAGTCATCTGTGGACATGAGAAGTTACATTCGATCAAGTCTGCACCAGCTTCTGTAACTTTCTTTGCAAGTATACTCCACTCTTCTTCTGTAGATCCCATTATAGATACTGCAAGTACCTTAGTTGGGAAATCCTTCTTTAGTCTGCTTATATATTCTAGGTTTTTTTCTAGAGGCTTGTCTGATATCTGTTCCATGTTCTTAAAACCAGTCCAAACAGCACCTTCTTTTCTAGTTATATCGAATCTAGGTGAACATTCATCAGGTATAAATATACCTATTGTCTTGTAATATACTCCTGCCCATCCAGCTTCGAAAGCCTTCTTTATCATATCGTAGTTACTACATACTGGAGATGAAGATAAGAAAAATGGATTCTCACACTTAACTCCTAAAAAGTCTATTGAAAGGTCTTTAACTAATGCCATCTTATTTGTCCCCCTTTATTCCTAGGTAATTCAAAATCTCATCTGCAGAAACTTTACCATCTGCAACAGCCTGTACTACAGTCATACCGCCGTTTACTATATCTCCATTCATAAAGGCACCCTTTGGAAGATCTATCTCTCTATAATCGTCACTGGCCTTTTGTCCTATAGCAAATATTACTGTATCAGCCTTCATGCTCAGTTCTGAAACATTGTCCCATGACTTAAATAACATCTTTTCAACCTGCCCGTCAGCATTCTTTTCAATCTTTTCTGGAGCAAATCTAGTATGTATTGGTACACCCATTGACTGAACATATTTTATTTCTTCGTGGTAGGCTGGTGCTTCTTCTATAGTTCTTCTGTATACTATAGCTACATTCTTTGCGCCTAACTGCTTAGAAGTAGATGCACAGTCCATGGCAACATCGCCACCGCCTATTACAAGGATATCATCGCCAAGCTTGATATTTCCATCGTTTTCTCTAGCGTATTTCAAGAATTCCTGAGCTGAGTACACTCCCTTAGCATCCCTGCCTTCTATATCAGGAATTGATCCCTTCCAAAGGCCAACACCAACGAATACAGCATCATATTCTTTTAGTAGTCCTTCAACTCCGTCCTTACCATCTATTCTTGTATTGAACTTAAACTCAACACCTAATTTCCTAACCTGGTCTATGTCGTGTTCTATAACATCCTGAGGTAGTCTTGATGGAGTGATTCCATATGTCAACACACCGCCTGCCTTTTCATACTGTTCAATGATTGTTACATCAAGGCCTGCCTGAGCAAGTTTTGCAGCACATGCTAGGGATGCTGGACCTGAGCCTATACAAGCTACTTTCTTGCCAACCTTAGTCTCAGGAGCCCTTAGTGTCTGCATATTGAATAATTTTTCTTGCTCAATAGCAAACTTCTGTAGCTTACCAATCTTAATTGGCTCGTCTATTCCACACCTTGCACACTCTTTCTCACAAAGGTTTCCGTATGGACAGACAAGGGCACAAGTTCCACCAAGTATATTATTTTCTCTGATAGTTTCAGCTGCACCCTTAAAGTTTCTCATTCTTATAGATCTTATAAACTTTCCTGGGTTAGTTCCAGCTGGACATCCCTTGCTACATGGAGCATCTTCACACAACAGACATCTAGTAGCTTCTTCCATAGCTGTTCTGATATTAAAGTCTTTTTCTGCCGGTTCACCGTACATTATTTTTTTTACATAACTCATTGCATAGTCCCCCTGTTTAGATTTTGTATAGGATAATTATCTTTATAATTGATATCTTCTTGACAACGCAAGGTATAGGTCCACATATTAGATAAGACCCAGCCCGGTTTTTCTTTTTTCAAAACGAAAAAAGGCAAGAATATCTTTTAATAATCCTGCCTTAATAATCAAGTCTGTATAATTCCTAGTTAGACTGCTCTTCTTCTTTACCGAAAAGCTTAAATAAAAGACCCGCTCCCTTGTCACATGATACAGCCAAGACTATACCACAAAGAAGAGATGCAAGGTGAGGTATAATTCCAGGTCCCATTATGTCGCCACCTGATGATAGGTATGCGAAAGTTGAGAAACATCCCAAGAAAGCCCCCGGTATAAACCATAACTCTTTTAATTTCGACTGGTAACACATAGTTCCTGAGATGATGGCTGTCATTAAAATAGCTACTCCTCCTACTGTAGGAAACTTGCTAGATATTAGGACTGCAACAAATGCAGATGCCACTCCAGACATAAGAGCAAAGAAAGCTGTCTTCATACCCTCAAAACCATGTTTACCCGATGCAAAGTAAGCTGTGCAACCAGCAAAACCTATCCAAGTAATCAGTTTCAAAGAAGTGAATGAAGCTATCAAAGCCCAGATACCACAACATATTCCCGTCGATAACGACAATGCAACTAAAAAACTCATTAAAACACCTCCAAATTAATATAAGAATAACAATCAAATTCCTATCAATAATCTATAATATATCATCTTTTCGATGTTTTAACTATACTTAAATTGCATTAATTGTATTTTTTATAAATTGTAACAGTCTTTAATAGTTTAAGGCAGATATTAAGTTTTATTCAATCAAATAATACGTAATCAAGATATTTATCATTCGTATGCTAAGTATAAAGCAAATCGTATGCCAACTTTTTAACTAATTTCGATATCTATTGATAATACAAGATTCTCAATAGATAAATATTTTTTTGTTGATATTTACAATAAATTTCAACCCCTGGCTAATAGGGGGAATTGGTGATTTTTAAGTCCATTTGGAATTGATAAGCCTATTTTTAAGTTATTTTTGACTTACTATGATTTTTTTCTTGAAAAAAATTAAAAAATACTGTAAAATATAATTCATAATTAACTTATTTTCTTCAAAATAAATTTATTATCCACACTTTTTATAATTCGAGAGGAGTTTTCCATGTTAAAAAGCAAGAATAAACTGTTTAATTCACCACTAATTTTGACAGACAAAAAGAACAAAATAATCGACTATAACATCCAGGCTAAAGACAATTTCCCAGGGGTTATATCTGCAGGAAGAGTTGATATATCTAGTTTTGATAAGTTTGACCTACTTTGTACAAACCTAAATGAGACCAGGGTTTACACAAAGAGCGATTATTTTTCAATTGATAATATATTTCTATATGCAATTGATAATTTTTGTGAGGAAATCATTATTATAGATAGTGCCGGCATAGTCATTTATTGCAATCCTCAATTCGAAACTAATCATGGAATAAAACCTAGTGATATAATCGGCAAGGATATCCACTATATTACAGACAAAAACATAGTAGACCACCTTATGTTCGACAAGGTCATATCACAAAAAAAGACTATAAGCTTCAAACAAAAGACAAAAAACGGAAGAATATTCCTGAACACCTCTTCTCCAATATTTGATGATAAAAGAAATATAATATATGTAATAGAAAACTGTAAGGATATAACTGAAACTGAAATCCTAAACAATACACTTAACCACGCTCAACATCAGCTAAAAAAAACAAACGACACCAAGGATGAAGATAATGTTGTAAAAAATACCTTCCAGTATTTCAAGAGCCCTACAGTAAGAGACCTACTGATTAAGACCCTTAGGTTCTCGGAAAAAGACGTCAACGTACTTATAACAGGGGCATCAGGTACAGGCAAGACCTCATTGGCAAGATTTATACATGAGAATAGTCCTAGAAAAAATATGACTTTTGTGTCCATAAACTGTACTACCCTTCCAGAAAATCTAATAGAATCGGAGTTATTCGGCTACAAAAAGGGATCCTTTACAGGTGCCCTTCACTCAGGCAAAAAGGGTTTAGTTGAGCAAGCCCAAGGCGGGACTCTATTTTTAGACGAAATAGGAGAACTACCTATGAACGTCCAGGCCAAACTTCTTGAGCTAGTCCAAGAGAAGAAATATCTTCCTATAGGTGCTCGAGACAAAAAAGACGCAGATATAAGAATAATCACTGCCACAAACAGAAAGCTCCAAGACCTAGTTGAAAAGGGAGAGTTTAGGGAAGACCTCTACTACAGACTAAATGTAGTGCAGCTTCATATGCCCCCTCTTAATGAAAGAAAAGAAGACCTAGAGGTTTTCATCAACCACTTTGTCAACTTTTTCAATAACAAATACGGTACCAATATCAAGTTCTCACCAAAGGTCTACACCGCTTTTAGCAAGTATTCATGGCCTGGAAATATAAGGGAACTTGAATACTTGATCGAGTACCTGATAATCAATGCTCAAAAAAACATCGTCAATACAGAAGATCTACCAACAAATATAACAAACGTTGAAAATAAAACAGAGGAAGTGAGTTCTTTTTACTTCGATACGGACGAAAAAAATGATTTAAAACTCCTACTCGAAGAGGCTGAGTCGGGTATTATAAAGTCCTTCTATACTAAATATCCCTCTTCATATAAGCTAGCAGAAGTTCTTTCAATTTCTCAGAGCAAGGCCCATAGACTGATCAACAAGTATTGTAAGTAGTCACTTAACTAGGCAAACCAAGGACTCTTGTTTTGTTTTAGACCTGTAAAAATTGTATTTTATCACACACATAAGAAACTTCATAAATATAATAAATATACTATAAGACAGGCTAACTTGAAAAAACAAGCTCATAAAGAAATGTTTTTTCATAGCCTGTCACCTATTTATTTAACTGATCTTCAAGTACTTTGTGGATTTCTATACAGTTTCAATATATCAAATTTTCTAAAAATTACTATTGACCTTTTAATTCTTTGGTGATATCATAGTTACATAATAATCAATCAAATTCAATAAAATCTTAGATTTTAATTCTTTAATTAATAATCTATAGCGTGTCAAGCTTTATTCGTATGTAAATCAAACTATATTACAAGAAAACAGCCAAATTCAAAAAACTAATAGCCAAAATTTAAACAAATAATATAAGAAAAGGGGGACTTTTGTATGTCTACTTATGATTTAGTAATTAAAAACGGTAAAATTGTTACAAGCGGCGATTCTTATGTTGCTGATATCGGTGTTAAGGACGGTAAGGTTATTGAAATTGCTACTTGTATAGACGGTGAAAACGTTTATGACGCAAAGGGCAAGTATCTAATACCAGGTGGTATAGATGTTCATACACATCTTGATATGCCATTCTGTGGTACATTCTCAAGCGATGACTTCTTAACTGGTACTAAGGCAGCAGCAATAGGTGGTACAACTACAGTTGTTGACTATGCTATCCAGCCAGGTGGAAAGACTCTTAAGGATGCTATAGATATATGGAAAGAAAAGGCTGAAGGAAAGGCTGTTATAGATTATGGTTTCCATCTTGCAGTTACAAATCTTGATGACCAGGCGAGAAAAGACCTTCCAGAACTTTTAAAGAATGGATTCTCTTCTTTCAAGGTATTTATGGTTTACGATGGCATGAGACTAAGTGACAAGGAGCTTCTTGAAATACTTCAGATAGCTAAGGATAATGATGGTCTTGTATGTGTACACGCTGAAAACTATGACTCTATCAACTACAATATAGCAAAATTACTAGCTGATGGTAAGACTGATCCAGTGTACCATGCTATTTCAAGACCTCAAAAATGTGAGGCAGAAGCTACAAACAGGGCTGTCAAACTTGCAGAAATGGTAGATGCTCCTATCTATATCGTTCATGTAAGTAACAGGGAAGCTGCAGATGTTATAGCAAGATCTAGACAGGAAGGTTTCAAGACTATGGGAGAAACTTGTACTCAGTACCTACTTCTTTCAATAGACAATTATTTAGAACCAGATTTTGCAGGATCTAAGTATGTAATGAGCCCTCCACTTAGAGAAGGATTCAATAATGAACTTCTTTGGGATTCACTTAAGTTTAGCAAGCTACAGACTATAGCAACTGACCACTGTCCATTCTTTATGGAGCAGAAAAAGATGGGATTAAATGACTTTACTAAGATTCCAAATGGTGCTCCTGGCATAGAAGCAAGACTTGCCCTAATCTACCACAACGGTGTTAATGAAGGTCGTCTACCAATAGAAAAATTTGTTGAATTGACTTCTACTAACCCAGCTAAGATATTTGGTATGTATCCTAAGAAGGGTACTATAGCAGTAGGATCTGATGCAGATATAGTAGTATTCGATCCAGAAAAGGAAGTAACTCTATCAGTTGACAACCTACACGAAAATGTAGACTACACTCCATTTGAAGGCTTCTCTGTAAAGGGATATCCAGTAGCTACATTCTCTAGAGGTGACCTTGTTGCAGAAAACGGAGAATATGTAGGGTCAGAAGCAAGAGGACAGTTGATCAAGAGAGGAAAGCCACAGTTAGTATAATTTAAGAATATAAATTAATAAGATTAGATTAATAGAATAGATTGCTAGTATTGTTTATCAATATTAGAATATATGTGATTACAAGAAAGGGGTACTAAGAACTATGTATAAATGTGATTTAGGAAGAATGTCTGAGAAGATACATACTTTTTCAAAATTTGGAGATGCTGGACACGGTGGTATAACTAGATACTCACTAAGCCCTGAAGCTATCCAGGCAAGAGATTATTTCAAGGAAAGAATGGAAAAAATAGGTGCAATCGTAACTACTGACGACGTTGCAAATATGTACGCTACTCTACCAGGTTCTGAACCAGGTCTAAAGAAAATAGTTACAGGATCTCATTGTGACTCTGTTAAAAACGGTGGTAACTACGATGGTATCCTAGGTGTAATGGGTGCTATGGAAGTTCTTGAAACAATCGTAGCAAATAAGATTCCACATAGACACGACATAGTTGCTATGATTTGGACTAATGAAGAAGGTTCTTTATATCCACCAGCTATGATGTCTTCTGGTATAGTATGTAATGACTACCTACCTGAAGACCTAAGAGGAAACTTCAAATTTGAAAATATGATGAAGTCTAAGAGCGTTGAAGATGGTGTTACTACTTTCGGTGAAAAGTTAGCTAACTTCAAATACAAGGGAGACAAGAAAAACAGATTAAATCCTGAAGAATATATGTGTGATTTTGAACTACATATAGAACAGGGTCCTATCCTTGAAGATGAAGGAAAGACTGTTGGTATAGTTGACTGTGTACTTGGTATGTTCAACTACAGAATCAGTTTTACAGGCCAGGCAGCCCACGCTGGTACATTCCCAATGGACAAGAGAAGAGATGGTCTATTCGCTGCTTCTCAAGCTCTTTGCTACCTACATGAAGAAATCGACAAGCTAAATAGACCTGAACTTGTATATACTACAGGTGAAATTGTTTGTCATCCATGTGTACATACAGTAATACCAGACTATGTTGAATTCTCTCTAGATGTAAGACATGAAGATCCAAAGGTTCTTGAAGCAGTTCGTAAGATAGTACTTGGCCTAGCTGACAAAAAGTGGGCTGGATGTACTTGCGAAGTTAAGTTAGCTTGGGAAAGAGACACAGTATATTGGAATAAGCAGTTGGTAGACTTCGTTCAGGAATCAGCTGACGAACTAGAAATACCAAATATGCCAATACACTCTGGAGCAGGTCATGATGCACAGTTCGTTGCATATATGATACCTACAACTATGATATTCGTAGTAACTAAGGATGGTCTATCTCATTGCGAACCAGAATTTGCTTCAGATGAACAGTGTACAGAAGGTGCTTCAGTGCTTCTAAACGCTATTCTAAAGGCAGACAAGCTAGACGATATAGCTAAATAAAGACCTTTGATCCCTGCATGGTCAAAGTAAAATATAAGTAATAAGACCTTAATTAAAAATCAAAAAATAAAAACCTAATATAATAACAAAATAGTAGTAAGTAAAACGCTAATTACAAAACCAAAAATAAGCCAAAAAATAGTTGGCATCCACGCCTCCCGTTGAGTTCTGGATGCCAACTTTATTTTATTGACTACAAATTTTTTATTCTATTTTATATTTATAATCTAGCTTCTAGCTCTTTCTTCTTTTCTTCAAATCCTGGCTTTCCTAATAGGGCAAACATATTTGTCTTGTAGTCTTCAACACCTGGCTGGTTGAATGGATTTACACCCATCATACAACCACTGATTCCACAAGCTATTTCGAAGAAGTATACCATCTGTCCAAAAGTATATTCGTCTAGTTTCTTTATGTTAATTATAAGGTTTGGAACATCTCCATCTGTATGAGCAAGTAGAGTACCCTCAAATGCCTTGTGGTTTACAAAGTCAACTGTTTGACCTGCAAGATAGTTAAGACCATCTAAATCTTTTTCATCAGACTTTACAGCAAGGTTTCTTCTTGGTTCTTCAACGTTTAGAACTGTTTCAAACAAGAATCTTCTACCATCCTGGATATACTGACCCATTGAGTGTAGGTCTGTAGAGAAGTTTACTGATGCTGGGAATATACCCCTCTGGTCCTTTCCTTCACTTTCTCCAAATAACTGCTTCCACCACTCTGAGAAGTACTGTAACTGAGGTTCATAGTTTACAAGTAACTCTGTATCCTTACCCTTTCTTGAAAGAATTGTTCTAGCTGCTGCATACTGGTAGGCATCGTTGCTCATTAAATTTTCATTTGAGTATTCAACCTTGGCATCTGCCGCACCCTTCATCATTGCATCTATGTCAAATCCTGCTGCTGCAATAGGTAATAGACCAACTGGTGTAAGTACTGAATATCTTCCACCTACATCATCAGGTATAATGAAAGTTTCATATCCTTCTTCATCTGCCATATTTCTAAGGGCTCCTCTAGCCTTATCAGTAGTAGCGTATATTCTACTTGCTGCTCCTTCTTTACCATATCTCTTTTCTAGGTCTTCCTTAAATACCCTAAATGCAAGAGCTGGCTCAGTTGTAGTTCCTGACTTAGAGATTACATTTACTGAGTAGTCCTTGTCTGCTACTAGGTCTAATAGGTCTAGTAGGTATGATGAACTTATAGAGTTACCAGCGAAGTATATCTGTGGAGCCTTTCTTTCTTCTCTTGATAGGTCATTCTTGAATGCAGATCCCAGCATATCAAGGGCTGCCTTAGCTCCTAGGTATGATCCACCTATACCGATAACGATTAGAACATCTGATTCAGACTTTATCTTTTCAGCTGCCTTCTTGATTCTTGCAAATTCTTCCTTGTCATAGTCTTGAGGAAGATCCATCCAACCTAAAAAGTCAGATCCTGGACAAGTCTTTCCATGCAACATCTTGTGGGCTGCTGCTATAAAAGGTTCCATTGCCTCTACTTCTCTCTTCTCTAAAAACTTTCCTGCCTTACCATAATCAAATCTTAAGTTACTCATTGTTACCTTCTTTCTTTCATTTATATGAAATATTTATTACCAAAATCTACACACCAAGAATATGATATGCTCTTTACAATCACTTAATACACAATATATCTTATTAATAGTTTGGTATCTTGTCAAGATGTATTGATGATTTTTACACATTTTCTTTATATTTATATATATGCCTCTTCAACCTTGACTTTAACATATTTTTTAGTTACTAAACAATTTTTGTATATTCTTCTATAATTTTTTCTGCACACTTGATACCATCAACTGCCGCTGTAACTATACCTCCTGCGTATCCAGCACCTTCTCCGCATGGGTATAATTTTTTTATAGATAGGGATTCTAGAGTATCTACATCTCTTTTTAGCCTAACTGGTGCAGAAGACCTCGTCTCTATTCCTGTCAATACTGCATCATTCATAGCGAATCCATGTAATTTTCTATCCATACTCCTAATCCCCTCTTTCATAGACTCAACTACAAAAGGTGGTAGGCATCTTGATAGGTCTGTCATAGTAACACCAGGACTATAAGACGGACAAACCGAACCTATACTAGTCGATGGCTCTCCCCTTAAAAAGTCTCCTACTAGTTGGCAAGGTGCCTTGTAGTTTGAACCGCCTAACTGATAGGCCAATCTCTCATATCTCTGCTGGAACCATATCCCTGCAAGTGGGTGGTCGGACTCGTAGTCACTAGTGTTTATACTGACCAAAAGACCGCTGTTGGCATTTGCCTTATCTCTTGCATGTTCACTCATGCCATTAGTGACCAACTCACCCTCTGTTGAAGCAGATGCTATTACACTGCCGCCTGGACACATACAGAAAGTGTATACACTCCTACCATTTGATGTTTGGGCAGTCAACCTATAGTCTGCTGGTCCTAGCTTTTCATGACCGGCAAATTTACCATACTGGGCATGGTTTATCATATCCTGAGGATGTTCAATTCTTGCACCTATGGCAAATGGCTTTTGCTCAACGTGCATACCTCTTTTATAGACCATTTCATAGGTATCCCTTGCACTATGGCCTATGGCAAGTATCAGGTGTTCAACGTCAATCCACTCAGAACCGTTGATTTCTATAGATTTTATATTACCCGCTTCTACTTTCATATCAGTAAGCTGGGCATCAAACCTAACCTCTCCACCAAGCTTTATTATCTCATTTCTGATATTCTTGACTACATTTTTAAGTATGTCTGTTCCAACATGAGGCTTGTGAGAATATAAAATCTCCTCTGGTGCACCATGCTTTACAAATTCCTCAAGGACCCTGGTAGACCTTATATCCTTGAGTCTTGTAGTCAGCTTACCATCTGAAAAGGTACCTGCTCCACCCTCTCCAAACTGGACATTTGACTTGGGTTTGAAGTCTCCACCTGACCAAAAATTCTCTATATCCCTTGTTCTCTGATCTACATCCATACCCCTTTCAAACATAAGAGGTTTGTAACCTCTCTGGGCTAGGATAAGACTTGCAAAAAGTCCAGCTGGTCCAGAACCTACGACTACAGGTCTGTGTTTGAGTGACTTATCCCCCATTTTGACATCAATATACCTGTTTGTATCTATATGTGTAGTATCTTTGGGCTTGAACTTTAGGATTTTATCCTCATTTTTAACAAGTATATCAACAGTATATACCAATAGGATCTTGTCCTTTTTTCTAGCATCCACAGATTCCTTGTATATGCTGTATTCCAATATATCACTGTTTTTTATCTTCAGCTTTTTTAGTAGCTTTTCTCTGACCAAATCAATTTTATCATCTATATCTATCTTGATATTAGATACTCTTAGCATCCTTACCTCCTATAAAAAAGGACTACCGGGCTTTACCCAGTAGTCCACACTATTTATTCTTTAGAAATCAAGCCCCTTATAAGCTTCATATTGTTGAAAATCTTCTCTAGGAAGTCCTCAGCAACTTCGTCATCAAGCAATTTAATTTCTAGATTCTCGTCCTTATCTATACCCTTATCTTTGCAGTATTCCATGGCCAAATCCATAATATCTCTTTTTGAAGTTTCATCTAACCTATAGTCCTTATAGTCAACAATCACATATTGCTTTGTTGTCTGTAGGTCATCCTTATTGTAGCCTATCTCTATATGGTAGATTACAGCATATAGGTTCTCTATAGCCTCTTCTCCCTTATATACAGGAACTGCAGGATTAGATCTAATAAAATTTGTAGCAACAGGTATTGTCTTACCAATTTTTAAAGTCATATTTTTCTCCTTAATCACTAAATACAGCGGATATTTCCTTATTTCTCTTAGCTAGGGTACTTGTACTTACTCCGTATTCCTTAGCTATGGCAGACTGTGTTGCAGCTATGTCGTTTTGCTTCTTGTAATAGTATTCAAGGCCTGCTGCCCATCCATTCTCAGAGCCACCGATATTAATCTTGTCAGCTATATCTATCCAAAGTCTCATTATACCCTTGTATATTTCTTCGTCTTTTATTTTTTCCTTGAATATATGATCAAGGTTTAAGGTATCTTCATTCTGACCTTCTCTAACTACCTTGGATGATTCTAGTGTAGCTACCTTATCCTCTTGGTCTTCTATAGATTCTATGGTCTCTTCTAGCTCATTGTCCTTGTAGTCGCTAATCTGTAATAACTGTAGCATATACTTGTAGAAGAATAGTGAATTCATGGCTACAAAGTACTCTAAGTTGCCTATCTTATCCTTATTTTCTTCAAATGCCTTCATTATAGCATCGTATATCATGTTCTTAGTTTCTTCTTGGATTCTTATAGTCAGGTCTATTAATACATATATATCACCTATTCTTACAGGTCTTCCTAGTATATAGTCCCCTATAGCAAAGTTACCAAGTATCTTAGAATCAAGAGTCTTGTACTTGTGACCAGTGAACATATCCTTTATCACTACTTCTATATCATCTATTTTATCTATAGTGAATAGACTTGGATATGAATTTACACAAGAATATACTATATTCTTTTCATCCTGATTAAACCTAAAGTGGTTCACAGTGTATATTGCTGGTGTAGTATCTCTATCAATCATATAGTCATAAGAGAAATATGATGCAAAAAATCTATTAGATGCTATATTGCTAGTCAACATATCTCCAAAAAGATTGTTTCTTGATTCCTCTTCCATCTTAGCAAAATTTTCATCTTTATCTATCAATTCTTCTAAGTGGTGCCCCAACTTAACTATTGTAGCTGTATAATTTCTGTCTATCTTGTCTTTTCTATCCAGAAGGGCTTTTTTATTAAGTTCATCAACCCTACCTGATTTGTCTTTTTCCATACAACAATTCTTATATTTTTTCCCACTTCCACAGTGACATAGATCATTTCTTTTTAACATTTGTAACTGCTCCCTAATCTTTTATTTATATTCACTCTTAAAACCTCTCATTTAAGAGGTATACAGCGCACACAAAAAAGCACATCTTACTTGTGCATTACAATTAATTATATCACACAATGGACAAAAAATACATAAATATTTACTTCTTGTTTCTCTTACTTTTCTTAGTTGTCAATACATATGTTACACTTACGAGAAAGTTTTTCAAAATACTTGCTATTTTATCGAAAATTATAAATGGATAAGTCAAGGAGTAAAGCTTTGCGTACCTTGACTTAGTTCATTTTAATTTTCACAATAGCAGGCTGTATTTTTGAAATACTCTTCTACAACTTCATTTGGACTTTTAAATTTTAAACTTGTTTTTGCCGTACTATTATATCTTCTTTCATGCTTTGCCACCTGATTTATCAGATCTTTTTCGCTAGTAAATACTTTTCGATTATATAAAATCTTACCATCTTCCCTGTGACTTCTTTCTACTTTTCCATTTT
>NZ_KB906615.1 GCF_000381525.1 Peptostreptococcus anaerobius VPI 4330 = DSM 2949
GTAAAATGAAGAAAAATATGACAAAAATAGACGAACATCTTCGAAACCGTATGAGAATAGTCATCTGGAAACAGTGGAAAACCAGTGAGAAAAGGATGTGGGGGTTAAAGAAACTTGGCGTACCCGAATGGATGGCAAGACAATCCGTAGGATTTGCAGACCATTATCAGGCGGTAGCAAAAACAGCCGGACTTCGCAAGATAACAAAAGAAATCCTCGCAAAGCGAGGACTCATTAGTTGTTTAGATTATTACATGAATTGAACCGCCGTATGCCGAACGGCACGTACGGTGGTGTGAGAGGGAGGAGAAAGTCCTCCCTACTCGATTTCTATAATTTAAAAGTCCAAAATGAAGTTGTAGAAGAGTATTTCAAAAATACAGCCTATTATTTTGAAAAACTTTCTCGTAAGTGTAACATATGTATTGACAACTAAGAACACTTAAAATCCTTTAATATTCATTTTGTAGACAGTAGACCTTGATTTGTGGTATAATTAATCTTATTAAGTATCCTTTTATAGGAGGTGGATTATGAAGAAGAGATTGTTAACCATAGTAGTTTTGATCAGTATGATCTCATTGAGCGGTTGTGGTTTTAGCGAATCTGGTGAGTTGATGAGTGATGCCAGAAAGTTTATAGAAGAGGGACAATATGACAAGGCAATGTCTAATCTATCTAAGGTAATATCAGAAGATGAGTCCAACACAGAGGCTAGGGGAATGTATTATCAGGCCCTTAAGTTAAAGAAGGCAGTTATACATGATAGTAGAAAAAATTATGATTTGGAAATAAAGGAGCTAAATGACTTATTGAACGACGATAGTGGTTCAGCCAAGGTAAGAACACAGGCTGAGACTATGCTCGAAAAGGCTCAAAAAGCATACGCCAACCAAAAAAAGGCGTCAATAACAAGAAAAGAAAACGCCAAGAAGTCTGCAGAAGAGAATAAAAATAGGTATGCGTCTAGTTCTACGTATTCTAGTAAGTATGGCAATTATTTTAGAAATAAAACTAATACATCAACTAATGATGGAACAGCAAGCAGTGGTAATTATGGTAGATCAAGCCAGTCAAGTCAATCAAATAATTATGGTACATCAAGTCAAAATAGGTATGGCACACAGTCAAACCTAAGCGGCAACAATAGTGGCTATGTAAATCAGTCTGGTAGTCATACTGGAACTACTCAGGGCAGTGGTTCAGCAGGGACTGGTTCTGGAACTGTTCAGTCAGGTAATGGATATTAAGTAATAAAATCTTAAATTGTTAAAATAAGGTTGGCTTTTAGCCAACCTTATTTTACGAAAATATAGAAGAGTAGCCGTCTGTAGCTTGTTAATTTAGAAAGTAAAGGTGGAATAATGAGGATAAATAAGTTTATTGCAGCGAGCGGTGTTGCATCAAGGAGAAAGGCTGAAACCCTGATTTTGGAGGGCAGAATAAGGGTAAATAATAAAGTAATAAAAGAATTGTCTTACCAAGTAGATGAAGACCTTGACCAAGTTACTTTTGACAATAAGCCTATAAGCGTTAAGGATGAAAAGTTAGTATACATAATGCTCAACAAGCCTGAAGGATATATAACGTCTGTAAAGGACCAGTTTGATAGGCCTAGTGTAAGTGACCTTACAAGTGATATTAAAGAGAGGATATATCCTGTTGGTAGATTGGACTATGAGACAAGCGGTCTACTACTTATGACCAATGATGGAGACCTAACATACAAGATTACCCATCCAAAGCACGAGATGAATAAGATCTATATAGCATCTGTTAGGGGCATTATTACTGAAGAAGAAAAGTATGCATTTGAGAATGGCCTAAAAATAGAAGACTATATAACAGCAAAGGCTAATTTGAAGATACTTAAGACAGACACAAATAAGAACTATTCTGTATGCAAGGTGACAATTCATGAGGGCAAAAATCGTCAGGTAAGAAAGATGTTTCAGGCCATAAATCACCCTACAATGAACCTTAAAAGAGTTCAAGTTGGAAAGATTAACATTGGTGATTTAGAGCTTGGAAAGTATAGAAAATTGACAAAAGAAGAGATTGAGTATTTGAAAAAAATATAGGTTTTAATTGCAATTCAATTGATTGAAAAATGCCTATTTATGTTGTATAATATTTAATGTAGATAATGAATTTTAATGGGGAGTGTAAACATGGATAACAGATATGATACATACACTGATGATGTTGAAAAAAAAGAAAACAGTTTAATGTCCTTGATGAAAGATAGGTACAAGACAATGAGTAAGGGGCAAAAGTTACTGGCCCAGTATACCCTTGATAACTACCAGAAGGTTGCATTTATGACAGCTTCAAAGCTGGGAGAAACAGTAGGTGTCAGCGAGTCTACCGTAGTTAGATTTGCGAATGCATTGGGCTTTAGCGGTTATCCTAAGTTTCAGGATGCACTCCAGGAACTAATTAAAACTAAGCTTACAACTGTTCAAAGAGTGGAAATGGCCAACAATGACTACTCAAATAATAGTATGATACTGGAGAACGTGTTGAAAGACGATATAGAGAATATAAAGCAGACTATGGATTCTCTTAGGCAGGAATCATATGAGGATGCTGTAGATACAATATTATCTGCGAGAAAGCTATATATTATGGGACTTAGGAGTTCTATCTATGTTGCCAAGTACCTAGGCTATTATTTAAATTATATCCTAGATAATGTAGTTATAATTAGGATGGATATGGGTGAGCCGGTTGAACAGATGATTAAACTTTCGTCTGAAGATGTATTGATTTCAATCAGTTTTCCTAGGTATTCAAAGAAGAACCAGCAAGTTGTAAGATTTGCTAAAGAAAGAGGGGCAAAGGTAATAGCCATTACCGATACAATAAATGCTCCAATTGCCAAGGTAGCAGACGTTGTTGTTACAGTTAAAAACAACATGGTATCCTTTATAGACTCATTGGTTCCAGCATTTTCTGTTGCAAACGCCATAGTAGTTGGTGTAGCAATGAAGGAAAAAGAAGATATAAAGGCTTATTTCAAAGAGTTGGAAAAAGTTTGGGAAAAATTTGAAATATATGAATAAGGATTCAATAACCCAATATGTAGTGTATTGGGTTATTTTATACTTAAAATTTTGATTAGTTAATTAGGTTATTAGGAGGATATAAATGAACACATATTATTTAGTTAGACATGGTCAGACTGAATGGAATACTCAGGGAAGGACTCAGGGGCATGGTAACTCACCACTTACTGATCTTGGAGTAAAGCAGGCTGAAAATCTTGCAAAGGCGATAAAGAAGTACCCAATTGACCTTATATATTGTAGTGATCTTGGTAGGGCTGTTCAGACAGCAGAGATTGTAGGTCAAAATCTTGGGATAGATGTTAAACCTACAAGCAAGTTAAGAGAGATGGGATTTGGTATATGGGAAGGCATGAAGTTAACAGATATTGAGGCAGAGTATGCGGATATGTTCGCCATATGGAGAAACCAACCAGACAAGTTGATGGTTCCAGGCGGGGAGATGCTTAAGGATATAAAGAAAAGACAGGATGACCTATTAGAAGAACTAAATACTAAGTACCAGAACAAGCATATACTACTAGTATCTCATTCTGTTACAGTTAGGGTGATGCTACTTAGTATGTTGGACTCAGATATATCTAATATATACAGGATCAAGCAGGATAACACAGCAATTAACATTGTAGAATATAAAGACTATGGTCCAGTAATCAAAAAAATAAACGATACATCCCACCTAGTGACAGGTGATGACGTAAACCAAGTAAAGTCTGCCTTGGAGTAATTTAAATGCAAGAGTTTAAGAAAGAAAAGAAGATATATGATATACTTATAGTAGGTGGTGGACCTAGTGGGATTATGGCCGCTTTGTCGGCTAGAAAAGTGTCCAAAGACCTGTCTATAGGTATTTTGGACTCAAATACAAGTTTGGGTAAAAAATTAAAGCTTACGGGTGGTGGTAGGTGTAACTTTACCAATAACGAATATATAGGAGACTTTTTTGATAAGATAGTTACAAATGATAAGTTCCTATATTCAGCCCTGTATTCATTCACCAATGAAGACCTAAAAGATCTTGTAATATCTTTAGGACTAGACTATATAGTTGAAGAGGATAACTACAATAAGGTCTATATTGGCTCAGGTAGGTCTGAGGATTTTATAGTTGCTTTGACCGACAAACTTATAGACTCAGATGTGGCTATTTACTATAACAAGAAGATATTGGATATCCAAAGAATAAAACTAGGAGACAAGACTCAAAATACATTGGTAGATAATCCAACAGATAAGTTGGAGGATATCAAAAGTGACTTTCAAAATACTTGCTACTTTTTGCAGGCATCTAATGGCCAGGTATTTTACTCTAGATCTGTAATACTTGCGAGTGGTGGCAAGTCCTTTAAAAACACAGGTTCTGATGGTTCCGTTCTAGATATTCTCTCAGATATGGGCTACGATATAATTGATCCAAGACCAGGTCTTGTTCCTATCAACCTAAGAGAGTCGTGGTTTACATCCATGGCTGGTATATCATTTAAGAATGCAGTACTGGAGTTTGACTTTGGATATTGTAAGGTCAAAAATAAATCCAAACACTCAAGGTCAAGAAGTATCTGTGGAGATATAATAATCACCCATGAGGGCATTGGGGGTCCGGCAAGTCTTAAGATGTCTTCTCTTATAAATAGACTAGATTTTAAAGATGAAAACATTATGAAGTTAGATTTGATGGGGGATATACCTAGTCAGGACCTATACCAGAAGATCCTATTAAGTCCAAAGCAAGTGCTTGCTACAGTCCTTAGAAGATACTTGCCTAAAAGATATGTAGCTAAAGTTATAGATGAATTAGATGAAAAATATCCTGATCTTAAATTTAATTTCAAGAAGGATAAACTAGCCAATATGTCAAAAAAGGACTTTGAATATGTCCTTTTATATACAAAGAATATTCACCTAAGGGTAGACGGTATCATGGGAATTGAAGCTGCTACAATTACATCGGGTGGCGTGTCTGTAAAGAATGTAAATCCATCTACAATGGAGTCTAAAATAGACAAGGGGATATACTTTGCAGGAGAAATGCTAGATGTTGATGCCTTCACTGGTGGATACAATCTACAAATAGCCTTTTCTACAGGTTATTTAGCTGGTATTAGTGCAGCAGAGAATTTACAAAGCGATAAATAAGCAAAAATAAAGCTAGGGGGTATAATATTATGACTAACATCATAATTGCTATAGACGGACCTGCTGGAGCAGGCAAGAGCACCATTTCAAAATTGGTAGCGACTAAGTTGGGGATTAACTATATAGACACAGGTGCTATGTATAGGGCCCTAACTCTTAAGTGTATTGAAAATAATATAGATACAGAAAATGAGACAGATGTTGTTGCAATGTCAAATCAGTCTGATATTAACTTTGAAAATAACACAATCTATCTTGACGGAAAAGATGTATCAGCCTTGATTAGATCACAAATTATCAATAAAAATGTGTCTAATGTAGCCAAAATTAAAGATGTAAGACTTAAAATGGTTGAAATACAAAGGATGCTAGGTTCAGACAAGGATGTAATACTAGATGGAAGAGATGTAGGTACTCATATTTTCCCAAATACAAAATTCAAGTTTTTCTTGAATGCTAGTCCTGAGGAAAGGGGCAAAAGAAGGTATGAAGAAATGGTTTCAAAGGGAGAAAATGTGGTATTAGAAGATATTATAGAGGATGTAAAGAGAAGGGATAGCATAGATTCAAAAAGAGAATTTGCACCTCTAATAAAGGCTGATGATGCAATTGAGATAGACTCTACTAATATGTCTATACAAGAGGTTGTGGACTGTATTGTCAGTATAGTAAATAAGAACAGGCAGGTATAGGATGAGATTATATAATTTTGTATGTTCCCTATTAAGGTTTTTAGTAGCTATATTATTTAGGTTTGAAGTAGTAGGAGCTGATAATATACCAGATGAAGGTAAATATATAATAGTATGCAACCACAAGAGTTGGATTGATCCTATTTTTATGATGGCTGCAGTAAGAAACAGAAGGATAATACCAGTAGCAAAAAAGGAACTATTTGATGTTCCAGTACTTAAGAACCTTTTAAATAAGATGGAAGTTATACCTATAGATAGGGCAAATCCTAGTATGTCCACTGTTAAGGCCATACTTAGCCAGATAAAGCAAGAGAGAGTCTTAGGAATATTTCCAGAGGGTACAAGGGCAGCTAGAAATGAATTTTTGCCAGCCAAGCCTGGTGTTGCACTTTTTGCTATAAAGTCTAAGGCAGATATTATACCTATGTCTCTTGTCACAAGATATAGGGTATTTTCAAAGGTAAGAGTAGTTATAGGTGAACCTATAAGTATGGAAGAGTACAGAAATAGGAAGGTGACAAAGGAGGAATACCCTCAGATAGCGCAAGCTATGATGGACGTGGTTGAAGTTAACTACGATTTAAATAAGGAAGGAATAATGTAGATATAAGAATCTTGTATCTACGGCTGAGGATTAGATATGAAGAAAATATTGATAGCGGACGATGCTGGTTTCTGCTTTGGTGTAAAGAGGGCTATGAACATAGCTTGGAATGAAGTGACGAGTGCTGAAAATGAAAAGATATATGCCCTAGGTCCATTGATACACAACAAGCAGGCAGTAGCTAAGTACGAAGAAAATGGTCTGGTTACAGTTGACGAGATAGGTCAAATTGAAGACCAGAGTTCAAAGATGATAATAAGGTCGCATGGTGTGGCTAAGAAGATATATGATGAGGCAGAAGATCATGGTTTGGAAGTTGTAGATACTACTTGCCCATTTGTCAAAAAGATACACACACTTGCCAAGAAGGCTTATGATGAGGGCAAGCAGGTTATAATACTTGGTGATGCCTCTCACCCTGAAATAATCGGTATAAACGGTTGGTGTCAAAACTCTGCCATAATATTTAAGACACTAGAACAATTTAAAGAAATTGACCTAGACAAGTCCAAGGAATACCTAGTTGTTTCCCAGACTACTATGAACGAAAAAGAGTTTGAAAAAATCGTTGAATATATAGAAAAACTAGATATGAATATAAATATTGAGAATACTATTTGCTCTGCTACAAGAGTAAGACAGAATTCTGCAAGAAAGATTGCCAGTCAGGTAGATGCAATGGTTGTAATAGGTGGAAGACACAGTTCAAATACCCAAAAGTTAGTCAAGATATGTTCTGAGTCAGTTGATACCTATGCAGTTGAAACAAAGAAAGAGCTGGAAGGTGTAAGTTTTGACACTTATGAAATCATAGGCGTCACAGCAGGTGCATCTACTCCGGATTGGATAATTGAAGAGGTTATTGATTACCTATCTAGTTTATAGTTGGGAGGTATAAAATGGATAATAAAAAGAAACCAAATGCTAATTTCCTATGGTTCTATGGTGTTTTATTGGTTATGACACTACTTATGAACGGCCTATTAATACCTAATTTCGAAAAACAGAGAGTTACAGAGGTCGGATATGGTAGTTTCATAAGAATGCTTGAACAGAAGAAGGTTGAAGAAGTAAAGTTAGAGGACAACAAGATATCCTATATTACTAAGGGTGACAAGAAGAAATATGTAACTGGAAAGCTTGATGACCCTGAACTTGTTTCAAAATTACAAGAGTCAGGTGCCAAGTACGCACAGGATATACCTAGTGGAAACACTATGATTATAAACTTTTTCCTTATGTGGGTTGCACCTTTTATATTCTTGATGCTTATAGGAAGGTTCTTACTATATGGACTTGGTAAACGCATGGGACCAGGTGGCGGTATGATGTCGCTAGGAAAGTCTAACGCAAAACTATATGTCAAATCGACAGGAGTCATGTTTGATGATGTAGCAGGTCAGGATGAGGCCAAAGAAGCCCTAACAGAGATAGTAGACTTCTTGCATGAACCTGCTAAGTATACTGCTATTGGAGCCAAGATGCCTAAGGGAGCCCTTTTGGTAGGACCTCCTGGTACAGGTAAGACCTTGCTTGCCAAGGCTGTTGCAGGTGAAGCTGGAGTGCCATTCTTTTCTATATCAGGATCTGAATTCGTTGAGATGTTTGTTGGTATGGGAGCTTCAAGGGTAAGGGACCTCTTTAAGCAGGCCAAGGAAAAGGCACCTTGTATAGTATTTATAGATGAAATAGACGCTATAGGTAAGAAAAGAGACGGTGCTTTTGGTGGCGGAAATGATGAAAGAGAACAGACCTTAAACCAGTTATTGAGTGAGATGGACGGTTTTGAAAATGGCATAGGTATAGTTATGCTTGCTGCTACAAATAGGCCAGACTCATTAGACAAGGCCCTACTAAGACCAGGTAGGTTTGACAGAAGAATACCAGTTGAGCTACCAGACCTAAAGGGTAGGGAGTCTATACTTAAGGTCCATGCTAAGGATGTAAAAAAATCAGAAGAAATAGATTACAATCAAGTTGCAAGGGCTACATCAGGCGCATCAGGTGCAGAGCTTGCCAATATAGTCAATGAAGCAGCACTTAGGGCTGTTAGGATGAATAGAGAGGGAATCAAGCAGGAAGACCTTGAGGAATCTGTTGAAACAGTCATAGCTGGATACCAGAGAAAGAATGCCGTAATAAGTGAGGAGGAAAAGAGGATTATAGCCTACCATGAAGTAGGACATGCCTTGGTAGCCGCTGCTGGAAAGCATTCAGCACCAGTTCATAAAATCACTATTATACCTAGAACGTCTGGAGCCTTGGGTTATACAATGCAGGTTGATGAAGTAGAGAAGTTCCTTATGACAAAGGATGAAGCTATAGACAAGATTACAACTTATACAGGTGGTAGAGCAGCTGAAGAGGTAATATTCAACGTGAAAACTTCAGGTGCATCAAACGATATTGAAATGGCTACCAAGATAGCAAGAGCTATGGTAACTAGATTCGGTATGGATGAAGATTTTGGTATGGTTGCCTTAGAGACAGTTACAAACCAGTATCTAGGAGGAGACTCTTCACTTGCTTGCTCTCAGGATACATCTAAGAAGATAGACGATTCTGTTATAGCAATCGTAGGAGCTTGTCATGACAAGGCTATAAATATCCTAAAGGATAATATAGAAAAACTACATGAGATATCTGAATACCTTCTTAAAAATGAGACTATTACTGGAGAAGAGTTCATGGATATACTAGATAATAAGTATGAAATTACTCCGGATCCTAAGTTAAGTCATGATGAAGGCAAAGAAAATGACCATATAGATGAAGAACTAGGGAAAGATGAGAGTTTGGTAGATACAAATGAAAGTACTACAGATAAGGTTGATTAACAAATAAAATACAATTAAAACATTAGGGGGCAATATGAGATACGAAACTTTTGAAAAACCGATTGAAGAAAAGGACCTTGTAGGCAAAAACTACGAAGAATACTACAAACCGATTTTTGACCAGTTTAGAAATGGAGAAAAGAAGTCTTTTAACCTATGGGCTATGCTTATTAGCCCTTACTGGTATATTTACAGGAGGATGGTATCTCATGGTGCCCTTGTAATTGGAATACAGATTATGCTACTTATGCTTGCCTATGTTACAAAGAAACCATTATTGATAGGACTATTCTGTCTTAGTTTTCTGGAGTATATTAGGTCAGGGTTTTACGGAAACTATGCCTACTACAAAAAAATACAGTCAAATGTAGAGTTTGGTAATACAGTAGAATCCAAGTATAAACAAAAGTATATAAATGACAAATCTGGTGTTGATTTGCAGATTGCAATCGCCTGGGTGTTTGGATCAATAGCAATAGGATATATTGCCTTGTTTATATAGGAGGAATTATGGCTAAATTATATTTTTACTATGGAGTGGTTGGGTCATCAAAGACAGCCAATGCCTTGATGGTGCACTATAACTATCATGAAAGAGGGAAAAAGGCCCTACTTGTTAAACCAGACTTAGACCAAAGAGATGGTGAATATATACTTAAATCTAGGATAGGTCTTAAGCATAAGAGTGAGCTGATGTCAAACTTCATCAAGTATAGCAATGAAGATATAAAGAAGTATGATTGCATAATAGTAGATGAGACTCAGTTCGCTACTAAAGAAGAAATCGACTTTTTGTCTGATATAGTGGACAAGCTTGGTATACCTGTGATGTGCTACGGACTTAGGACGGACTTTATGAATGAGTTATTCGAAGGTTCTAAGAGGCTGATTGCCATAGCAGATGAAATACACGAAGTAAAGACAGTATGTTGGTGTGGTTCAAAAGCTACTTGCAGTGCAAGATACAATGAAAATGGTATTGTGAGACAAGGAGAGCAGATAGAACTAGGAGCCAATGATAAGTACGTTGCCCTTTGTAGGAAACACTATAAAGAAGGAAACTTTGGACCTGAATAGAATTAAGATTAAAGTTAAAGAAGGCTAGAATATTATATGAATATTATAGCCTTATTTTTTGTGTTATTTACTGATATCTCATTTAAAGGTATTAAAAAGTGGAAGGATATTATAGCTTGATAAAGTAACATTCCCATTGAATTACTATAATTTCAAGTTGAAAGTTAGGTAAAGAATTCCGACTAGCGATAGCGATTTAGGAATTCTCCTAACTAAAACTTAGAAATTATTAATTCAAGTGGGAGTTACAATCAAGCTAAAAATCCTTCCACTAACAGTATCTATTACAAATCAAGCTAAAAATCCTTCCACTAACAGTATCTATTAAATCTCAGCAGATTCTATCAACTTATCCAACAATCCTGAATAATCTATTCCTCTAGCCTTAGCTGACTTAGGTATTAGGCTTGTCTCTGTCATACCTGGTAGAGTATTTATCTCTAGTAGGTAGACCTGATTGTCTTCTGTTATTATGTAGTCGGCTCTCACATAGCCCCTACAGTTGTATATGTCCCAACATGTTCTTGAAGTATTTTCAAGTGTTTTTGCAACTGATTCTTCAAGTTCTACAACTTCTTCTCTTGCTCCATTTGATGTAGAGTATTTTGCTTCGTAGTCAAAGAACTCGTGGTCAGAAGTTATTCTGATTGTAGGGAATACTTCACCATTTAGTATAAATGAAGTATGTTCAATTCCCTTGATATATTCTTCAATCATTACTATATCATCGTACTTCAAGGCCTCAATAACTGCAGACTCAACCTGGTCCTTAGACTTTACAAGGTTAGTTGCAACACTTGATCCTCCTGAATTTGGCTTTATAAATACCGGATAGCCTATTTCATCAATTTTGTCATAGTCTATGGCATCAACACTCTTAACTATTGCCCAATTTGCAGTCTTGACTCCATTTTCCCTTGCTATTATCTTTGTAAAGTTCTTGTCCATAAGGATACCACTTGTAAGTGGGTTACATCCTGAGTAATTTATGCCCATTGTTTCTAGGACAGCCTGTATTGAGCCGTCTTCTCCAAATTTTCCATGTAGTCCAATAAGGGCCAAGTCTATATCCTTGTCCAATTTGAAAATGTCATCCTTGCTATCAATTCTAAAGTCTATAACATCGTATTTATTCTTATCTAAGTTATCTATCATAGCCTTGCCAGAATTAAGAGATACTTCTCTTTCTGATGAGACTCCACCATATAATACTGCGATTTTTTTCATAAATTCAACTCCTTTTTTAATCCATATCTAATTATACACTTTCTTGAAAATGGGTGCAAGCTTTAAAAACTTGTATAAATTCCCTATTTTTGCTATTATATAATTATAGATTCTAGGGAGAAAATATAGATCAAACTAGAATAGGGAGGTAATTATGAATATTGATATAATTTCAGTTGGAACAGAATTATTGCTAGGTGATATAGTGAACACTAATGCACAGTACCTATCTAAGGAGCTAAGTGCACTAGGTATAAATGTATATAGACAGATGACCGTTGGAGACAATATGGATAGGCTCCTTAAGGCCTTTGAATATTCCTTCAAGGACGCCGATATAATCCTTACTACAGGTGGTCTTGGTCCTACTACAGATGATATCACTAAAGAGGGAGCTGCCAAGTATTTTGGTCAAGACCTAGTCCTACATGAACCTTCATGGAAAATAATAGAAGAAATGTGTTCTAAGTTTTCTGGTGGTAAGGACAAGATACCAGCAAACAACAAGAAACAGGCAATGTTTCCAGTAGAAGCCAAGGTAATTCCAAATAGCAAGGGGACAGCACCTGGGGCTATATTTGAAAAGGACGGCAAGAAAATAATTGTAATGCCTGGACCTCCTAGGGAAATGAAGGCTATGTTTAGAGAGAGTGTTCTGCCATACCTAATAGACCATACAGACCATCTGTTTAAGTCAAGATACATAAGACTCTTTGGAATAGGTGAATCAGCACTCGAACTTAAGATACTAGACATATTAAACGAACAGACAAATCCTACAGTTGCCCTTTACGCAAAAGAAGGAGAGGTACTTATACGCCTTACTGCTAGGGCTAAGGACGATGAGGAATGTGAAAGACTTTTAGATGAAAAATTTTGTGAGATAAACGATAGATGCTCTGACTACATATACTTAGTAGGTGATGATACTATATCTTCTACTCAAACAGAGCTTGATAGGGTTGTTGCAGACTTATTATTAAGGAAAGACCTTAGCCTAGCTGTTGCAGAGTCATGTACAGGTGGTATGGTTACATCATCTCTTATAGACCATAGTGGAATATCAAGATGTCTATTGGAAGGCTGTGTTACATATTCAAACCAGGCCAAGGTAAAAAGACTTGGTGTATCTCAAGATACTCTTGATAAATATGGAGCAGTAAGTGAACAAACAGCTATAGAGATGGCGAGAGGCGTTGCGACAAGTCTTGGAGCTGATATAGGTGTTTCCACTACAGGAATTGCAGGTCCAGATGGTGGAAGTGAAGAAAAACCGGTTGGACTAGTATACATTGGTATATATGTAAAAGGAAAAACATATGCCATTAAGAGGATATTTACTGGTGATAGGGCAAGAATTAGAAGAAGAGCTACAAATGAGGCCTTAAATCAGGTAAGAAAAGTATTAATAGATTAGGTGATATGGAGGAGTTTATGATAAAGAATATATTTTGTGACTTGGATGGGACCTTGTACAGGGATGGGATTTCTGACAAGGACAAACAGGCTATAAGGGATGCCAAAGAAGCGGGTATCAAGTTTAATATAGCCACTGGTAGAGTAATAGACCATTCATTGTCAATAATGGAGGACCTTAACTTAGATTCTTATTTAATAGTAGAAAATGGTTCTTATATATATGATAACAAGATGGAGTGTTTCTATAGGGGAGTTTTAAGTGACTTAAGTATAAACAAGATTATAGAAACTTATAATAAATTTGACTTCATTGACCCAAAAGAAGAGGTAATATATTTTAAATATGATGGCAAGGTTATAATGCCTGAGGATGGTTCAAAGGCTGAATACTTAAGTAGGGGATTTTCTATTGACCCTACTATAGTAACTAGACAAGTATATGAATCAAAGGTAGGAAATATAGGAGTTGTCTGTACTGACCCTGAAAAACTGGCCAAAATGATAGGTGAGTTTTCTCTTGCACTTGGACCAGATGTTGAGGTATATGCTTCAAGTGAAACAACATTAAATATTGTACCAAGAGGAATATCAAAGTTTGATGCTATCAAGTTGGTATGCAAAAGAGAGGGTATAAGTCTAGAGGAGGTATCTACTATAGGCGATTCTGCCAATGATATCAGTATGTTAAAGAATGTTAGATACAGCTTTGCTATGGAAAACTCAAGTCCTGCTGTAAAGTCTTCTGCTAGCTTTGAAACTCCTTCAGTAGCAGATGCTATAAAAATGATAATTGATTTAAATGCTCAAGAATAGGGGTATAATATAAGTATACAATATTATTAGTGTTAGCTAAAGTCTTGGAGGAAGGAAAATATGAACTATATCTTTAATTTTAACTTAAATGATTTTTACAAGAACAAGGATGGAAAAAAGATTATAATACTTGGAGTGACACTACTTGCAGTTGGAATCTATTGTTCTACTAGAAAGTACATGGGTATTAATATATTCTCATGGGGCTTGTCACTAGTATTTTTCTATGGGGCGTGGTTGGCACTTAAGGAACTAAACCAGTTGACTAAGTATGCTGCAAAATCCGATATTAGAAAGCAAAGATACTACTTATATGGTTGCCTATTGATGGCTATATTACTTATTATTTGGCCTAAGTGGGTCAATATGGTAGCATCTATTGTATTGGGCATACTGCTATTGTCCATCCAGATAAAGAAATATCTAGATTATAAAAGACATATGTTGCCTTACTATGGCTTGACTGACTTGGTGAAATTATTAGTTGGTTTGATGTTGATAATGTCACCGCTATTTTTGTCAAAGTTTATAGTGGGAATACTATCATTTATAGCAATTCTGGTAGGTGTGTATTTTATCAGTATCGGGATAAAGATAGAAAATGGAAGGTTTTAACAAATGGAAAAATTTAAGTACGCTATCGAAAATAAAAGGTACCATACTTGGAACTATTATTTGAGACAAAAGTATAATACAAAGGTATTTAAGGTATCTATCAATGCTGGTTTTACCTGTCCTAACATAGATGGAAGTATCAGCAGGGGTGGCTGTACATATTGTAGTAAAGAGGGATCAGGTGATTTTGCCGGAAATCCCAAAGATGATTTAGTAACTCAGTTTCAAGCTATGAGACTGATGATGGAAAAAAAGTGGCCTAAGGCAAAGTACATAGGGTATTTTCAAGCATTTACCAATACCTATGCCCCTCTAGAAGTACTAAGAGACAAGTATGAGGTGATACTTGAACAGGACAATGTAGTAGGCCTATCTATTTCTACTAGGCCAGACTGTATAGAGGATGATGTCCTTGAATACTTAGACGACCTAAACAAGAGGACTGATCTTTGGGTTGAGCTAGGTCTACAGACAATACATGATGATATATCAAAAAGGATAAACAGAGGGCATGACTATGCTATATTTCTAGACTGTGTAAATAGGTTGAGGTCTAAGAATATAAATGTTGTTGTCCATATTATTGACGGACTTCCTGGTGAAGACCACGATATGATGCTTGAGACAGCCAAGGCTATATCCAAGCTAGATATACAAGGGGTAAAGATACACCTTCTTCATGTGATAAAGGACACTGTAATGGCTAGGCAATATGACAAGGGACAGTTTGACCTTATGACAAAGGAAGACTATGTCAAGATTGTATGCGACCAGCTAGAGATACTACCACAAGAAATGGTGATTCACAGGTTGACTGGTGATGGCAAAAAAGAAGACCTAGTAGGACCTATGTGGAGTCTAAAAAAATGGGAAGTTCTAAATGCTATAGATGATGAACTCAAGAGAAGGGATTCATGGCAGGGAAAATATTTCAATAGGAAGAGAGGTGATAGATATGATGATGAAAACACACATAATCCTATCAAAGTCTTTAATAGACAATACTGATAAGACTAAACAGTTTTTCCTTAGTGAAAATAATTTTATATATGGTAATATAAAACCTGACATAGTTTCAAAGTACAAGCTTAAGAAACATTACTTAGATGAGTCGTATACAATGATCAAGACAAAGATTGAAAAGATGAGCAGTCTTAACCTCGATAGTCTTGAAAAGCTATATAGCAAGTCTAGTTTCTCCCAGGAGATAGGTGTCATCTGTCACTTTTTGGCAGATTTTTTCTGTGTGGCCCATAGTGAAAGGTGGGAATTTAAGCACAGTATGTATATACACGTTCAGTATGAGAGGGGTCTAACAAAGGTGGCAGAGGATTACTACCTAAAGGATGATAGACTATCACATCTAGAAAATTTTGATACTTTCTTTGATATGCTATACCTTGAATACAAGTCAAATGGGAACTATGAAAAAAATGACTTAAAGTATGCAGCCTATATTTGTAATACTGTGACAAACTATATACTAGATAACATATTAAATAACACAGTCAAGGCCCATACAGTTGCTTAATAATTAAATCAAACACCATCTGGATAGGTATTATATATATTACTATTCTAAAACTATAAAGTTTGGATAGATGTATATAAGTATTTATTAGGTGGTGTTTTTTCGTATATAATTTTGAGACCGATAAAAATTGGGTAACTAATATATAAATATCAAATCAATCTAAGTTTAAATTTATTGAGATACTTAATTTAAGCATATATATTTTTTAAATTCAATCATATAGATTTTTCTTAGTTGATAGACTAGGTAAATGAAAAAAATAATAAACGGAGGTTTTATGGAGATATTACAAAATGTAGATAAATTATTATATATGGCCCAAGATAACATGGTTCTCTCAATTATAAGTGGATTTTTCTTGGCCTATATAGAAAGTTTTATACCAATGATACCTATTCTGGTAATAGGGGCTGCTAACGGAGCAATAAATGGTCTATTTTTAGGATTTGCTATCACTTGGTTGGGATCTTGTGCAGGTGCATTTTCGGTATTTTTAATATTAAAGCACTTGATGAATAGGTCATTTTTCACAAAATTAATGGACAAGAATAACAAATTTAATAAGATGATAGCCAAAGTGAAAAAGTCTGACTTTAAATTCTTGCTTTTATTTTATACACTACCATTTTTGCCCAGCTCATTGACAACACTAGCCGCTGCCTATTGTAAGATAGATGTGAAAAGATTTTTGCCACCTATGGTAGCAGGAAAATTTATGATGTTATTTACAATCAGTTACTTGGGAAGTGATTACCATAAATTCGTTAAGAACCCATCTAAGCTTGTAGTTACTCTTCTTGTATTTATACTTGTATACTTAATTGGCAAAAAGGTGGAAAGTAAGATGGATTTGAGTTAAAATATAAGTTAACGATAATACAAGGGAGATTTAAATGAAAAAAGTTTATGTTGTAAAAGAAGGAAGAAAAAAGGGTATATTCCTGACTTGGAATGATTGTAAGGAAATGATTAGTGGATACTCAAATGCATCTTACAAGTCCTTTGAAGACCCTTATGAAGCTATAGATTACCTATTAGGAAGTGATATAGACAAGTACAGAACTAAGGCAAGAGAAGATAGGGTAGATGGCAAAGATAATAATAAGTCTGAAAACCTAGAGACTATAGACCATGAAAAGACTAGTCACAGTGTAGAGAATCAACATATAGATATTGTTATGGGTAATAGCCAAAAAATAGAGGCATATGTTGATGGTAGTTTTGATTCATCTAAAGGCACTTATGGTTCTGGTATCGTAATAATTAACGACAATAAGGTGGTTGAGACAATTTCAAGGAAGGGTCAAAACCAGGAGAATATATCGATGAGGAATGTAGCAGGTGAAATTGAGGGTGCTATGATAGCTATGGAATATGCGATTGAAAATGGTTATGACACACTTGACCTATATTTTGACTACAATGGCATTGAAAAGTGGTGCACAGGAGAATGGAAGACAAATAAAGAAGGTACTAAAAATTATAAGCAATTCTATGATGGTATCAAGAATAGACTGAGGGTCAATTTTTATAAAGTGAAGGCACATTCGGGTGTTGATTACAATGAATTGGCCGATAAACTAGCAAAAGAGTCATTAATATAGACCATGAAAAAATATTTATAACAAATATTCAAAATTTGATTGATAAAAGTGTCATAATTTGTTATTATATTGGTAGGGTTAATTTATGTTAAGAGTTTAGATTTATAAGTTAGTATACTTTTTGGGTTATTATATATGAGTAAGTATCATATATTTCAAATAGTTATTTCACTTATGGGTAAGTTGGAAGGTGGTGAAGACGTGAGAGACCTAATTGTAAAAGTAAAGAGTTTTTGGAGTCGTACACTTAGGTATGTCGTGTTTTCATTTATAACTGCTATTCCAGTAACAATGGCTCTTTTAATTTTGAATGCTTTTCTTGGAGTTAAAGCTTCATTTGGCTTCTATACTTGGATAATAATTGGAGTTATTGGACTTTGTACTGCTGCTCAGATGGCTAAAAATTGTGATAAGCTGTTTACTCCTATCAATAGGAAACTTATCATCAAGCTTGAACAAGAAAGACTTGAAAGAGCAAGGCTTAACAACAGGAGAAAGAACAAGAAGTCACAAGGCAAAGTTTCATAATTTAGATATTTACACAGTGGATTTGATTATTCACTGTGTTTTTTGTTAATTTACAAGAGCACACTATAGAATACAACCTTGCCAATAAGTATAAGTTCTTGCGAATTATCATAGGATATTATTAAATCTTTAAAACAGTCATCATAACTTTCTGGGCTAAAAATAAATCTTTTATTCTTTTTATCGTTGGTAAATCTTTTTACAGAATATGAGTAATTATGGCTGAATACAACTATATCTCCAGTTGAAATACTTTTGATATCATAGTCTCTAGCAACAAGAATATTGGCACCGTCTGGTATGGTCCTATTCATACTTTCTCCATTTACCTTCATAACTACCATATCTTTTCTAGACTTGTACTTTCCTAGCATACTATCAGGAATGTCTATATAGTCAAATTCTTCTTGAGGGTCTATCAAGTCCGGAATTCCAGCAGATACTGATCCACTTATAAGGGGGTATGAGTGTATATTAAGACTTGTCGGTTCACTTGATTTATATGTTTCTAAAAGTTCCATCTCTTCTGAATTACACATTAGCCAGTCTGGGTTAATATTTAGGGCATCTGCAATAATAAATATCTTATCAGGTTTTGGAAGGTATTTACCTGACATATACGAACTTAGGGAACCTTTGTTGATTTTTGTTAGTTTAGAAAGCTTGTATTGACTTATGTATCTAGTTTTCATAGCAAGTTTTAATCTGCTTATAAATATTTGTTTTTCCATACTCGAACCTCCTATATGTTCTATTATACCATATGGTTTAGAAAACGCAACCTATATTTTTATCAAATTGAAAAAAAACATTTCAAATATATTCTTATTCATGTTAATATAAGTATAGATAAGTTTTGAAAATTTTGATGTTTATATATTGATATAAAACAAAATGAAATTTTCGAGATTACAGTTATTGATTAGGGGGTATCTTTTAATAATAGTATTTTATACTATTATTTTTAGTATTATGCTTTTTTGAGCACTATACTATATAGAAATTATTTGTATTATATTAGGTAAGAATTTAGCGGAGGAATTATATGAGTTTTTTAAGTGAAAACAAGAAGGTAATAATACCTGTAGGGGTAGTTGTTGCTGTACTAGCAATTGGAACGGGCATCTTGTCTGCACAAGTTTCGTCGGATAAGATAGCTAAAAATGTAAGTATTGCCGGTGTTAATCTAGGTGGTAAGACAAAGGCAGAAGCTCTTAAGGCTTTGGATAGTCAGTCTAAGTTTAAAAATATTAACTTAAAACACGCCAAGAAATATTGGACTGTATCTGTTGATGATATTGACCTTAATATAGACTTTTCAAAGACAGTTGACAAGGCATATAGGGTAAATAGGGATGGTGGCTTTTTCTCCAATTCTATATCTATGCTAAGGTCTGACTTTGGAAAAAAGACTAGCGTACCACTTGAAATGGACTATAGTGATGCTAAATTAGAAGAAAAGCTAGTTGAAATTAAGGGTGAGTTGGATAGCCCTGTAAAAAATGCAACTTTAGAATACAAAAATGAAAAAACAAGTGTTATACCTGAAGAATCAGGTAGAGAAATGAAAGTATTGGCATCAAAGTCTAAGATTAAAAATGAACTTAAAAAAGATAATTTTGATATTGACTTAGTTGTTAAGCTAGAAGAAGCTAAGTTTAAAGCAGCAGACCTTAAGGGAATAGATACCTTGTTGGGAGCTTATTCAACAAACTACGGTGGTGTTGCAGGTAGAAGTTACAATATAGAAAAATCTGCAAGAGATACTAACGGTGTTGTTTTAAAACCGGGCGAAGAATTCTCTTTTAATGGTCTTACAGGAGACAAGACCCTTGCAAGGGGTTATAAGGTTGCACCAGTAATAGAGAGTGGTCAACTGGTACCAGGTATTGGCGGTGGTGTTTGTCAGACTTCATCGACTATATTTAATGCTGCACTCCTAGCTGGTATGGAAATAACAACTAGAAGAAACCATACTATACCATCAGATTATGTTGACTTGGGCCGTGATGCGACAGTAGCTGACGGTAACCCAGGTCAGGACTTTAAGTTTAAAAATCCGTTCAAACACAATGTATATATCAAGAACTATACTCTAAATGGCAAGCTTCATTCTCAGATATATGGCTCTAAAGAAGATTTCCAGAAAATAGATATATCTACTCAGATGTTGGGATCATTCGGTGGTGGAAACAAGACAGTTGTTGATGCTAGCGTGCCTGCAGGTAAAAAAGTAGTAGTCAAGTATGGAAGACCTGGATATAGTGTAGCAACATATAGAATATTTAAGGACGAACAAGGCAATACAGTAAAGACTGAAAAGATTGCCATAAGTACTTATCCAGCCCAGGTAGGTCTTATAAAAGTAGGACCTGCTAAGCCAGCAGCTAAACCTAATCCAGGTGCTAAACGTGGTCCAAATCAGCAGTCAGGACCAGCTGTTGGTGGAACTACTGGACAAGTTGTTTCACCTGGTAGAGGAATATAAGAACAATATAATAAAAAAATGACTAAGTCCTAGATATTCTAGGACTTTTTTATATAATAGTCACTAAATGACTAAATATCTGCTATAATTGAGTGTGTAAGAAAAATTTAATTAAGTTTAGAGTATGGGAGGATTTATGAGTCAGGTTAGAGATAGATTGAAGGAACACCCTAGTCTTAGAATGGCAACTATGGTACTAGGATTGAGTATTTCGGCGGTAGGAGTAAATGGTTTTTTAAGGCAGGCTCACCTACTAAGTGGTGGAGTTACTGGTCTTGCTACTGTTATTAACTACTTAACCGGTGTCAATGTAGGTTTGATGACATTTTTGATCAATGTTCCAATTTTTATTTTAGGATTTATATATCTTAAGAAGGATTTTTGTATTATGAGTATGATAAATATGATTATATACTCTTTTATATTGGGTATGACCCAAAATGTCGGTGGCATTATACCAGTGCATGATATGTTCTTACAGACTATATTCGGTGGTTTCTTAAACGGTTTAGGTATAGGACTTGTCTTTAGGGCTAGGGCATCTACAGGAGGTACTGATATACTTTGTGCTATTATCAAGATGAAGAGTAATGTTGAGATCAAAAATTCCAACTTTGCATTTAATGTAGGTGTTGTTATGGTTGGAACAGCATTTTTTGGTCTTACTCTTGGATTATATACTCTTATAGGATTTTATGTTAGTTCTCTTGCATTAGGTTTTATCAAGGATGCTATGAATTATCAAAAGTCACTATTGATAATTACTGATGAGCCTGAGAAGATTGCAAAAGACATAATGAGAGACCTTGTAAGGGGGGTTACCTTCCTAAATGCTGAAGGAGCCTACACAAAGAAGCCAAAGAAGATTGTATATACAGTAGCTTTAACGAGTGAAATACCTAGGATAAAAGACATAGCTTTTAGGCATGATAAGAAGGCCTTTATATCTGTTAGTGACATTACAGAAGTAAAGGGTAGGGGATTTAAAGCAAAAGACATATAATCTAGATAAAAAAACAATTTTATTTGAAATAAGTATTTTAAAATACTAGTAAGTGTACTATAATATATAGAGTGGTAAATTGAGCTTATTTTTAATGAATGGAGGTAGTTAATTTGAGTTTATCAAAAAACTATGTTGAACTTTATAGCAACTACTTTAGAGAGATAGATGATATAAAGAAGAGCCTAAAGATGTTCAAATTAAAAAAGAATACAGCTTTAAAGTTGGGCATTTTTGCTTCAGATGAAGAGGTTTCTGAACTTGAAGAATATCTCTTAGGTGTCACTCCAAAGAATGATACTGCGAATGATAAAGAAGCAAATCAAGAATATATAGAGAACACAAAGAAAGAGTTGTCTAAAAACGAAAACTTAGCAGACATATTAGACATACTAGAAGATGAAGATAAGAACAGCGCTGCTAAGGCAAATGATATGGTTCAGATATACAGGTTCACAAATGGGGATATGTATATAGGAAGGCTACTTGATGGCAAGATGATAGGGATAGGTTCTTACATATTTGCGCCAAAAGAAGATGATGAGGGCAATATAAATACAGAGTATATCGGCAACTTTGTCAATGGTATTAGGGAAGGAAAGGGAACTTTCACATTCTCAAATGGCAATGAATACATAGGTAACTTTGTAGACAACAAGAGCAATGGTGTTGGAAGAATGAAATACAATAATGGCGACGAGTACCTTGGCAACTGGGAAGAAGGAACCAAAGAAGGTATGGGTATATATACTTGGAAGAATGGCTATATGTATATAGGAGACTTTAAGGATGGCAAGATGGACGGAGAGGGTTCATGTTTCAATTCTAAGGGTGAGCTAGTATATAGTGGTGAGTGGCTAAAGGGCCAGATTCATGGTAAGGGCAAGTATATATGGAACAAGAACAAGTACTATGAAGGTGATTTTGTTCAAGGTGAGAAGCACGGAACAGGAGTTTTTTACTTGAATTCACAGCCAGTTTACACAGGTACTTGGAAGTTCGACAAGCCTAGTATTTTTGATAAATCATTTGACGAGGTCTTTGCAAATATTGAGTTTTAATAATTAATTTTACTAGTACAGACAAAATTTTACTGGTATAGACAAATAGGAAGAAACCATCTTCCTATTTTATTTTGTTGCTAACTTAAGAAACCTTAATATAAAAATTTTGTTTAAAGACATATTTTAAGGAAATATATTGATTTTTTATATTTATATTGCTTAAATTATGTAAAAAAAAAGGATTTATACAAGAAATGTCGAAATTAGTTATAGTGAAGATTGACATTTTGTAAAACATACTAAGTTTTACTTATTTAGACAGAAGGAAGTTGATATACATGGACGATATAAAAGATATTATTGATGAAGTAAAGGCTAGAAATGATATAGCAGATGTTATTTCTGACTATTTAAAGTTGACTCCTTCTGGTTCAAATTATAAGGGTCTTTGTCCTTTCCATCATGAGAAGACACCCTCATTTAGTGTCAATACGTCCAAACAGATTTTTAAGTGCTTTGGATGTGGAGCTGGTGGAGATGTTATCAACTTTATAATGAGAAAGGAAAATCTAGATTTTATGGATTCTGTAAAATTCCTAGCCAATAGGGCGGGAATAGAGTTCAATACTAATTTGGATGAAAAAACCAAGCAAAGACTTGCAAAGATTAAGAGATACCAAGAGATGCATACTGAAGCAGCTAGGTACTTCTATAGTCAGTTAGACAATCCTAATAATCCTGCTCTGAAGTATTTTTTGAAAAGGGGCTTGGATGTAAAGACAATCAAGAGGTTTGGATTAGGTTATTCTCCAGATTCTTGGGATAGCCTCAAAAATTATCTTGTGTCAAAAGGATATAGCCTAGAGGAATTGTTTGACGCTGGACTTGTCAGCCAAAACAAGAACAAGACAAACTATTATGACAAGTTTAGAAATAGGGTAATGTTTCCTATATTTGACTATAAGAGTAATGTGATAGGTTTTGGTGGAAGAGTCTTAGATGATTCTTTGCCCAAGTACCTAAACTCACCTGACTCTGAGTTATTTAACAAACGAAATAATTTATATGGTCTTAACTATGCAAGAAAGAGTATAGGTCATGATAAGACTCTTATACTGGTTGAGGGTTACATGGATTTGATATCCCTTCACCAATTTGGCATAAAAAATGTAGTTGCTACCCTAGGTACAGCTCTTACAGATAACCAGGCGGTACTTTTAAAGCGCTTTGCAGATAATATGATCTTGTCCTATGACTCAGATGACGCTGGTGTAAATGCCAGTTTGAGGGCAATAGGCATATTAGAAAAACAAGGTATAAAGCCCAAGGTACTAAACTTAGGCTCATATAAGGACCCAGATGAGTTTGTTAGAGCAAATGGTATGAACGCTATGTTAGACAGGATAGATACGGCTATTGAGGCCAACCAGTTTAGGCTGGATAGCCTGAGAAAGTCTTACAATATGGATGATAAAAAGGATGTAATAGCCTATATAAAAGAGTCATCTAAGATTGTAAAGAGGATTAAGAGCCCTATAGAAAAGGACTACTATATAGACTACCTATCAAGTATAACGGGTACTAATTCAGATATAATAAGGTCTGAGTTTGGGATGACTTTTAGGAACTATCCGAGAAGAGATGATAAAAAACCTGCCAATACTTTTTTACATAGGCCACAAAAGGTCAGTGTTGTTGAGGATGGCAGTAAATTTATAGAATTGAATCTAATAAGGGCAATGCTCGATAGCCGATTGGTTAGAGATACAGTGCCTCTTAAGATTAGCCTTGAGGATTTTTCAGATGAAAATAGCAAAAAGATCTATGAGAAGGTTTCAAATGTTGATAATAAGGGCATTAAAGTAAGTAAGGATGGGAGCATCAAGCTTGAAGATGTATATTCAGATGATATTGACATTGATTATATCAAGAAGCTTGGCAGGGTAAAGCTAAATGTCGAATTCAATGACTTAAACGAGGTTGATAAGATAATTAATAGCTTTATGAGGGAAAGCTCCGAAAAAAGATTAGAGGAATTATTCAAACAGCAAGAAATTTTGGAAAACAGAAGAAAGACAATAAAAAATAATAGCCAGGAAGCGAAAGAGGTTGACTTAGAAATTATGGAAATAGCTTTAAAAATTGTAGCAGAAAACAAGACATTGAAAAAATTCTAGGAAGGAGGTTAGTTATGGCTGAAAATATCACAAATGAAAAGGCAGAAATAAACAAGGCTGCCAAAAAGAAATTATTGGAAAAAGGTAAGAAAGAAGGATCTGTAACCCTGTACGACATCATGGAAGCATTTCAAGACAAGGACTTAGATAAGGACGTTGCAGAAAACCTATATGAAACCCTAGGTAATTTAGGGATAGAAGTAATAAATGACAAGGAATTTAAAGCCGATATAAACTTGAATGAGCCAGACGACCTAGATATCAAGTCTATAGACGAAGAATCAAGTGAAGATACCGAAACTGCAGAAACAGAGACAGCTGAGATAGCTGTACCTAAGGGTATCAGTATCGATGATCCAGTGAGGATGTACCTAAAGGAGATAGGTAAGATACCACTACTTAAGCCACATGAAGAAGTTGAATTTGCTAGACTTATGTCAGAAGGTGATGAGAGGTCAAAGCAGAAGTTGGTTGAAGCCAATCTAAGACTAGTTGTATCTATAGCAAAGAGATACGTTGGTAGGGGTATGCTGTTCCTTGACTTGATTCAGGAGGGTAACCTTGGTCTTATCAAGGCTGTTGAGAAGTTTGACTACAAGAAGGGTTACAAGTTCTCTACTTATGCAACATGGTGGATTAGACAGGCTATAACTAGGGCTATAGCTGATCAGGCTAGGACTATCAGAATACCTGTCCATATGGTAGAGACAATCAACAAATTGATAAGAGTATCTAGACAGCTACTACAGGAGCTAGGAAGAGATCCAAAGCCAGAAGAGATAGCCAAGGTAATGAATATGTCAGAAGATAAGGTAAGAGAGATAATGAAGATAGCACAAGATCCAGTATCTCTTGAGACACCTATAGGTGAAGAGGAAGACTCACATCTTGGTGACTTTATACCTGATGAAGATGCACCTGCACCAGCAGAGGCAGCTGCCTATTCACTACTTAAGGAGCAGATAGAGGAAGTATTGAATACTCTTAATGATAGAGAGCAGAAGGTACTTAAGTTGAGGTTTGGTCTTGAAGATGGAAGGGCTAGAACTCTTGAAGAAGTCGGCAAGGAGTTTGACGTCACAAGAGAGAGAATCCGTCAGATAGAAGCCAAGGCTCTTAGAAAATTGAGACATCCAAGCAGATCTAAGAAGTTGCGTGACTACTTAGACTAATAGGCTTAGAGCTACTTGAGCATCTGATTGAATGCTATGTATTTTTAGATTGAAGATTTGGGTATGTATTTATGGTTATCTGTAAGTATGTACCCTTTTAATTGTAGGGGAGAGTAAATGAAGTTAACAGCTAGACTAGAAAAAATATCTTCCCTGGTAGATCCAGGAAAGAAGATTGCAGATATAGGCACGGACCATGCCTATATACCATCATATTTGATGTCTAAGGGCCTTGTGAGTGAAGCTATTTTAACAGATGTAAACAAAGGACCGCTTGACAATGCCAAGTCTGAGATTTCCAAACTAGGGTTTGAAGACAGGTGTCAGCTTAGGTTGGGTAATGGTCTTGAAGTTGTAAAACCAGGTGAGGTAGACCAGATTATAATAGCTGGTATGGGAGGGATCCTTATCAGTGAGATTTTAGAGGCGGGAAGAAGCACTGCTATAGCCGCTGAAAAACTGATTCTACAGCCAATGCAGGCCCAAGAAGAGCTTAGGCAATACCTTGATAGGTCTGGATATGAGATAGAGTCTGAACACCTTGTAAGAGAGGATTTTAGGATATACGAAATATTAGTTGTAAGATATAGGGGACTGGATTATCAAACAAGTTCATATAGAGATTTTTATCTTGGCTTTAAGGAAGAAGATCATAGTCAAATTAATCAAAAAGATATGGAAAAAATCATCCTAGACCTTTCTTATGAGATTCCAAAACTAATATTTAACAATCCAAAAGACTTAGTTGAAGGGTTTATAGACAGGAAACTACATGAGTACTCATCTATTTTGGACAAGATGCCCAATATAGACAATGAAACAATAAATAAAAGAAAAAAAGAAATAAATTTTAAGCTGAGTGTAATAAAAGCCTTGAAGAAGAAAATATAATTACATGAGCATAGGTTTATTTGAAAGGAGTTTGTAATGAAACTTAAAAGTATACTAGAGCAAATAAATAAAAAATACCCTGAGAACCTTCAGTATTCGTGGGATAATTCAGGCCTAAATATAGGTAATTTAGACTCTGATGTAAATAAGATAATGTTGACCCTAGAGATAACATCTGATACAGTTGATGAGGCTGTAAAAAAGGGAGTTGACCTAATAATATCCCACCATCCATTTATGTTCTCAAAGGTCAATCAGATAACAAATAAGGACCTAAAGGGAAAGTTAATATATAAATTGATAAAAAATGATATAAATGTCTATTGTATGCATACATCATATGATGTAGCTGAAAATGGTTTAAATGACTATTTTGTAAAGCTGATGTCTTATAAGCCAAGCGAGATATTAGATCCGGTTGGTGTAGCAGAATTTTATGATGCAGCGACAAAGACTACTGTAACTAAGGAATATGGACTAGGTAGGATTGTTAGACTAGGTGAAGGACTTAGGGCCCTAGACTTCCTGCAGAACTTAAAGGCAGCCCTAAAGATTGAAAATATAAGGCTAGTAGGTGACCCTATGAACAATATTGAGTCTTTTGCGGTTGTAACTGGATCTGGTGCAGAATACTTTGAGATGTGTCACCAAAAGAATGTAGACCTGCTTATAACAGGGGATATGAAGTACCATCAGGCAATAGATTCAAAAGAGATGGGTGTTATGGTGGCTGATTTTGGTCATTTTGGAACTGAGGATATATTTGCTGAGTCAATAATCGACTTTATCAGGTATATATGCGAAGGATGTGAAATTTTCAAGTCGGATATATACATCAATCCATTTACTAATATGTAATAGGTCTTTTAAAGATTTTATAGGTTTGTGAAACAGTAATCTAGCTAAGATGCATTTCGGGACTTAATAGTAAAATAAAAGAATGATATTGTATTGCAATTAAAAAATCTCTATGTTATTATTAGTTTAATAGCATAGAGATTTTTTATAAGTATATAATAATTGTTTATTTTAAGAGGAGGTATTTGTATGAAATTCAAGAAGACTTCGCTAGTAATGACAACGGTTATGGCAGTAAATATTATGAGCCCTATCCTTGCTTATGCTGAACACTTAGATTTCAATAGTATTAGCTCAAGTGACAAGGACTTAAAAGAAACACTAATTAATTGTATTGAAAACAGCCCTGAAATTAGATACGGCAAATTGGCTAGAAAGGGTATAAGGTTGGATGATAAGGACCTAGTAAGGGAAATTATAGGTCTTTTGAGGGATTCCAAGATGAAGGAAGTGCCTAAGGGACAGGAGTACAAGGGATACCCTCACTATATTTCTGGCAAGGACTTTAGTGTTGGTTTCTACTCAGATACTAAGAATAATATTTACAATGGGTGCTTGTATCTTAGAAGCAAGGATTCTTACTCAACTAGGGTATTTAGAACAGACAAGAATATACAAGACAAAATCATCAATTTATGCAAAAACTCAATGAAGGTAACTGAAGAGGGTTATGTTGGTGGCTTGCATTACAATGATAGTAAGGCTAGTATGAAAGTGAACTCTTCTATATCTATATGTGATGCAGGATTTGCAAGGTCTAAGGATGTTGTTTTGGCAAGTGCTGATTCTGTAGCCGATTCTCTTTCATCTGCAGGACTTGCTGGTTACCTTGACGCTCCTATACTGCTTTCAGAGAGAGAAGAATTAAACGAGAACCTTCTCAATAAATTATACGATCTTAAGGCCGAGAATATTCATATAACATCAGGTTCCAAAATGATAAGCGACAAGGTTATAAATAAGCTAAAAGAAAAAGGTTTTAATATAATAGATTATTCTGGAAGGTCTAGGTATGATACATCATTGAATATAGCCAAGAAAATAGGAGCAAATATATATTCAATTGCCAACGGAGAATATTTCTTTGATGTTCCAAGTATAGCCACATATGCATACAGTACAAAGACACCGATCTTATTGACACCAAAAGACAAGTTAAGACCTGATTCTTTGGAACTTCTTAAAAAGAATGCAAAACCGGATAGACTAAAAACAGGAAACGGAATATCTACAAGAGCTATTTTAGTAGGTGGTAGATCAACACTATCAGACAATATTTATAGGGAGCTTGTAAAGAATGGTATAGAGGCCAATAGATTGAGTGGGTATAATAGGTTAGAAACATCATCAGTGATAATAGACAAATTATTCTCAAATAGAACAGGCTATACATACATTAATTGCGACAAACCTATGGCTGGTATATTGGCGTCTTCTATTGCAGCTAAAAACAACAAGCCAGTTAAACTTGAATTAGATTCATTTATTGAAGACAATTTCGCCAAATATTCTAAAGAGAATAGCGATAACTATATAATTAGATAGTTTTCATGAAAAAAAATACAAAGAATTCAAATAAGATATTGACAATACTAAAAAAATGACCTATTATAATTACATAGTTAATCTGATGAAGAGAATTAGTAACTCAATGGTACTATTAATAGAGAGCTGACTGTGGTGGAATGTCGGTAGTAGGAGTTGGGCGAATGGGTCTTGGAGGAGTGGATCGAAATAATAGTAGACTTCACCGTGGGCTGCACGTTATAGCGGATAGGGAATGATTGTTCCTGATAATGAGATATGTATAGGTTTGTAATTGTATTTGACAGCAACAGACTGGTACATAATTTAGGTGGCAACGCGAATTTATGCTTCGCCCTATATCAAGGGCGGAGTTTTTTTTATTTTGATTAACTATAAATATTTTCTAGAGGTGATAGTATGTTGTGAAATTTAGATAGTAGTATGGGAAAATTTATAGTAGTTATGTCTAGTCTGAGATAAAGACTCAGAAAAATTTAGAAATAATATGGTAATATATATTTTATAATGATATTATTAAATAGTAGCTTAGTAAATGGAGGTTATATAAATGAAAAGAAGAACGATAGACACAAAGAAGATGATTTTAAATGCAATATTGCTAGGTATTGGTTTTATTTTGCACCAGGTATTGCCGGCCTTGGCTGCAGGTATCACACCAGATATGACCCTAGTGATGTTGTTTTGTATAATGGTAATAAATAGAGAAAACTATAAGACTTGCCTAGTATCAGGCATTATAACAGCTATATTTTCAGCCCTAGCGACAAAGTTTCCTATGGGTCAGATACCAAACTTTGTTGATAAGGTGGTAACTATGCATGTTATGTACTTATTTATGAAGTCACTTTATATGTTGCCAGTTATGAATAGAATCGGTAAAAAGGCAGACCAGATAGCAGTAGTGAGCATGACAGCTATAGGTACCTTGGTAAGTGGAGTTGTATTTTTAACTGTTGCATACCTAATGGCAGGTCTACCAGGAGGATTTGGAGTTCTGTTTGTATCAGTTGTCCTACCAACCCTAGTATTCAATATGGTAGCTTGTCTGGTACTATACAATGTTCTTAGCCTTTCTTTAAAGAGGAGTAGCTACCAACTTAACTAAATATAATATTAAAGGACTCCATTTGGAGTCCTTTTTAATTACATATTATTCTAATATTATATTCTTTTATGCTATTTTTATGCTATTTTTAATAAGCTAGCTTTATTTTATATTTATGATATTTCACCTACTTACCTTTATCCTACTCCATTAAAAAGCTGCTCTCAAACCTATGTGATAGGGGTTCTAACTTCCTATTTATGATATCCTTGGATACTGTGCCAAAGATTATAAATATGATGGCGAACACAACTAGTCCTGCGCAGTCTCGGTATAGGTTTGGTGGGTAAACTCCTCCTATAGCCTCTCTACAAGCGTTTATACCATATGTGAAAGGTATAAATGAATTGATAGTCTTAAAGAAGGTTGGAGTCATCTGTATAGGGAATGTACCGCCAGACCCACCTATTTGTATTACAAGTAGGAACATAGATAGGGCCTTACCTACTGTCTTAAATACGGATACTAGGGTGTATATCAAGCAACAAAAGCATACGCTACACAACATAAGTATGGATATAAATAGGAAGGGATCTGCTGCAGTAACACCAAGTAAAACTAAGTCACCTATTGATATTATCAGCGACTGAATAATAGATAATATTAAAAATAGGGTAAGTCTACCATAGTATTTTTCAAGAGGCTTGTATTTGTCTCCCGGATCAGTAGATATAAGGGTACAAAGGATAAGGGCACCTACCCAGGTTGCTAGAACACTGTAAAATGGAGCCATGGCTGACCCGTAGTTTGCCATCTTGTACAACTTTACTTCCTTTATTTCAACTGGTTTTTTAATAAAATCAGCCCTGTCTAGGATATTGGTTTTTATGACATCATTTATTGTTTTTAGGTCCTTGTTGTTTTCAAGCTTGTCAATCATCTCTAGAGAATCTTTTATTTGACTTCTAAGGAGGTCTATAGAGATTTGAGATGTTCCCAGTGTTGAATCAATATTCTTGTTCATTGAATCCAAGTTATTGATAAAGTTACTAGTTGCTGGGTAGATTCCTTCTGTAGACCTTATAATTGAATCTAGGTCTCTTTGAATATCTGACCTACTTGACTTGGCCTTGTTTAGGGGACCTGTAATTAGGTCATCATAATCAAGTATAATATTATTTGTCTTATCGTTTAAATCACTAGTTATAGACGCAACTTGGTCTATTAGATCAGAGTTTATTTGGTTGCTCCTAGATATCAAATCTATAATGTTGCTTAGCTTTTGACTGGCATTATTTAAGTCAGAGTAGTGGTTATTTAACCTAGCTATTGCTGCATTTAAAATATTCGTATTTCCTGTTGAAAATATATTCATTAGGTCAATAACATTAGACAACCTTGATGATGCCTGGTCTATGTTTGATTTTATTTTACTCACTTGCCTAATAGCTTCCTGGCTGCTTGAGCTTGAAAGGCTTCCAAGACTTTGAGCCAAAGAACTTGACGTATTTATAAGTCTAGATATGCTCTTCAGGCTAGTCTTGACCTGAGGACCTACAGAGTTGATATCTGAGTTGGCCTGGTTAAGACTTGACTGGATATCTGAACTTAGTCTTCTAGAATTATCTAGACTAGTTTTTATACTTACAAGGGTATTGTTGGATGAGGATAGTAGTTTTTTCATGTCCTCATTTGATGACTTGGCATTTTTTGTTACCTTTTCTAGGTTTACAAGCTGTTTGTCTAGGTTTTTGAGGCTGGTCTTCATTGTATCAAGCTTGGGGTTGATGTCACCTATCATGGATGAGGTGCCACCTATTGCCGCAAGCGAAGACTTGCTTATAGTACCTATTAGAATCTCACTGATCTTAGCCTGAATCTTGTTGGCTCCTTGGTCAGTTATCTTTTCAGCTATTGCATTTGTCTTTTCGTTGGTTGTATATTCTATGCTGGCTTTTTTAACATCTTTTCTTGTTATCGATGTTAGATTCTTGGTAAAGTCTTTTGGTATTTTTATTATTGCATAGTATTTACCGGTCTTGATTCCCTTTTGGGCATCTTTGTCTGAGACGAAATTCCAGTCCAAGTTCTTGTTGTTTTTCAAGTTTTCTACTAGCTTGTCACCAAAATGTAGGTCTTGGTCCTTAAATTGATATCCCTTGTCATCGTTAACAACGGCTACTGAAAGGTTCTTAGTGTTGCCGTATGGATCCCAGAATGCCTCTATATTAAACCAGGCGTAAAGGGATGGTATAATTGTAAGACCAACTACTATTATGGTCACTATTCTGTTTCTTTTGATTTCTTTTATATCATTATAGAAAATTTCTCTTACAACTCCTATACTTGGAAGCTTGGATATAATGTGTTTTTCAAAGAATTTAGTGTTTTTTTTCATTTTATCACCTGCTTAATCATCACTCATACTAATTTTGAATAAATTCGTGTTCTTTACAAATAGATTATAATACAATTTATCTGCTTTGTAAATAACCTAATTATTTTGTTGGTCTTTAGTTTAAAAAGTTTATTTAATTTGACTAAACATATCTTATATGTAATAATTAGATTATGATTTACATATTTATATGCTAAAATATAATTATATTTAATGAAAGAGGTATAAAAATGCTTGAAGTAATGGGTCTTAAAAAGACATTTATAAAGAACGAGCAATATATAAATGATAAAGGAAAGAAGAAAAATAAGCAGGTTGAGTTCAATGCTGTAGATGGAATATCTTTTAGTGCAAGTGACGGAGAGATACTGGGTATACTGGGTCCAAATGGAGCAGGTAAGACAACACTCTTGAGGATGATAGGTGGTATACTAACACCTGATGATGGAAAAGTAATATTTGATTCGGAGGATTCTGCAAAGGACCTAAACAGGTTTAAGAAGAATATAGGCTACCTATCAGGCAATACCAAGCTATACAAAAAGCTTACTCCTAGGGAAATAATGTCTACATTTGCCAGTCTAAATGGCATGACCAAGGAAGAAATAAGTAAATCAATAGAAAATATTGTAGACCTTATGAAGATGGGAGACTTCATTGACAATAGGATTGAAAACCTATCTACCGGACAAACTCAGAGGGCTTCAATAGCTAGGTGTCTTATACATTCGCCAAAGTTGTATATTTTTGATGAGCCTACACTGGGCCTAGATGTCATCTCGAGTAAGGGCATAATAGACTTTATGAAAAATGAGAAGGCTAGTGGCAAGATTGTCCTTTATTCAACTCACTATATGGAAGAGGCTGAGTCTCTTTGCGACAAGATTGTTTTCCTATATAAGGGAAAGATTATAGCTAGTGGAAGTCCCAAGCAAATCATGGAGGACTCTTCAACTGACAATTTGAGGGATGCCTTTATAAAGCTTGCAGATATAGGAGGGGAAAATGAGATTTAATATTATAAAAGAGATATTTAAGAAAGAAATTTTGGAGTTGGTGAGAGACAAGAAAAACCTATTCATGATGTTTATCTTACCCATACTTATGTACCCTCTGCTGACAGTTGGTATATCACAGGTTATGATGGCTAGTATAGACGATATGGGAAAGCAGGAGATAAGACTCTTGATTGACGAAAGTGTAGACAAGGACCTGTACACTTACATAGAAAAAAGCAAGGATAGAAACAAGACAAGGTCCCAAGGCCAGATCAGTATCTACAAGAAGAGTACAGATGAAAAGTATATAAAAGAAAGTATAAAAAAGGAAGACTACGATATAGCCATAAAAAGAGAAGAAAACAATACTTATAAGGTATTTGTAGATACAAGGTCAGACAAGTCTAGTCTCTTAAAAGAAAGAGTTAATAAAATTCTTGATGACTACAAGGACACGAGAGTCAAGGCTAGTATAAAATCAGCTGGATTAGATCCTCAAAATACACTAAATCCAATATCTTATACAAATGAATCGGTGGCTGAATCACAAGAAGAAGCAAGCGGACTAATAGGAAGGATTATTCCTTTTATGCTCATAATGGGAATACTATCGGGTGCAGTATATCCAGCAGCTGATATGATAGCTGGAGAAAAAGAAAGAGGAACTTTGGAGACACTACTTACCATGCCGATTAAAAATATAGAGCTAATAGCGGGCAAGTACCTATCAGTAGCCTTTACTGCTATAATGTCTGCCCTGATGAACCTAGTATCTATGGGTCTAACAAGCTATTACTTCTATATGACTGCCAGCAAGATGATGGACGGTATGCAGATGAAATTTGATATATACAAGATGATAGTGCCGATAATTATAACACTGGTATCATTACTTATGTTCACGCTTGTTATATCAGCGATTAGTATGTGTGTGTGCTCATTTGCCAAAAACTACAAACAGGCCCAGGCTTATCTAACACCTCTTATGCTTGTGACTATGATACCAGCCTATGCAAGTATGATACCTATGCTAAAGCTAGACTCAACTACAGCCCTAATACCGGTTGTAAATGTCGTGATGCTCCTAAAGGCTGTCTTCTTTATGGAGGTTAACACTAGACTAGCGGGATTTGTATTGCTATCAAATGTTGCCTATATAGCCATGGCCCTAGCAATACTTTCCAAGATATTCAAGTCTGAGAATATACTTTTCGGAAGCGGCGAGGGTATATCTATTTTAAATGCAAGACGAAATATCAAGCCAAAGTCTATGCCTAGTATAAATGATGGCATATTGATTTTTGCCCTTGAGTTTGTATATTTACTTACTCTAGGTTCCTATATACAGGTGAGCTATGGAACGGTGGGCATACTACTTAGTCAGGTCATGATGCTGGGCATAGTAGTCCTATATTCATGGTATATAAGAGTGGACTTTAAAAAGGTCTATAGTCTTAACAAGATTGGACCTAAAAAAGCCCTGTATGGTGTCTTGATTTGGTTTGTCGCCTTTATTGCTATGGGGGCACTTTCTTTACTAATAATGAAACTTTCACCAAGTGCAAAAGAAATCGGTGAACAGTTGAATAAAGTTATATTTGGTGATAATATGGTCTTAAATATAATTGCAATAGCAGTAGCTCCAGCCATATGTGAAGAAGCAATTTTTAGAGGTTTTATTTTGTCTGCATTTTCCAATAAAAAATCAATAGACAAAAAGTACTCAGATGATCCTAGCCTAAGAGAGAGCAAGACATCTATTATGGAAAGAGAAAGTAGCTTTGGGCTGTATAGGCTCTTAGATGGCGATAAGGCAGCTATAATCTTCTCTGGCCTGTTATTTGGTATATTACACGTATACTGGTTCAAGATACCTACTACGGCCATACTAGGTATGTTTTTGGCTATTGGTGTCAAGAAGACAAACAGTATCGGAGCATCTGTTATAGGACATTTTTTAAATAACTTGCTAGCCCTTATAGTGACTAGTATAGGACTAGGAATCATGTGGTAAGGGACTTGGCATATATATTTTTATAGGAGGAAACTATGTATAATTTTAATCTACAGATACCCACAAAAATACATTTTGGTAAAGGAATGGTTGTAAATCTAGGTAAGGATATACTTGAATACAGTGACAAGGTATTGTTGGTCTACGGTGGTGGGTCAATTAAGAAGAACGGCATATACAAGGATGTAACTGATGAATTGATAAAAAATAAGATAGAATGGGTTGAGCTAGCTGATGTTGATCCAAACCCAAGAATAGAATCAGTAAGAGAGGGGATAAAACTCTGCAGACAGCACGACCTAGGTGGAGTACTAGCAGTCGGAGGCGGTTCATCAATCGACTGTGCCAAGGTCATAGCTGCAGGTGTCAAGTATGACAAGGATCCATGGGATTTGGTTGTAGACAAGAAACTTATGAAGGATGCCCTACCAATATTTTCAGTCCTAACTTTGGCGGCGACTGGTTCTGAAATGGACCCCAATGCAGTAATATCTGATATGGCAACAAACCAAAAGTTAGGAACAGGTGCAGCATGTACAGTACCTAAGGTATCAATCTTGGATCCTGAGTATACGTATTCAGTTCCAGTCAAGCACACAGCAGCAGGGGTAGCGGATATTATGAGTCATACATTTGAAAACTACTTTAATACCAATGATGCATATATGCAGGCTAGGATGGCAGAGGCTATACTTAAAACTTGTATTCATTATGGCCCTATAGCCCTAGCTCAACCAGAAAACTACGATGCAAGAGCCAATCTTATGTGGGCATCTACTTGGGCTATCAATGGACTACTTGCCCAGGGTGCGAGCCATGCATGGTCAGTCCATCCAATGGAGCATGAACTGTCAGCCTTTTATGATGTGACTCATGGAGAGGGCCTTGCAGTCCTAACACCAGCTTGGATGAGGTATGTGTTAAACGAGGACAACATAGATAGGTTTGTAGAGTATGGCGTAAATGTATGGGGCATAGACAAAAACCTAGACAAGCTTCAAATAGCTAATATGGCAATAGACCTTACTGAAGACTTCTTTGCAAATAAAATGAATATACCTATGAGTCTTAGCAAGCTAGGTATAGGTAGGGAAAATTTTGAGAAGATGTCTGTCAAAGCTATGAAGGGTAAGGACTCTATAAAGGGAATGGTGGAACTAAGACCGGAAGATGTAGTGAAAATATATGAGATGTGTCTATAGGATTTTGTATTAAATTAAAGTAAAGAATTGCAAAGCGATCATAAAAAGGCTGTTTACATAAATGTAAATGGCCTTTTTAGCTAGTAAATATAGGTAAAAAGAGTGTATTGACTAGTAGTATAATATTATATCTATTATTTTCCAAAAACACCTTGACATAATTCTCTTTAAACTGTATTATTGTATTAAAGAGTTAGTACAATAATACAGTAATACAAAAGTAAATTTAAAGGAGGAAGGACATGGCATACGTTTTTGATAATAACGTGCCCTTGTACCTACAGGTTATAGATATAATTAAAAAGAAAATTATATCTGGTGATTACCAGCCTGGTGACCAGCTAGAGTCAGTTAGGTACTTGGCAGGGGAGTTTGAAATCAACCCCAACACTATCCAAAGAGCACTTTCAGAATTAGAAAACCAGAGACTCCTGTTCTCTCAAAGGACCAGGGGAAGATACGTAACAGAGGATACAAATCTAATTAAAGAGGAGAGGTTCAAGATGAGTCAGGTATTGATAGAGGAGTCGATAAAGGCATTGTATGATCTAGGATTTACCAATGAGGATATACTAGATGCTTACAAAAAAGTTTTGTTCAAGGAGGGTAAAGATGTCAATTAATAGAGTAGAAGTTATGAGTGAAAATACAGTTCTGTCTGTAGACCAGGTTAGAAAATCATACGGTAAAAAGAGTGTATTAAAGGGGATGACATTTGAAATAGAAAAGGGCAAGATTGTCGGTTTCCTAGGGCCAAATGGATGTGGTAAAACTACACTAGTAAAATTAATAAACGGTCTTATACCAATAACATCAGGTGAAATAAGGGTATGTGGCTACGACATTGGTAAAGAAACAAAGGCCAGGATATCATACTTACCTGAGAGAACCTACCTTAATAATTGGATGAAGGTAAAGGATATATTAGAGTTTTTTGATGATGTATACGAAGACTTTGACAAGGACAAGGCAGAGCAGATGCTCTTTGATATGAATATCAAGTTAGGTGACAAACTAAAGACTATGTCAAAGGGTACAAAAGAAAAGGTCCAGCTAGTTCTTGTGATGTCAAGGGATGCAGACCTATATATCTTGGATGAACCGATAGCAGGAGTAGACCCAGCTGCGAGGAGCTATATCATGAAGACTATACTTACAAACCTACCAGAGGAATCAAGTCTCTTGATAGTTACCCACTTGATTAGCGATATTGAAACTATATGTGATGAGATAATATTTGTAAATGAGGGTAGGGTGCTTATGCATGAGGAGACAGAGTACCTTAGGGAGAAATACAATAAATCTATAGACGCTATTTTTAGGGAGGAATTCAGATGTTAGGTAAATTGATGAAATATGAGATGAAATCTATTTATAAGTACTTTTTAACTTTGTACGCAATAATTATTATAGGGGCTATAATGTCTCTTACAACTGCACGTACTCAAGTAGCAATACTTGAAAAAATAGGTATAGGATCTTTTGTAGCTTGTTTTGTAGCTTGTATAGCCTTGGGTGTTGTCCAGTTTATATTTACTATCACTAGGTTTAATACATCATTGCTTGGAGATGAAGGTTATCTTATGTTTACAATACCTACATCAACTCATACAGTTATTTGGTCAAAGGCTCTTGTCCTATTGATATTTAATATACTATCAACTATTGTAGTTGCTGGTGCTTTTGTAATGATCTTCCTTGTTAGTACCACAGTTTCTGCTAACAAGATAGATCCAAAGGGAATAGAATTTATACATAATGTATTTAAGTATCCTGGTGTATACCTTGGAATAATAGTGACTATAGTGTCAGTGCTTGTATCCATAATTGACATGATTTTCCTAATATACGCATCATTGTCATTTGGTCAGCTACCAGGCTTAAAGAAGCATAAAAATATATTCGCTTTTGCATTTTTTATAGTATTCAATACGGCATCTACATACCTTTACACTGTGATTAGTAAAGACAGTACACAAGCCTTGATAGACAAATTTGAAACAGCATCAGCACAAAACATTGATGCATCTGCCACTACTGCACAGATGGGAGAAAGAGTGGGGCTAGTAGTAGATTTTATAAGTAAGTTACAGGTAGGATTTATAGTATCTACTGTGATAGAAATAGCAGTATTATATGCTATAACATACTATATACTCAACAGAAAGCTAAACTTAGACTAGTTTGTGGGGGAGTCAATCCTTTACAAAAACTAAAAAACTTTACTAATACTTAAATATTTTCGTGAAATAGCTTGATTTTATGTGTATCTTGTTATATACTAGTAATTGTAAATTAATAGAAGGTAGAGGCGCGGGTCTTAAGAGTAACTGGAGCAAGGGTTAAAGCATCCCCAGTGAAAGGATTATCCGCCGAAGCGTAAGATTTGCTTTAGGGTCTTATTGCTGGGTGTACATATAATATGTGTGCAACTGTCACGGGAAACTGTGTTGAGCTATCATTTGAGTATGTATTTATAATGCCTCGGATTAGCTCCGAGGTATTTTTATATGCTCATGATATTAGGCCCTCTGTTTATGAGAGCCACCATGGCTTTTTATTAATTACCATTAATTAAAAGAATATAAGGAGGTTCTAAATGAACAGGAGAAGTTTTAAGGTCTTCATGACCACAATCGCAATTTTATTTATGACAATAGCACCCGCTTTTGCAGCAGACATCGATTCTATAGCAAAGGCAAATGCAGGTAAATTAGGTATAATAACTATAATACCGCCACTACTAGCCATAGTGCTTGCATTCATTACAAAGAATGTTGTTATATCCCTATTTTTAGGTGTATTATCCGGATCTTTTATCCTACAGATGGTAAAGGGAGAAAGCATAATAGCTGCTATACCACTATCTTTTCTAGATTTCATATCTAGGGCACTTGCATCACTTGCTGACCCGTGGAATGCTGGTATCATCATGCAGGTTATGTGTATAGGTGGTGTAATCAACCTAGTAGGTAAGATGGGTGGAGCAAAGGCCATAGCTGAAGCCCTTGCTGATAAGGCAAAGTCTACTAGGGGAGCCCAGTTGATATCTTTACTACTTGGTATATTTGTATTCTTTGATGACTATGCCAACTCACTAATAGTAGGACCTATAATGAGGCCGGTATTTGACAAGATGAACATATCAAGACAGAAGCTGGCATTCGTTATAGATGCTACTGCAGCACCAATAGCTGGTCTTGCAATCATATCAACTTGGATAGGACTTGAAGTTGGTCTAATCCACGATGCATTCAAATCAATAAATGTTAATGTTGATGCATTTGGAGTATTCCTTAGTACAATACCATTTAGACTATATAATATATTAATTCTAGTATTCATAGTCCTAAGTGCTGTCATGGTAAGGGAATTCGGACCTATGAGAAAGGCTGAATATATAGCAAAGAGAAGTCTTGTAAAGACCGATGACCTAGACCAGGGTGTTGAAGAATTAGACGATATGGCACCAAAGGAAGGTATAGAATTAAATGTATGGAATGCAATTATACCTATTGGTTTATTGATAGTATCATCTCTAGTAGCCTTCTACTATAGTGGTTATTCTGCTATCATGGCAGGTGAGGATAAGGAACTTATCAAGAGTGTATCTGAGAGCATGTTCTCTTTCTCATCTATCAAGGACTGTTATTCAGCATCTGACGCATCAGTTGCACTATTCCAGTCAGCCCTATTCTCATCGATAGTTGCTATGATAATGGCAAAGATAAAGAAGATATACACATTATCAGAATCAATCGAAGTATGGATAGATGGTATGAAGACTCTTATGATCACAGGTGTTATCCTAGTGCTTGCATGGTCACTATCTTCAGTAATCAAGGAAGTTGGTACTGCTAAGTTTATGATTAACTACCTATCAGGTACTTTACCACCATTCTTACTACCAAGTATAATATTTGGATTAGGTGCTGTGATATCATTCTCAACAGGTACAGCATATGGTACTATGGGTATATTGATGCCTCTTGCTATACCACTAGCTCACTCAATCAATCCAGATATGGCATATGTAATAGTATCTACTTCAGCAGTTCTTACAGGAGCAATATTTGGTGACCACTGTTCACCAATATCAGATACAACTATCCTTTCATCAATGGGAGCTGGTTGTAACCATATAGACCACGTTAAGACTCAGATGCCTTACTCAATTTTCACTGCAGTAGTGACAGTTGTAGCTGGTTATATACCTGCAGGTATGGGAGTTCCAGCCTATATTGTATTACCAGTAGCTATAGTAATTATGGCGCTTGGTATTAGGTTTGTAGGTAAGAGAACTGACATAGACGATAAGGAATTTGAAGCTAAGCTGGCTAAGGAAGGATATAACTTCTAATATTTAAATATAATTCGATATATTTTTAGACACTCATGATATTTTAATCTTGGGTGTCTTTTTTTATAAATTGTGATTAATACATTAATTAAAGGGTATATACATAATAAGAAAAATTATTAATTGGATTTAAATTATAGTTTTTAGTTCTCTTAATAAGTAAGGAGGAATCACATGATTTGGTCAATAATAGTAGGAGCAATCATCGGTGCAATAGCAGGTGCAATAACTAAGGAAGGTAAGTCTATGGGATTTATAGCTAATATAATAGCTGGTCTTGTAGGTTCTTCAGTAGGTCAGTCAGTATTTGGACACTGGGGTCCTAGTCTTGCAGGTATGGCATTGGTACCATCTATATTGGGTGCAGTAATTGTCGTAGCTGTAGTATCATTCTTTATGAAAAGATTATAGAAGTATTTAATGCCAATGACTTCTATAAATAAGGGCATGTTAAGTAACATAGAACAATTAGATATAATAAAAGCCTTCCAAGTGCATAAGCATAAGGAAGGCTTTTATTATATAACCCTGAAAACTCCGCTCACAAGACCTAATATAGATACTTGGCTAGTATCGAATATCATAGGTTGGTAGTCAGGATTTTCTGGCTTTAGTATTATTTTATTGTCTCTTCTTTCTAATGTTTTCACTGTAGATGTATCACCATCTATAAGAGCTGCGACCATTTTTCCATTTGACGGATTCTTGTTTGATGGGTCTATTATTATATAATCTCCATCCAAAATACCTGCATTTAGCATGCTGTCACCCTTTACTTTTAGCATAAATGAGCTACCATTCTTGACATATGATGATGGAAGTGCTATATACTCTTCAATATTTTCTTCTGCTAGGATAGGGCTACCAGCAGCTATTTGCCCTACAAGTGGCAGTCTTAGAACCTCATCATTGTAGTTTAAGGAAGAAGATTCCGTATCCCTATCTAATATTTCTATTGCCCTAGGTTTAGTAGGGTCCTTTCTAATATAGTTGTGCATTTCCAGTCTCTTTATAATGGCAAATACTGTAGATGTAGACTTGATATCTAATTTTTTACAGATTTCCCTTACAGATGGTGGGTAGCCATACCTTGATGAATGGTCTTTCAAATAGGCTAGAACATCTATATCTTTTTGTTTTAATTCTTCGTACATATATTAACCTCCATAAGCATATAAAAAAATTATAACATATTGAGAACATGTGTTCAAGTAAATAGGAGAAACTTATAACTTTTTTCCTAGCACCTTATCTTCATCAAGCCAATCAAAGTTTTCGACAACATCTCTTTTAAGATTTTTTCTGTGGGCAGCATACAACTGGGTAGTGGTTACATTGTCATGGTCCATAAGGTTTTGTACATCGTATATGGAAAAACCAGTCTCAATAAGGGATGTGGCTGCTGTTGCCCTAAGTTTATGGGGGCTATATCCCTTGGATCTTGATGTATTCATGCCTATGGCTGTGTATTTCTTAACTAAGTCTCTTATAGATCTTGCAGTCATTCGTTTCTTTTGAAGAGACAAGAATAGGGCATCTTGGTATTCTTCACTTATTCCATCATCACTGGGCCTTTCATTTTCTATATAGTCTTTTACAACTGTTTCACAGGCCTTGTTAATTGGCATTAGAACTTCCTTGCCACGTTTTCTATAGATCATAAATTCACCCCTTGAAAAATTAAATGAAGATATATTTAGTTCTCTTAGCTCGTTTAACCTCAACCCATAAGTGATAAATAGGACTAGGATAGCCCTGTCTCTTTTTTTAGTTTTTAACCAATAGTATTTTTCCTTGTCAGTTAGGCCATTTCCTGTTTCTACAGCTTCCAGCATTATTGCAACCTCATCTATTTCTAGTCTTTTGATTGCATCTGGCTGTGGCTTTGGTAACTTGATAGGGTTAAAACCAGAAGTTATATCAGTATCCAGTTGCTCATTTCTGAACAGAAATTTGAACATTGTAGATAGGGAAGACTTCTTTCTAGCAAGAGACTTGTTGTTATTTTCGTATAAGATCCTGTCATTGTTGACATTTTTGTAGTACCTATTACAGTAGTCACCTATAAAGAGGTTGATGTCACGAGCACCGATTTCTTTAAAATCATCTATAGATATATCCGATACAGACTTGGCAGATGTATATAGGTCAGTGTCTATAAGATAATCTAGGAAAAACTTTATGTCCATTAGGTAGGCACGTCTTGTAGTAACAGATACGGCCCCCCTAAGATAAACAAAGTAGTCCCTTAAGAAAGAGGGGAGTTGGGATTCTAGTTTTTTGCATTCATCTATTATATTGTTATCTCTTATTACTATATTGTCTGGTTTAGAAGACTTATTATTAATTCTAGTAGCCATAGTACTCCTTTCTATTAAAACAACTATTCCTTAAATCTTTATTACTCTATACTAACTTATTTGTGAGAATTATTCAAGTATTATTTATAATTAAGACTAGTATTAATTTTGACTTGTGGTATACTATTAATAATATATTTAAGGGGGGATTATATGTATAGATTTGAAAATGACTATTCACAGGGATGTATACCAGAGATACTAGAGATATTTACAAGGACTAATATGGAACAGACATCTGGCTATAGGTTGGATCCATATTGTAAGGCAGCCAGTGAAAAAATAGCAAGAGCATGTGGTAAGGATGATCTTGATGTACATTTTTTAGTTGGAGGTACTCAGGCCAATTTTACAGTCCTAGATTCAATACTTAGACCTCACCAGGGTGTTGTTGCAGCTCAGTTGGGCCATGTCAACGTACATGAAGCTGGAGCAGTTGAGGGCGTAGGTCACAAGGTATTGGCCATATCCAATGGTGACATCAAGAAAGATGACGAGTCTAAGATATATCCAGATATACTAGATGATTATTTGACTAAGTTTTTTGCTAAAGGTGACTGGCATATGGTACAGCCAGGAGCCGTATACATCAGCCATCCTACAGAAAGAGGTGTCCTATACACTAGGGAAGAATTAATTGCTATCAAGTCTATATGTGAAAGGCACAATTTACCTCTTTATTTAGACGGTGCTAGATTATCATATGCACTTGCATCAGAAAATAACGATATCAGTCTAGAAGACCTAGCAAAATATACGGATATATTCTATATAGGAGGAACTAAGTGTGGTGCCATGTTCGGTGAAGCTGTTTGTTTCACTAATTCAAAGTACAATCTAGACTTTAACTGTATCACAAAGCATAATGGAGGAGTACTTGCAAAGGGTAGACTCCTTGGTATTCAATTTGATTACTTATTTACAGACAACAATTATATAGAAAAATCAAGAAATGCAGTAAAATACGCAATCATGATAAAAAACGCCCTAGAAAATAGGGGTATAGGATTTATAGCTGAGTCATTTACCAACCAGCAGTTCCCAATACTTAGCAAAGGTCAGAAAAAAATTCTAGATGATAATAATATCAGTTATAATATTGAGGCCAATATTGACGAAGATAAAGATTGTATCAGGTTTTGTACTAGCTGGGCAACTGGCAAAGATGAGGTAGACTATCTATTAGGTGTAATATCCAAGTTATAATTTAAAGTAGAATAACTATTGGGTGGACTATCCAAATTATAATTTTAAATATGCTATCTATTGGGTGGACTATCCAATTTATAACTTAAAATATACTATAAAAATAGAGAAGATGGATTGTAAAAAAGAGTGATTATTGACTAATCACTCTTTTAATGCTTTTTAATATTTAATTCTTATGTCTATCTAATTCTTGGCAAAGAATCCAACTGCTATGGCCCCAACACCTGCATGAGTACCTACAGTAGACCCAATAATAGTAAGACCAATTTCTTCAATTGGCTTTTGGAATAACTCTTCATATGCATTTGAATTGTTGTATACTATAGATTCATCATCACCAGAATATGCCATATATATAGGCATAGAAAAGTCAATTTCACCGTATTTCTTTGCTAGTTCTACATGAGTGTGGCAAGATTTTTTAGTGCCTCTTCCTTTACCTGCAATTACAATTTTACCTTCCTCAAGTGCTAAAATTGGCTTTACAGAGAGGAAAGAACCTGCCATAGTTTCTAGCCTTGATAAACGACCACCCTTGTAAAGGGAATCTAGGCTATTCACCAAAAACAATAGTTTTATTTGCTTTTTCTTTTCATTTAGTATGTCTACTATCTCAGCAGCCTCTAAACCTTGCTTGATAAGGTCTAGTGCGTGCATTATAAGAATTCTCTCACCAACGCTAACATTCATACTGTCTACAACAAATACCTTGTCATCAGGATAGTTAGATGCAGCTATCTGTGCACTAGAACAAGTTCCTGAAAGTGTAGATGCCAATGTAATAATAATTGCAGTGTCGCCCTTAGATACAACATCACTAATCACCTGGTCATATTCATAAGGAGTGACTTGGCTAGTCTTAGGTAGCTGGTCATGCGCCTTAAGCTGTCTATAAAATTCCGTTTTAGAAATCGTCTTTCCATCTTTATAATCCATATCGTCAAAAGAAATCAATAGCGGCATTAGCTCAAGGCCAAGTTCATTAGCTTCATCAGGTGAAATATCGGATGCAGAATCTATTATTAATTTGATGCTCATATCGTACCTCCATATTTTCATTATTAATATTATATCACGAATTATCTATATACGCCATATAATAGTAAAATGAATCATTAGTATAATAATAAGCTAGCAACTATTCCCTAAATATACATTTAAAGAATAGTTATCTTTTGCGGTCCAGATACTCTCCTGTACATACTTATTAATTTGATAAGTAAAAGCTATATCAAATCTATCCATAAAAACAGAAATGTATGTAGCAATTTATATGCCCCGTTTTTAATATAGATGCAGCTATCTGTGCACTAGAACAAGTTCCTGAAAGTCAAGAAAATTAGATCATATGTAAAATCAGGAGCCACTGTTTAAAGTAGTGACTCCTTTTTTTAATCTCATTATTTAATTTGCGAATAGTAATTCTAGTAAAAATGATATGGTCATTGTAATAATGGCAAATATCAAGCCCACAGTCAAAAATCCAAATATACATACAAGAATCTTTAATATAAATACCTGGCTAACCTTTCCTATTAGTATAGATACAAAGTTTAAAATAAAAATAAATACAAAAAAAGCAAAAAATCCAGTGCTGCTATTCTGTAAGTCCTCCTTGCTAAGATCCATATGGCTACTGGTAGAAAACATTATATATATAAAGATAATATACATTATAAAGTTATCTTGCTTAAGCGGACTAAGATTTGATAGTATCGTCAATATAATATCTACATATACGTTTACTGAATCTAGTGGGGACTGTATATGTGACATACATACCATATATCTATTAAAGGAAGACATTATATTGTAGAAAGGTCCTGGTAGCAATATTGCCATAGATAATATTAAAAACCCTGTTCCAAATATAATCGGTGCAATCCCTATAAAAAAGTTCCCTATATTTTGGTATAGGCTACGTCGGTCGCAAGAATGGTTGACATAGCCCATAATTCCATCATATCTAGATTTCATAGGTCTAAATAGTGAAAATTCATCTACCCTATGTCTGAAAATAATACAGAATACCATATGACTAAATTCATGCACTACAGTGCCAATCATGCCGGTTATAACCAGACCTTTTCTGCCAAAAACCCTATATATACTTGAGGAGTTTTTCTTTTCTATTATGCTGAAAAAGAGTCCAAATATAAGAAGTGAAAATATAAAGGCTAGGCTGTATATAAGACTAGACTTTAGTGTATTTAAGATAAGGTTCATAAGTTACCTACTTTCTAAACTCTGCCTCTAACCTGTAGATAGGCATCCCCAAGCCCATAAACTTGTCCTCATATTCTGTAGTTACATTTCCTTCAAAATCACTCTTTGCAAGATCCAAGGATATATTAGACAACCTCAAATCTTTTGACGAAAATTCATTTAGGCTAAACTCAAACAAGTCTCTATTGTCTGTCTTAAAGTGTATCTGTCCATTGTTTAACTTCTTGTCATACAGATCAATAAATAGCGAACTTGTAAGCCTTCTTTTTGCATTTCTCTTTTTTGGCCATGGATCACAGAAATTGATATATACCCTATCTAGTTCCTTATCTTCAAAGTATAGGTCGAATAACTCTACCCCACCCCACAAGAATAGGATATTGTCTAGCTTTAGTTTGTCTGCTTTTTCTACAGCCCTAAGTAAGACTTCTTCCTTTATTTCAAGGGCTATATAGTTGATATCTGGATTTAATTTAGCTAGGCTAGTGATAAACTGTCCCCTACCAGTACCTACTTCGATATGGATTGGATTGTCGTTCTCGAATACTTGAGACCACTTGCCCCTGTAATTTTCTATTATATTCTTATACACTTCATTCTTTATAAATACCCTATTGTCAAAAGGATTTAGGTATTGGTCCTCATCTTTACTTTCAATAAATACCTGCTCAACCATACCATTTATTATATAATCCTTATAGGATAGTAATTTTTTATCAGCGTCTTTTCTACGTCTTCTTCTCATAATAACTCCTTGCAATATAAATTTTTCTCTAAACATTAGTTATATTATAACATAGATATGTCATCTAATCTATTTTAGCAAATAAAAAAGCTGAGGACAAAAAGCCCTCAACTTGATTAAATTCTTACTTATTAGTGGCATCCACCTGAACAACCTGAGCATCCACTTTCCATATCTTTTAGCTTTTCAGGTATAACTCTGAATCCACCGCCGATATCCTGGATTAGCATGTCTCCAAACTGATCATATTCCTGAGCATCCATTACAAACTCTAATTCTTCAACCATGCAAGCTACGTCACTTGGCTTCTTGTCATCTAGTGCTAGACCAAATGATGGACCTGAACAAGCTGCTCCTGCAAAATACATTCTTATTGATGTTGGCTTTTCTGCCTGTTCTTCTAATATTTCTCTTAGTACGTCTAAAGCTGTCTGTGCTGCTTCTACTTTCATGTCTATTCATCCTTTCAAATTGTTTTTATTATAAAACCATATACTCCAATGAGATTAACTAGTCTTAAAGTAAGAAATAATATACTCTCTAAACTAGTAATCAGAATACATCTGGTCTATTAGATAGTAATTTACTACATTTATATTATACCATAGAAACTAATTTAGTAAACAATTTCTTATATCTCGATATTAAAAAATATTAATTATCTACTGATATATATTATTGATTATCTAACTTAACAGGTCTAGATTTTTCTATGGATTTTACAACATCTAGGACCCTCTGGTTTTCTGAACCCCTGTACTTTAGTTTTATATTTCTCTTAGACAACTCAAATCTTCCATCTACTAGGACATCAGCATATTTTAGGAGTTCCATCTTCTTTTCATTTCCTATAATATCTTCAAATACATCGCCAGTCCACATCCATATATCCTTGTCTGGACATTCTTCTTTTGCTCTTTTTAAAAGATTTAGTAGGCTATCATCCATTGTCTGTTGTAGGGGTTCACCACCAAGTAGGTTTATACCGACTACGACAGGATTTTTAAGATAGCCTATAAACATATCCTCAGTATCCTTGGTCCAATCATCCCCATTATTAAAGTCCTGTAGGTCTTCGTTAAAGCAACCTTCACATTTATGTGTACATCCCGATACAAAAAGAGTCACCCTGACACCAGGACCATTTGATACATCTAGTTTTCTAATAGTTGTATACTTCATTTAAAACCTCCCCAAAAAACAAATGGCAATATGATATCATATTGCCATTTTAATATTTCAACCGCTGCTATATTATTTTATTTAGTATCTAAAATACATATATTAATTTCATATTATATATATATGAATGGTAAACAAAAACAATATATTATGAGTATCTATTCAATATGAATCTATAAGTGTAATACTCTCTCACTTATTTCTTGTGTACGTCCCTTGTTCCAGAAGTTAGTACCAATATAACCACAAGTACGTCTCATAACTTGCATTTCATCCCTATCCCTGTTTCCACAAGAAGGACAATACCAGTTAAGGTCTTTATCTATCTGTATTTCACCAGTGTAGCCACATTTGTAGCATACGTCTGGCTTAGTATTTATCTCAGCATACTGTATGTTGTGGTAGATAAAGTTAATAACCTGCTCCACCGCTTCAATATTTTTAGTCATGTCTGGAACTTCTATGTAGGATATACATCCTCCTGTAGATATACCGTGGAACTGTGATTCAAATTTTAGTTTAGTAAAGGCATCTATCTCCTCGCATACATTGACATGGTATGAATTTGTATAGTATAACTTATCAGTTACGCCTTCTATTTCACCAAACCTAGCCCTATCTATCCTACAGAACCTATAAACAAGTGACTCTGCTGGAGTTCCATACAAGCTAAATCCAAGCCCTGTTTCATCTCTCCAACGGTCACATGAATCCTTTAGGTGGTGCATTACATCAAGCGCAAATTTTTCACCTTCAGGACTTGTATGGCTTACACCTAACATTGCATATACCATTTCGTATATACCAACGTATCCAAGAGAAAGTGTTGAGTAACCACCTTCAAGTAGTGAATCAATCTTTTCTCCCTTCTTAAGTCTAGCTATAGCACCGTGCTGCCAATGTATTGGAGATACATCAGATAGGGTGCCCTTAAGCATCTTATGTCTACATAATAGAGCATCCTTGCATAGGTCCAATCTCTGGTCTAGTATATTCCAGAACTGTCCCATCTTACCCTTTGACAGGATAGCTATCTGAGGTAGGTTTAGGGATACTACACCTTGATTAAATCTTCCATACCACTTGTAGTTTCCATCCTTGTCAATCCATGGAGACAAGTGCGACCTACAACCCATTGGTGGGAAGGCACAACCAGCATAGTTTTCCTTCATGATTTTAGCACTCTGGTAGTCAGGCACTAGTCTCTTGGCAGTACACTCAGCTGCTAGGCGTGTTATATAGTCATATTTACCACCTTCAAGGCAGTTAGATTCATCTAGTAAGTATACTAGCTTAGGGAAGGCCTCACCTATGTTTTGTCCCTTATAGTTTTTCATACCTTCAAGTCTCTGCTTAATCATTTCCTCACAGATTAGGGCCATCTCTTCTTCGTATTCATTTCCTTCTTCTACTTCTAGGTAGATCGTAGCAAATGGCGCCTGACCATTAGTAGTCATAAGAGTAGATAGCTGGTACCTGATAGTCTGCACACCATCTTTTAGGTCTTTTCTCATCATATCATCAGCTATTTCGTCAGCTAGTTTTTCATCATTGTATTTTTCAAGGTATAGATTGTAAAACTTGTCCCTAGTCCTTCTTAGGTATGGAGCTAGGTGCTTGATACTTATAGACTGTCCACCATACTGGTTACTAGCTACCTGAGCCATGATCTGTGTAGTTACTGTACACGCTGTAGAGAAAGACTTAGGAGACTCAACCATTTTTTCGTTGATTACTGTACCATTATCTAGCATATCCTGTATGTTTACAAGACAGCAGTTGAATATTGGCTGAAGAGTATAGTCCATATCATGCCAATGTATGGCTCCTTCATCATGTGCCTGTACTATATGTGGTGGTATTAGTTTTCTTCTAGCTATGTCCTTAGATACCTCGCCCGCTATAAGGTCTCTCTGAGTAGAGCATATGATGGCATTCTTATTTGAGTTCTCCATCATGACATCCTCATTAGACTTCTTCATAAGGTTAAGTATAGAATCGTCTGTAGTATTTACTTGTCTTTTGAACTGTTGAACTGCCCTATATCCTTCGTAGGCCCTCGCTGTTTCACTGTGATTATAATGGATTAATCTATCATACACATAACCCTCAATTTTATAAATAGTAGGTTCTTCGTCTAGGCTTAAAAAATAGTTTTCACAGTCTCTAGCAACTGCCTCTGCTATGTCTGGGTGATACAATCCACTACCATTTTTCATAGCTTTTTCAACCGCTATCCTTATTTTAGATCTATCAAAATCTACCTTACTACCATCTCTTTTCATTACAAGCATTAATACTCACTCACTTTCCATAATATTTATATCACTTGCATTTAAAACCATATAGCTCTTATAAATGAATTAATAAATAATTGCTGTTTTGCTATATAGAGTATTAAAAACAAGTTTACCATCAAAAAAATAACTTAAAAACTCTACATATAAATTTGTACCCATACCTAGCTGTTTTAATACATACTGCCAAGTTATATTTTCTTGGGGCAATATATCGTTAAAAACAAGAGGCAACACAATATATAGATTTAAAGTCTGCCTAATCTACAATATATTGTACCTTACCCTTAATAAGTATACGTTATTTCACAGGATAAAACAAGTGATTTTTTTCTTCAAAAAGACTTGAAAAAAAATAAAACTTAATTATATAATGTGTAATCTGGTATCAATATAATCATAATATAGGTTAATAAAGTTTCATATACATATGCTACTAAGCTTTTTAAAATGAAGTGGTGAAAAAATATTTGTATATTAGGAGATATCAGCTATATCAACTATATATCGAAATTTAAATACTTGGTTATAAGAATTAGATACAAGATATAGTTGCGTGTCCTGATTTAAAGATCTAGCCACTAGTCCGACTTGCAGATTATATTGTTTAATAGTAAGGGTGTGATAATTGTGATTACAAGGTTAGTATGGTATAATCAATTTAAAATAATATTGAATGGTATTAGGAGGATTATTATGGAGATTTTAGAAAATGAAAAGCAGATATACGATAAGTTAGATTCACTAGGTATTGATTACTCAGTTATAGAGCATGAACCTGTATATACAGCAGCAGACCTTGAATCAATAAAAGACAGGGCTCATGGAGTTCATTGTAAGAACCTATTTTTTAGAAATGCTAAGGGTGACAAATATTATTTGATAAGCTGCACAGATAATGCACAGGTCGATGTAAAGGGGCTTAAGGAAAAGATAGGTTCTACTAGACTATCTTTTGCATCAGCTGAAAGACTGGAGAAGGTCCTAAATCTTCTTCCTGGTTCTGTAAATCCTTTTTCACTTATAAATGACAGGGAGAAGGTGGTTAACTTCTTTATAGAGAAAAAGCTAGTTGGTGAAGACCAGTTAAACTTTCATCCAAATGTAAACCATAAGACAGTGACTATATCATATGCTGGACTTGAAAAATACCTGTCTGACTTGGGTGTTATAATAAATAAAGTTGAACTTTAATAAGCATATATTTTTATAGTAGATAGGCATATGTGGTATATAATGTATTTTAAAAAGAGAGAGACCTTAGTGATGTGTACCCATAAAACTGGACACATTAATATTTAGTTTACATTCATGGATGCTAACCTATACAAAGTAGGTGGCATCCATTTTGTTTTCTTCTGAATCCTTTCGTTGTTGTAGTAGTATATATATTCATCTATTGCTTTTGAAAACTCTTTAAATGTCTTAAAATCTCTCTCATATCCATAATACATCTCTGTTTTTAGTCTGCCAAAGAATGTTTCCATAATACAGTTATCGTAGCAGTTTCCTTTTTTTGACATTGACTGCGTTATTTGATGCTTTTCTAGTTCTTTAATGTAGTAGCTGTTTTGATATTGCCATCCTTGGTCTGAGTG